>DLGU01000006.1:0-3101 GCA_002482865.1 Porphyrobacter sp. UBA7686
GGTGATGCGGTAGGACAGCACCAGTGCGATCACCAGAACGGCAGCCCATTTCAGACGCCCGATAATCTCCGCCAAGGGCAGGATCAGCGCGCGGTAACCGTGGTCGAGTGCGGTGTCGTAAGCCGTGCGTGCGGGCGCGTCGGCGGTCAGCACATGGCGGCCCTGCTTGCGCATGGACTCCAGCCAGCCTGCGATCAAGCCGGGGATCACCACGGTCGCGATCACAATCAAAGGGCCCATTTGCGTCACGAACTCGGTCGAGTCTGGTCGCGTTTCGGGTGTGGCAGTCAGCGAACGAACCATGAAAACCAGCACCGTCACCAATGCCCAGCCCCACAGCAAGGCGACCGCCCCCAGCGCATAGGCCCGGACACGCGGGGTCATCTGCCCTGCCTGCCGCAATGTGCCAAGGTTGCTGCGCTCGTCTGCCAAGGCCGCCACCGTCCGTTCGGCATCGGGCGCGAACAACCCGAGGAAGCCCACGAACAGCAAAATGCCGCCCATGCTGGCGAACACCGTCGGCCAACCCAGCCGCTCGGCCATGAACAGCGCCAGTGCCCCGCCTACCAACGCGGCGACGCGGTAACCCATCTGGAACACGGTCGATAGAATGTCGATCGTCGCCACCTCGTCGGCCACGTCCACCCGCCAAGCGTCGATCACCACGTCCTGCGTCGCGCTGGCGAAGGCACCGATCCCCGCCAGCAGTGAGAACACGCCGAGCGAGGACAGCGGATCGAGCAGCGACAGCACCACCAGAATTCCGCCCAGCAGCAATTGCGCGGTCACGATCCATTGCTTGCGCTTACCCAGCCGCCGCAGCCCCGGCAGGTCGACCCGGTCAAGCGCGGGCGACCACAGGAACTTGAAGGCGTAGGCGAGCCCAACTAGCGAGAACACGCCCATCGTTTCGACATCGACTTTGGCATCGGTCAGCCAGGCATAGAGCGTGCCGAGCAACAGCGCGTAAGGCAGCCCGCTCGCAAAGCCGAACAGCAGGACATAGCCAGTCTTGGGATGACGCAGCGCCGCCATCAGCGCGAGCCAGCGCGACAGGCGTGTGCGGTGTTCTAGAACGGCTTCGGCCATTGACGATCCCATGCTGTCAGGTGGCGATTTGCGCCAGCCCGGTTTCGTGCCACACTAGGCGCAGGGAAGAGGATGAGAAAAGAGCGATGAACGCCGCAACAACAGATTTGCCCCGTTTGAGTCCCACGCCGGGCCAATTGGCGCTCGCCGAGGCGATCCGGGAGGGCCGCGCCAAGGTCGCAGGCGGAATCCAGACGGTGCCTGCGAGCAATTACACCTGCCCCGATCACTTCGCGCGCGAGAAAGCGGCGCTGTTTGACCGGCTGCCGCAGGTGCTCGCGCCGTCCGCGCTACTGCCCGAGCCGGGCATGGCGGTGCCGCATGATGCGACCGGCCGCCCGCTGCTCATCACCCGCGACGCCGAAGGGCGCGCGCACGTGTTCCTCAATGTCTGCCGTCACCGGGGGACGCGGCTGGTGGAAGGGAGCGAGGTGCAATGCGCCAAGCGGCTCGTCTGCCCCTATCACGCCTGGACCTACCGGCTTGATGGTGGGTTGCTTGCCCTGCCCCGGCCCGAAACGTTCCCGGGGCTCGACAAGGCGGATTACGGACTGGTCGAACTCCCCAGCCTTGAGGCTGGCGGGTTGATCTGGTTCTCCCCGGTCGCAGATGCCGATTTCAGCGATGCGCAGGCCTTGGGCAATGACCTCGACGCTTTTGGTCTGGGGGCTGCGCACCTGTTCCGGCGCAGGACGCACACGGTGAAAGGCAACTGGAAGCTCATCATGGATGCCTTCCTTGAAAGCTACCACGTTACCCGGCTTCACGCCGCCACCATCGGGCCATTCTTCAAGGACGGGATCACTGCGGGCGACCAGATCGGCCCGCATCAACGTTCCGCCGTCGGGCGGCTGGAGGAGATGGAGAGCGTCGACCTCACCGACATGGCGGCGCTGCGGCGGGTGGTGACGTTTGCCTACCAGCTGCTTCCGGCGACCGTGATCGTGCCGAGCCCTGATTACGTGAACGTCATGGTGCTAATGCCGCAGGCGGCCGACTTGACCTTGGTGGAAGACTTCATGCTCATCCCCGAAGCGCCCACCACCGAAAAGGCGCTGGCGCATTGGGAGAAGAGCTGGAATCTGCTCGACGGCGGGGTCTTCGCCTCGGAGGATTTCCGCGCTGCCGAACTCGGCCAGCAGGGGCTTTCCTCCGGTGCGGTCGAGCATATCACGCTCGGCACGCTGGAAGGCGGGATCGCGCGGTTCAACCAGATCGTGAGCGAGACACTGGGCCGTGCAAGCTAGTCCCTCCCCGTCCCGACGGGATGGGGAGGTGGGCGCGCGCAAGCGCGGTCGGAAGGGTTTGTCCTCGCCGCCTTCCCCCTCCGTCACCGCTTCGCGGCGCCACCTCCCCATTGCTACACAACGGGGAGGGACCTAAAGGCCACACATGCCTACCCAGCCCCCCCGCTCCGAAAATCGCCCCGAAGGCGATCGTATTGCCAAGCTGCTCGCCCGCGCGGGTGTTGCCAGCCGCCGCGAGATCGAGCGGATGATCGCCGAAGGGCGCGTTGCGCTGGATGGCAAGGTGCTCGATACCCCTGCCACGATCCTCGCCAGCCTCAAAGGGGTGACGGTCGATGGCAATCCCGTCGCCGCCGCCGAAGCCACGCGGCTGTTCGCCTTCCACAAGCCCACTGGATTGCTGACGGCCGAGCGCGATATGGCGGGCCGGCCCACGATCTACACGGCATTGCGCAATGCCCTTCCCGCCGGCACGCCGCGCCTGATCCCGGTCGGGCGGCTCGATCTCAACACTGAAGGCCTGCTGCTGCTCACCAATGACGGCGGGTTGAAGCGCACGATGGAATTGCCCGCCACCCAAGTGCCGCGCACCTATCGCGCCCGTGCTTTTGGCGTGGTGACACAGAGCCAGCTGGAAGACCTGATGGACGGGGTCGAGATCGACGGCGTGCGCTACGGCTCGATCGACGCGAACCTGGAACGGTCCTCAGGCCGCAACCTGTGGATCGAAATGACCATCACCGAAGGCAAGAACCGCGAAGTGCG
>DLGU01000006.1:3176-13946 GCA_002482865.1 Porphyrobacter sp. UBA7686
GGCCCGTTCAACCTCGGCGATCTGCCGCGCGGGCAGGCGGTTGAGCTGACCGGCAAGCCGGTGGCGCATTTCCTGTCGGAGATGACCGGCACGCCGATCCCGCGTGGCGGGGTGAAGAAGGCCGACAAGGTGATGATCGCCGCCCCGGAAAAGGCGCCGCGCCCGCCCCGTCCTCCCGCGCGCAAAAGTCACTCCGCTCGCCCCGCTCCGCGCAAAGATGCCGCTGCCGCAGCGTTGCCGCGTAAGGATGCTGAGCCTGCAAAGAGCGCCCCGCGCCGAGGTCCGGCTGCTTCGCCTGCGCCGCGCAAGGGTGCCGAAACCCTGACCAATGCGCCGCGCAAAGGCGCCCGCGACGGACCCCGCCCGCCGCGCTCGGGCGCGGGCGCGCGCAAGCGTCCGGCTCCGACACGCGGCCTTACCCCGCCGCGAGGTCCGCGCAAATGAGGATCATCGCAGGCGAGTGGCGCGGTCGTAAACTTGCCGCACCGAAAGGCGACGGCACGCGGCCCACGGCAGACCGCGCGCGCGAAACGCTGTTCGCGATGCTGACGAGTCGGCTGGGCGATTTTGAGGGATTGCAGATAGCGGATCTGTTCGCAGGCTCCGGCGCGCTCGGGCTGGAAGCCCTGTCACGCGGCGCGGCGCATTGTCTGTTCGTTGAGCAGGACCGCGCGGCGGTGGATGTGATCCGTGCCAATATCACGATACTGGGCGCGCAGGCCCGTTCGCGGGTTGAGGTGGGTTCGGTAATGCAACTGCGTGCGGCTTCGGCTCCGCTCGACCTGATCCTCGTCGATCCGCCCTATCAATCGGGCGCAGGCGATGTGGCGTTGGATCGCTTGCTGCGGCTTGGCTGGATCGGTCCGCAGACCTGGATCGCGGTCGAAACCAGCTTCAAGGAAGATGTGGCGATCAAAGGTCTTACGCTCGAAGCAGAACGCCGGGTCGGCAAGGGCAAGCTCAGCCTGTTGAGACTGGCCGCATCTGATGCCGACCCGGGTCCCCCTGAAGAGGGGGCTTAGCTGCTTAGGGCTTCAAGCTTGGTCTTGATCTGAGCCCAAGCCGTTTCGCGCTGGGCATCATTCAGCTTGGCGAGCGTTTCCTTGTCGCCGTCGGTCAGACGCCAGAACATTTCTTGACGATCTTCGGTCAACGACCAGAAATAGTTCTGTGCCGCAGGTGACCAAGCTTTGTACGAGGTCTGCTTGTCGGCCGGCCACGAATCCATCTGGGCGACCTGCTCGTCAGTGGGTTCCGGAGCCGGAGCTTCGGTTGCAGGCGGCGGAGTAGCACCCGGCATGGACGGGGGCGTGTTGCCCTCCATCGGCGGGGGCGTTGTGCCCGGCATGGGCGGTGTCGTCGCATCGGTAGACGGCGAGGTTGTGGTGCCCGGCATCGTCTCAGGCGGGGTCTGCTCTTGCGCACCGGCCATTGCCGGGGTCATTACCAGAGCCATAGCTGCGCTAGCGAGGGTGAACTTATTCAGATACTTATGCATGGGTATCTCCATTTCTAACTGACCCAAGCACGACGAACGCAAAAATTCTGTCTGGCCGCTCAGTCCCCTGCTGACCTGACACCATCAAGTATGGGGCGGTCAGCCTGAGAGGCAACCCAAGCCCCGGCCAGACAACCCGCCGAGGCAACAGCCCATCGGTAATTGTGGCTGAAAGGCGGCAAGGCGATCTTCCGCCCACCGCGCGCTGTGGGCAAAGCGGCACCTCGCAGCTTGCCCCTGCGGAAATTGTTCCCTACCTGTTCGCATCAGACCATGAGCACCAACCTGCCCTCCCCAACGCCAACGCGCGATTCCGGCTCCGTGCCCGCTTACGCCGCGCGGCTGAACCCGCCGCAGCGCGCTGCTGTGCTTGCAACGGAGGGCCCGGTGCTGATGCTGGCGGGCGCCGGGACGGGCAAGACCGCCGCACTGACGGCCCGGCTGGCGCATCTGGTGGCGACCGGGCGCGCTTACCCCTCACAAATTCTCTGCGTCACGTTCACCAACAAGGCCGCACGCGAGATGCGTGAGCGGGTGACCCACCACCTCGGCCCGCAAGCAGAAGGGCTGCCGTGGCTCGGCACCTTCCATTCGATCTGCGCCAAGATGCTGCGCCGCCATGCCGAGTTGGTCGGCCTCCAGCACAATTACACCATCATCGACACCGACGATCAGCTGCGCCTGCTGAAGGCTTTGATCGCAGAGGCCGATCTTGACGAAAAGCGCTGGCCCGCGCGGCAATTGGCCGGGCTGATCGACCGCTGGAAGAACCGCGGATTGAACCCCGCTGATCTCGATGCGGTTGAGAACGAAGCCTATGCCAATGGCAAAGGCACGGCGCTCTACACCCGCTATCAGGAGCGGCTGAAGGCGCTCAATGCCTGCGATTTCGGCGATCTGATGCTGCACATGCTGAACATCCTGCGCAGCCATCACGACATCCTTGCCGATTATCAGCGCCGCTTCCGCTACATCATGGTGGACGAATATCAGGACACCAATGCCGTCCAGTACCTGTGGCTGCGACTATTGGCGCAGGGGCATAAGAATATCTGCGTCGTTGGCGATGACGACCAGTCGATCTATTCGTGGCGCGGGGCCGAGGTCGCCAATATCCTCAGGTTCGAGAAGGATTTCCCGGGCGCGGAAGTGATCCGGCTCGAACAGAATTACCGCTCGACTCCGCACATTCTGGGCGCGGCGGCGGGACTGATCCGGGCCAATTCGCAGCGCCACGACAAGACGCTGTGGACCGAGGTCAACGGCGGCGACAAGGTCAAGGTCATCGGCGTGTGGGACGCGCCCGAAGAAGCGCGCCGGGTGGGCGAAGCAATCGAGCGGCTGGAGCGCGAGGGCGCGGCGCTCAATCAAGTCGCCATCCTCGTGCGCGCGCAGTACCAGACCCGCGAATTTGAAGACCGCTTCATTCAGATCGGGATCAATTACCGCATCATCGGCGGTTTCCGCTTCTACGAGCGTGCCGAGATCCGTGATGCGCTCGCTTACCTGCGCCTGATCGCGCAGCCGCAGGACGATCTCGCCTTCGAACGCATCCACAACCAGCCCAAGCGCGGGCTCGGCGCCAAGGCCTTGGAGCAGATGCACAGCCACGCGCGCCGCACTGGCCTGCCGCTGGCCGCCGCCGCGCTGCAACTGGCGGACAGCGATGAATTGCCCAAGCGCAGCGCCATGACGATTGGCGGGCTCATGCGGCAGTTCCTGCACTGGCGCGAGGCGTCGGACACCCTCTCGCCTGCCGATCTGCTCAGGCTGGTGCTGGAGGAATCGGGCTACAACGCGATGCTGTCCGCTGACCGCTCGCCCGAAAGCGCGGGCCGCGCCGAAAACCTCTCCGAACTCGCGCGCGCGATGGAGGAGTACGAGACGCTTGGCGATTTCCTCGAACACGTCAGCCTTGTCATGGACAATGACCGGTCGGATGCCGAGGAAACGGTCACGATCATGACGATTCACGCGGCCAAGGGGCTGGAATTCGACAATGTCTTCTGCGTCGGCTGGGAAGAAGGCGTCTTCCCCTCGCTGCGCGCCATCGACGAAGGCGGGCTGGCGTCCCTGGAAGAGGAACGCCGCCTCGCTTACGTCGCGATCACGCGCGCACGGCGGCATTGCACCATTCTCCACGCGGCGAACCGCCGCATCTATGGACAGTGGACCAGCTCGATCCCCTCGCGCTTCATCGAGGATCTGCCGGAGGAGCATATCGAGCAGGAAACCACGCTGACCGGCGGCGCCTCACTGTGGCGGGCGAACTGGAGCGAGCAGGACGATCCTTTCGCCCATGTCGCACGCGACCGGCCCGATCGCGCACAGCAACGCGGCCCCGGGTGGCAGCGCGCTTTGACCTCGGGTTACGACACCAAGCCCGTTCGCGTTCGGGAGAACACCCGCTCAGCCGCGAGCTTCGCCGCGCCCGCCCGTAGCGATATCGCCATCGGGGCGATGGTGACGCACACGAAATTCGGCACCGGCTGCGTGATTGATCAGGAGGGCAACAAGCTCACGATCATGTTCGAGGACGCAGGCGAAAAGCGCGTGCTCGACAGTTTTGTGACGGTGGTGGGTTAGGCGCCTGTAACGGCAGACCTTTTTCCCGCCGTTCCGCGATGCTAACACCCAGGCCTCTGGCTTTCATGGAGCTTGGCGCATGAAGTTTCCGTTCGCACTTGCCGCTGCCATAATGACTGTGCCCGCCGCAGCAGAGCATGCCCGAGCGCCTGCTCCGAACCAATGCGCCGCGCCCGAAGGCTGGGCGGCCGTTACAGCACGCGACCCCGATTTCGTGGTGTTCGGCGAGACTCACGGCACCAATGAAGCTCCTGCATTTGTGGAACGTTTGATTTGCGCAGAGGCAGAGCGCGGCCAGCGTCTGCTGCTGGCGGTGGAGCACTCCTCCTGGCAGAATCAGGCATGGCAAGCGGCTTGGGCGCTGCCGCATGAAGCCTTCCAGCAGGCGCTCCCGGAACTCGGCTGGCGCAATCGGGACGATGGCGTCGCGAGCGAAGCAATGCTTCGGCTCATTCTCGCGGCACACAGACACAAAGAACGCGGAGCTTTGATCGACATCGTGGCTTTCAACGGCGCGCGCGATGATGACCAGCGCACGAGATTTGCCGACCTACCCGGCCAAGGTCCGCATGAAGCCGCACAGGCCGAGAACATTGCCGAGGCCGCCGCGCAGAAGGATTACGACCGTGTGATCGTGCTGGTCGGAAACCTTCACGCCGAGATCGCTCCGCTCAGCATCGGCGGCCCGGAGTTCGAGCCGATGGCGGTGCGGCTGCGCAGGTATGGCTCCCTGCTCAGCCTGGGATTGCAGCACGGTGGCGGGGAAGCATGGAACTGCCTACTAGTACCGGAAACAAAGCTGGCACCGGGCGAGGACGTGACGAACGACATGATTTCCTGCGCTGCCTCTGCGACAGGTGCCGAAGGGTCTAGCGACCGGCCGCCACATATTGCGGTCGGCGAATTTGCAGATGCGGGCTTGAAGCGCCGGTTTGACGGCACCTTCTGGGTCGGACCGATCAGCGCCTCACCTCCGGCCTTCCCGCCGGAACGTTAGGCTTCAGCCGAAGCCGACATCCAGAAACCCCGGACGCGGGCCGTTCCATTCGCCTGCGGGCACGGGTTCGTCGTCCTCGTGATAGCGCCGGCGCGGCTTTTGATCGTCACTGGCGGTGACGCGGTCGGTGCGGGGGCCGGGCTTTTCGCGGCGAGGACGCTCCTCGCGCGGGGGACGGGCTTCGCGGGGTGCGCGTTCCTCACGCGGAGCACGTTCTTCGCGCGGTGCGCGCTCCTCGCGGTCTTCGCGGGCGCGGCGGGCCTTGCGTTCGGGCCGATCTTCGCGCGCGTCTTCGGTGCGAACTTCAGGTTCAGCCTTGGCCTTGGCCGCTTCGGCCTTGGCGATCACTTCGGTAAGGTCGACGCGCACGTCCTCCTTGCCAAACACCTTGATTGCGCTGCCGGTCAGCTTTTCGACATTCGCAATCGCCTCGGCATCTTCTTCCGATACGAAGGTGAAGGCCCGCCCCTTGGCACCCGCCCGGCCGGTGCGGCCGATGCGGTGGACGTAGTCATCAGGGTGCCACGGCGTGTCATAGTTGAAGACGTGGCTGACGCCCTTGATGTCGAGCCCGCGGGCCGCGACGTCTGACGCCACCAGAATATTCACTTCGCCTGCCTTGAAGCGGTCAAGCTCCTTGATCCGGCTCGACTGGTCCATGTCGCCGTGGATCTCCGACGAACGGAAGCCCAGACGATTGAGGCTCTGGTTCAATTCGCGCACCGTGGTCTTGCGGTTGGCGAAGATGATCGCGGTTTCAATCAGGTCATTTTCAAGGAACCAGCGCAGCGTGTCCTTTTTGGTGCGGGACTTCACCGGCACCTTGAAGGCAGTGATGTCGGCATTGGTGGACGCCGCGCGCGTGGTTTCGATCCGCTTGGGATTATTGAGGAACTTCTTCGCCAGCTTTTCGATCGGCGCAGGCATGGTCGCCGAGAACAGCATCGTCTGGCGCGTTTCGGGCAGCTTGGAGCAGATGAATTCGATATCGGGGATGAAGCCCATGTCGAGCATCCGGTCGGCTTCGTCGATCACCAGCAGCTCGCAGCCGTTGAGCATGATCTTGCCGCGCTCGAACAGGTCCATCAACCGGCCCGGCGTCGCGATCAGCACGTCAACCCCGTCCGACAGGGCCTTCAACTGGTCGCCCATCTGCACGCCGCCGATCAGCAGCGCCATCTTGAGATCGTGGTTCTTGCCGTACTTCTCAAAGTTCTCAGCCACCTGAGCCGCGAGTTCGCGGGTCGGCTCGAGGATCAGCGAACGCGGCATCAGCGCACGGCGGCGGCCCGCGGCCATCACGTCGATCATGGGGAGCACGAAGCTCGCTGTCTTGCCAGTCCCGGTCTGCGCGATGCCGATCAGGTCGCGCATCATCAGTATGGTCGGGATCGCCTGCGCCTGAATCGCGGTCGGCGTAGTATAGCCCGCGTCTTCGACGGCTTTGAGCAATTCAGGCGAAAGGCCGAGATCGGCGAAGGTCATGCGGTGTGTGGTGTCCGAAAATAGCGGGCAGGGTTACTGCCGGGATTACGGCCCTGCGCGCGGTTAGCGTAGCATCGGGCTGCCGCGCCTTTGTTGCAAATGGCCGTAAAAGTCAAGGAATCGCGCGGGTGGAGCGCGATTGGTCAGTCACGTACCTCGACCAGTTCACGCATGGTATCGACCTCACAGCGTGCGCCGGTGCGGGATTGCAGCTTGTCACGCTCAACACACAGACGCCCGTCCTTGTTCTTCTCGACATAGAAGCCGGAGTAGAAGTCACGGGCGCGGCACGATTTTTCGAGATTGACCGAGATCATCCGCCGGTCACGCAGGAACAATACAAGTCGGTTGCCGCTGCCGGTCTGAACGCCAGCAATCCCGTCAAGCGCGACGCATTTTTCCTTGCCGCCCTCCTCGAATTGCGGAGCAACCGCTCGCTGCGGCAGGTCAGCCAGCAAACTCCGGCGGGAAGTTGCCGATTGCGGGGCAATCCGGACAACGACACGCTGCTCGATGCGCACCTGTCGCACGATGGAGGACTGGCGCAGGGCTGAAAGCGGATTGACCGCGACGGGCTCAGTCGGCTCTTGCCCTGCTGCTGCCGCATCACATTGCGGCGCCGACACCGCCGATTCCGAGCCATTGCCCGCCACATTACTTGCCTCTGCCACCAGAGGCAGCAACAGCGTCAACGGCGCTGCAAGGGCAAACAGGCTGTGCATGGAAGGGGAGGATTCTCCTGGAAACGAGCAATTTCAGCAAACGCGCAGCGCATAAATGGCGCGTCGGGGATGCGGTAGCCGTAGCATCCCCAATTGAACCATGCCTTAACTGTCCGTCAGATGAGGACGAAAGCGGTGGCAAAATCATCGCAGAGTGTGGCATGGAGGCAACAATGAACCACCCTACCCCGCCCTCTCGCGCTCACGCCGAGGCCTTCCTTGCCGAGGCCGCAGCCCTGCTGGGCGTGCGCGGTCTGACCACCGATCCCGAGCGGGTGGATGCTTGGCTGACGGACTGGCGCGGGCGCTACACCGGCCGCGCGCTGGCCCTCGCCTCGCCCGCCTCGACCGCCGAGGTTTCCGCATTGGTAAAGCTCTGCGCCGCGTATGGCGTGCCGATCGTTCCGCAGGGCGGCAACAGTGGCATGGCAGGCGGCGCAACCCCCGACGCGAGCGGCACGGCGATCCTGCTTTCGCTGCGGCGCATGGATCGGATTCGGCAGGTTGATCCAGCCACCGGCCAAGCCGTGTGCGAGGCTGGTGTGATCCTCCAGTCCTTGCACGATGCCGCCGATGCCGCCGGGCTGCGCTTCCCACTTACGCTCGGCGGCAAAGGATCGGCCACCATCGGCGGGTTGATCGCGACCAATGCGGGCGGCACGCAAGTGCTGCGCCACGGCACCATGCGCGCGCAGGTGCTGGGGCTGGAGGCGGTGTTGGCGTCGGGAGAGGTGCTGGACCTGATGACCCCGCTCAAGAAGGACAATCGCGGGTTTGATCTCAAGCAGTTGCTGATCGGCTCGGAAGGGACGCTCGGCATTATTACGGCTGCCTGTCTCAGGTTGCTACCTGCGCCGATTGGTCGGGCGACGGCGTGGGTGGGCCTTGGCGGGATCGTCGATGCGCGAACGCTGCTGCGGCAGATGGAGCGCGCGCTGGGCGAGGCACTCGAAGGGTTCGAGGTCGTCCCGGCGCATTGCCTTGCCTCGGTCCTCGCGCATCAGCCAACGGCCCGCGCACCGCTGACCGAGCCGCATGAATGGAACGCGTTGATTGAGTGCATATCCCCCACTCAGGATAGCGCCGCCTTGCGCGATCGGCTCGAAGCGGCGCTTGGCGCAGCGCTGGAGCAGGGGCTCATCGCCGATGCCGTGATCGCCGCCAGTGACACCCAGGCCGAAGCGTTCTGGGCCCTGCGCGACGGCATATCAGCCGCAGAGCGCGCGCTTGGCCCGGCCATGCAGCACGATATCTCGGTGCCGGTCGAGAAAATGCCCGAATTCATCCTTGCCGCTGCGCCCGCGATTGAGGACGCGTTCCCTGGCACACGCGCGGTCGCTTTTGGCCACCTGGGCGATGGCAACGTCCATTTTCACGTCCTCGCCCCCGAAGGCGCCGTGCGCGGGGTGTGGGAGGAGGCAGACGGCAAGGACGTCAGCGCGCGAGTTTATGACCTCGTGACGCAATGGGGCGGCTCGATCAGCGCCGAACATGGGATCGGGCAGATGAAGGTCGAAGAGCTCGCCCGCCTGCACGATCCGGTCGCGCTGGCCTTGATGGCGCAGGTCAAAGCGGCGCTTGATCCGGGCAATCTGCTCAATCCGGGCAAACTCCTCCTCAGCCCGCCTGAACGCGAAGCCGCACGGCTTGCGCGCACGGCGGCAAAGGCTTAAGGGCCGCGCTTTCGACAGCGGGAGCAATCCTTTTCCGCTGAGGGGATCAACCACCACCGTTTTCGGAGACGATGTCATGGCCAGCGCGCCGCAACCGCAACTTCCGTTGTTCTACAAGGACCTTCTGCCGCTCAACAGCCGCGACCATGCGGACTGGAAAGCCGGCACGCTTGAAAGCGCAGCCTATCTCGCCGCAACCCATGCGATCCCGCTGACTTCGGACGAATTCGTCGATGCACAGCGCAATTACCCGATCGTCTTCACCGCTGGTGACAGCCCGCTGCCGATCGCGCTGTTCGGCCTCAATGAAGGCGTGAACACCTTCGTGGGCGACGACATGAAGATCAACGAGGTCGTCTATCTTCCCGCCTATGCGCGTCGTTACCCCTTCATCCTCGCCAAGCTCCAGCCGACCAGCGAAGACATGTCGCTGTGCTTCGATCCGTCTGCCGGCCTGATCGGCAAGATGGACGAAGGCCTGGCGATGTTCGACGAAGCCGGCCAGCCGACCGAATACACGCAGGGCGTGCTCGAATTCTGCCGCCGCTTCGAAGAAGCCGGCCAGCGCACCAAGCTGTTCATGGACGAACTCGCCAAGCTCGACGTCCTGATGGACGGCGAAATTGCGATCACCCGCAATGACATGCCCGATACGCCGTTCATCTATCGCGGCTTCCGCATGGTTGACGAAGCCAAGCTGCGCGAACTGCCGGCCGACAAGCTGGAAGAGCTCACCAAGAACGGCATGCTGATGCTGATCTATGCGCACCTGTTCTCACTGAACCTGATGCGCTCGCTGTTCGAACGCCAGCTTGCACAGGGCAAGGTGCCAGCACCTGGTCAGGGCGCCGCAGCCCCCGCGCTCAATTAATTCAGCTGGCCGGGGCGGCAACGCTCCGGCGCTGGTTTGCGAAACATGACGGGCAGGTAGGCCATGGGCCGCCTGCCCGTTTTGCGTTTGGATGGGTCAGCGCGCTACTCGGCGGCTTGGCGCAGGCCTTCATTGCCGCCGAGCAGGGCGGTTTCAGCCCCCAGCTCGCGGGTCAGGGCGGCGAGCTGTGCGGCCACAGCGGGCAGGCCCGGCCCCGGCTCGGCCATCTGCCGATCAAGATAGGTCGCTCGGCACACTTCGATCTGCATCGCATGAACGCCCGCTTGCGGTTTCCCGTGGCGATCGAGGACATAGCCGCCCGAATAGGGTCGGTTCTGCGCTGCGGAGACACCGCGCGTTTCCAGATGGGTGAGCGCCCGGCCCATCAGCGCCGTATGGCACGATGCCCCGAACCGGTCTCCCAGCACGAACACCGGCGCGCGCGCTTCGCCATCGGTCGGACGGAGCGGCGGCATGGAGTGCAGGTCGATCAGCAGCGCGGCGCCCCACTCGGCGCGAATCTGCGCGAGCGCTGCATCGAGCGCGGCGTGATAGGCGCGGTGAATCCCCTCAATCCGCGCATCAAGTTCAGTCGGAGCAAGCCGTCCGCGCCAGATCTCGCCCGATCCCGGCAGGCGGCGCGGCACGAGCCCCAGTCCGCTGCGTGCGCGGGCGTTGCTCCGCTGACCCGGCTCTGACGTCATGACGCCTTCGGGTCGTCCACCCTCGATCATGTCCCAGTCGATATCGTCCTCGGCGCGGTTGAGATCGAGCAGCGCGCGCGGCGCATGGGCGACCAGCAGCGCCGCGCCCGTCTCGCGCGCAATCGCCACACCGAGCCGGTCGGCATGGCGATCCTCCAACCGCAGCTGCGCCAACGCGGAATCGCGCATCCGGGCGGTGATCGCGGCAGGATAGGCGCGCCCCGCATGCGGGAC
>DLGU01000006.1:13957-14975 GCA_002482865.1 Porphyrobacter sp. UBA7686
GGCGCATCATTCAGACCCGGCACAAACCCGCCGCTCAGCGAGGCGCGAACCGGGGACGATGCCGAGCGAGAGAAGCGGGAGGGCGATGACATTCCGCTGCCCTTGCTGACGGTTTTGCACAGGCCTGTCAAAGCCTGATCGGCCGATCGTCACCTGCTCCCAATGCGCTATTTCGTGCCAATTCGCGCCACATCGGATGCATTCCGTCGCACGCACAAAGATTTCTTAAGTCGGTCCTGCTAATGCGCCTGACATGACAGCGACACGCACCCCCCGCATCCTGCTCGCCGAGGACGAAGAGGCGATGCGCGCCTATCTCGAACGGGCGCTCACCAATGCCGGCTACTTCGTCAGCGCGGTTGACCGCGGCACTGACGCGGTGCCGCTGCTGGAGACCGGCGATTATGACCTGCTGCTCTCGGACATCGTGATGCCCGAAATGGACGGGATCGAGCTCGCCCAGCGCTGTGCCGAGATTTCCCCGCGCACCAAAGTGATGTTCATCACCGGATTTGCCGCCGTGAGCTTGCGCGCCAGCCGCGAACAGCCGGCAGCCAAAGTGCTGTCAAAGCCGTTCCACCTGCGCGATCTGGTGCTGGAAGTGGAACGCGTGTTCGAGGAAGCCGACGCGCTGCGCGGGTAAGTTTCCCGAATCGCTTGCACCTTTCCAGGGCTTGCGTTAAGGGCCGCCTCCGCCCCGAAAAGGGGCCGATCCGATGGTGCGGGCGTATAGCTCAGTGGTAGAGCACTATGTTGACATCGTAGGGGTCGCAAGTTCAATCCTTGCTACGCCCACCATCGTGTGATCCAAGACAGCCCGCCTTATCGGCGGGCTTTTTTGTGTCCTGCGTCTGCCGCACCGGCTGTTGCGTTTCATTCGCATGTGCGGCGCTTGCAAGCCTGCCCTCCTCTGCTAAAGCCCCTCGCGGGATCTTTGAGCCTTTGGACGAGGCTCTGAACAACTTCCTGTCGATCAATCACAGCCCTGCGCAGACGGGGCAAGAAGGATAGGGCAACA
>DLGU01000006.1:15117-15268 GCA_002482865.1 Porphyrobacter sp. UBA7686
TTACGACCTGTCGATCGAGAACCGGGATGCGACCGATGATCGGGTGACCGTCGATTCCGCCAATGCGATCAAGCAGTATGGCGTGGGCGTGAAGTGCGCGACCATCACGCCTGACGAGCAGCGGGTGGAGGAATTCGGCCTCAAGAAGATG
>DLGU01000146.1:0-3602 GCA_002482865.1 Porphyrobacter sp. UBA7686
TTTCGCCGCGCGCCAGAGGCAGGTTGGACCCGAGCGCCCTCATAGCGCTCCCACAAGTCCGGCCTGCGTGACCGTGTGTCATCCTCGCTCCTTGCCTTGCGCCAAGCAGCGATTTTCGCATGATCCCCCGATCGCAGCACTTCGGGGATCGTGCGCCCTTCCCATTCCTGAGGTCGGGTATAGTGCGGGTATTCAAGGAGGCTTTGTTCAAAGCTCTCCTCATCCCCGCTGGAAGCCGCGCCCATTACGCCGGGAAGCAGCCGAATGCAAGCGTCAAGGATGGTCAGCGCGGCCATCTCGCCGCCGCTGAGGACGATGTCGGAGAGGGAGACCTGCTCGATCTCCGGACGGGCCTCGAACAGGCGCTCGTCAAAGCCCTCGAACCGACCGCACAGGATGATGACGCCTGGGCCTTGGGCGAGTTCGCGGATGCGCTGCTGGGTGATGGGTTTCCCGCGCGGGGTCATGGCGAGGATGGGGCGGCCATCGGCAGGCGCGCTGTCCAAAGCCCGCGCCAGTACATCTAACTTGAGCACCATCCCTGCCCCGCCACCAGCCGGGGTGTCATCGACAGTGCGGTGCTTGTCCTCGGCAAAGTCGCGGATCTGCACCGTCTCGCAGGCCCACTTGCCCTCGGCCATAGCGCGCCCCGCCAGCGAAACACCGAGCGGGCCGGGGAACATCTCTGGGTAGAGCGTGAGGACGGTGGCGGCGAAGGTCATTTCCAGACCACCCCGTCCTTCGCTTGCGTATCCACTCGCAATTCGAACACATCGGGCCGCGCGTAGTGTCCATCCGTATCGAGATTCGTCAGCCCGGCCGAGACTTCGCCAAGGTCGAGCTCCACCAGCAAAGTCTCCTCCCCCTCGCCCGCCTGTGCGATTACGCGGGTGTCCGGCGCGGCGATCAGCGAGCCGCCGCGGTTGAGCACTTCGCCGGGGATCGCCTCCAGCAACTCCCGCGCTTCCACTGACCCGCCAACCCGCTCGAGCCCGTCGAGCAGGTCGTCCTTCACCTGCACCAGACCCGCCGCCAGCACGAAGCAGCGCCCCTCCATCGCATAGTGCCGCGAGGCGATCTGGTGGCTCTCGCGCACCGTCGGCCAAGCGGCGACATGCACGTCCTCGCCCAGATTGTGCATCGCCGCGCGGGCGAGCGGCATCCAGTGCTCCCAGCAGATCAGCGTGCCGAGCCGGCCCCACTCGGCCTGATGCACCCCCAGCGTGGAGCCATCGCCGCGCGCCCAGATCAGACGCTCGCCGTGGGTCGGCACCAGCTTGCGGTGATCGAGCACCGGCAGGCCGGGGCGGAGGGTCAGCTGGTTGTTGACGAGGCTTCTGCGCACCCGTTCATGCGCGCCGATACTGATGATCGCCCCGCTCGCGTCGGCGAGCTCCTGCAACGGGAGCAACCGCTCGTCATTGGCGACCACCGCTTGTTCGAGCATGATCGCGTGCAGCGCCTTGGTGCCGGGATGATCCCACAGCGCCGCGCCGGGTGCCTCGTCGAGCCACAGCGGGTAACCGCCGAGGAAAGTCTCGCCAAAAGCGACCACCTGCGCACCCGCGTCAACGGCCTCGCGCGCCAGACGTAGCGCCTTGTCGATCCCGGCCTGAAAATCGAGCGGGATCGGCGCAGCTTGGACAACGGCGACAGTGAGCTTCGTCATGCCCGCCGCTTACGCCGGGAAATCAGCCCCCGCAACCGCCGCAGCCACCGCCGCCGCAGCCGCCATCGCTGCTGCCTTCGGCGCCGCCGCCGTCGCCATCCCTTTGGCGCATTGCGTGAACCGGCTCCCACGGGGTGCCAACCAGAACGCCGGTGCCGAACAACGCGACCGCCATCGCCGCCTCGTCAGGCCGGGGTGCGCGGGCAAAGCGGCCGTTGCGGGCGCGCATCTGCTGCACGGCTGCCACGCCCGCCGCCGTGCGCGGATCGCTCTTGACGAAGCGGATCACCGCCAGTGCGACTGTCACTCCTAGCAGCACAATCAGAAACCCGGTCGGCTCGTCCAGCGCACTCCCGGCTCGCTGGCGATAGAGTCCAACGACGAACAGCGCACCAAAGGGCGCAACCGAAAGCAAGCGCAAGCGGCTGTGCTCCTCGGGGCGCAACAACAGGCCTGCACGGCGCAGGCGGGCCGCAACCCGGTCGGCATGGATGTGGATTGCGCGGCGTGCTTCATCGAGCGTCACCGGAGCATCACTGGCCAACAGCGCCTTCCCGCCCGGACTGACGGGGAGATCGCGCGCGGCGACGTGAAGCTTGCCCTTGTCGGCCGGTACCAGCGCGCCGCGCACGTAAAGATCGGCAATCAGCGAATCGGCCATGCGTTCGCGGCCACCTGCCAGCAACGCGATACTTTCAAGATCATTAGACTCGCCCTGCCGCCCCGGCTCGCGCAGATGCGCGGGCAGCCACCATGCAGCGAAGGTCGCAAGACCAAGCAACATCGTGTAAAACAGCAAGAAATCGCTGCCCGTCCAGGACGAGAACAGCTGCATTACATCATCCTTCCCGCGATGAGGCCTGCCAGAAAGACAATCACGCTCAGCGCCAGAGCGACCCGGCGTTTGAGAACAATATCATCGAACAAGTTAACGCGAACACCTTTGGGATCGACGGAGAACCGCCTGCTGGCAGCCGGCCAGATGTCGGCAGGCGGCGGAGCGCCGAAGGCGGCTTCGTAGGCGGCGAGCGTATCGGCATATTGGCGGTAAAACCGCGTCCGCTCGATCTCGCCGCCTTGCGTGGGCCCGTGGTGCAAGGGTGACGCCAGCACGGTGGGGCAGAACACCTCCCAATAGTCGCGGCTGTAAGTGAGGTGGAGGTGCCAGGCCTGATCGACCGCGTCAGACGGAGTGACCTCGTGCCCGGCGGTCATCGCGAGATAGCAGAAGCGCTTGTACTCACCGATCACGCGCTCGGCGTGTGGCTCGCTCCAGCGGTTTTCGCGGGCGAGGCGAGCGGCGAAGGTGAGCGATGCGTCCGCAGGGCCGATCCGGTGGTCGGCGATAAGCTGCCAGAGAGCGTCGTCGTCAGGCGATCTCACGCCGTCAATTATCGACGAAATCGGCTCCGATCACAAGTCTTGCTTGATCCCATTCGATCACCGCTGTGGGAATCATCGGCACCATGAAGGTCTTGGGGCCCTTTTCGGGGACGGGCGCGCGGGTGATTTCGATGATGTCGGTCGCGCCGAAGTTCTCGATCGCAAGCACAGTGCCGACGCTCTCTCCGGTGTCGGTGACGACCGGGAGCCCGAGCAGGTCGGCGTGGTAGAACTCGCCCTCAGCCAAGGGAGGCAAGGCATCGCGGGGGACGGTCAGCGCCGTGCCGCGCAGCTTTTCAGCATCCCCGCGGGAGGTGCTTTCGGCCAGCCGCGCGATTGCGCCGCCTTTCCCGTCGTCACGCACCTTGATCAGGGTGAGCGCGCCGTCATTGAAGCTCTTGTGGCTGGAGAGCGTCTGGGCGCCCTCCCCGAACAGCTTCAGACGCACCTCGCCCGCCACCCCATGCGCACCGATGATGGCGGCGAGGGTGACGGGCTTGGTCATATCAGCTTAGCCTTCGGCCTGTTCTTCGGTCGCAGCGTCTTCAGC
>DLGU01000146.1:3667-3931 GCA_002482865.1 Porphyrobacter sp. UBA7686
CCGGAGCCGGGGCAGCAGCAGCGGCCTTGGCCTCTTCTTCAGCAGCGCGGGCTGCTTCTTCGGCTTCAGCGATCTTGGCGGCACGCTCTTCAGCGCGCTCCTTGGCCTTTTCGCCGGGCTCACCCTTCTTGGGGTTCACGCGAGCGGTACGCTCAAGGATGCCCGCAGCATCCAGGAAGCGGGCAACACGGTCGGTCGGCTGCGCGCCAACGCCGAGCCAGTAACGGGCGCGGTCTTCGGTGATCTTCACGCGCTCGCCCGAAT
>DLGU01000202.1 GCA_002482865.1 Porphyrobacter sp. UBA7686
CGATCCCGAACGCGCCACCCAGCTTGTCATCCGCAGCGACGACAAGGGCAAGACATGGCGCGAGATCGAAATCGCGCAGGACAAGACCGCGCGCCAGTTCGGCATCGGTTTCGTGAGCGCCGATGTGGGCTTTGTCGGCACGGCAGCGGGCGGCTTTGCCACGAAGGACGGCGGCAAGACCTGGGAGCGCGCGCCCATCGCGCGGGCGGCCAACAAGTTCCAGGCGGTGCCGACCGAAGCGGGTGTGCGGCTCTACGCCATCGGCACTGAAGTGCAGGCTATCGATCTGCCGCGTTAACCCCTGAACACGACCGTCCGGCCCGCATTCATCAGCACCCGTTCCTGCGCGAACAGGCGCACTGCCTCGGCCAGCACGCGGCGTTCGATGTCGCGGCCCTTGCGCACGAGGTCTTCGGGGCTGTCGGCATGGGTGATGCGTTCGACATCCTGATGGATGATCGGGCCTTCATCGAGGTCGGCGGTGACGAAATGCGCGGTCGCGCCGATGATCTTCACCCCGCGTTCGTGCGCCTGATGGTAAGGCCGCGCTCCCTTGAAGCCGGGCAAGAACGAATGGTGGATGTTGATGCAGCGCCCGGCGAAATGGGCGGATTGCTCATCCGAGAACACCTGCATGTAGCGGGCCAGCACGATCAACTCGGCGTCGGTCTCATCCGCCAGCTCGCGGAAGGCGGCTTCGGCCTGCGGTTTGGTGTCGGGGGTGACGGGGATGTGGTGGAAGGGGATGTCGCCGATATCCACCCGGATCGCGGCCTCGCGCGGGTGGTTGGAGACGATCGCTACCGGGTCGATCGGCAATTCGCCCGTGCGCCAGCGGTAGAGGAGATCGACGAGGCAGTGATCGAACTTGCTGACAAGGATGATCGTGCGGCGCGGCCGGTCTTCGGTGACCATCGTCCATTCCATCGCGAACTCGCCTGCCAGCGCCGCGAAATCGCTGCGCAACCCCTCGGCGGTCGAGCCATCGGGGTCGAACACCACGCGCATGAAGAAGCGGTCACCGCCCCCGTTCCCCGCGCGGTCGTTGAATTGCTGCGCGTCGAGGATGTTGCAATTGCGCTCGAACAAAAACCCCGTGACCCGCGCGGTGATGCCGGGCCGGTCGGGACAGGCGAGGGTGAGGATCAGCGGTTGCGCCATCTTACCGCGCGAGCGCCGCCTCGCACTGGCTCATCAGCTCGGCGATGATGTCAGCGGCGGGTTCTTCCTTGGTGACCATGCCGACCGATTGCCCGGCCATGACAGAGCCGTTCTCGACGTCGCCGTCGATCACCGCGCGGCGCAGGGCACCGGCCCAGAAGTGCTCGATCTGGAGCTGCGCTTCACCCATGTCGACTTCGCCCGCGTCCAGCAGGGCCGCGACTTCGCGCTGCTTGGCGGTGAATTCTTCGGTGCCCTTGTTCTTGAGAGCGCGGACGGGGATCACCGGCAGGCGCGGATCGACCTGCACGCTCGCGGTCGCATCGCGGGCATTGGCGCGGAAGAACGCCTTCTTGAAATCGGGGTGAGCGATACTCTCGGTCGCGCAGGCGAAGCGGGTGCCCAATTGCACGCCCGCCGCGCCCATTTCGAGATAGCTGGCAATCGCCTCGCCCCGGCCGATGCCGCCTGCGACAAAGATCAGATGATCGGCGGCGAGTTCCGGAAGGATTTCCTGTGTCAGCACGCTGGTGGAGACTGGGCCGATATGGCCGCCTGCTTCCATGCCTTCGATCACCATAGCATCCGCGCCGGAACGCAGCAGCTTCTTGGCGAGCGCCAGCGTGGGGGCGAAACAAATGACCTTGGCGCCGCCCTCCTTGATCGCCTCGACAGAGCCCTTGGGCGGGATGCCGCCCGCCAGCACCACGTGGGTGACGCCATGCTTGCGGCACACGGCGATCAGATCGAACAGGCCGGGGTGCATGGTGATGAGGTTTACGCCAAACGCCTTGGCGGTCAGCGCCTTGGTCGCGGCGATCTCGCGGTCGAGCAGTTCGGGGGTCATCGCCCCGCAGGCGATCACGCCGAAGCCGCCCGCGTTGGAGATCGCGGCGACGAGGTTGCGCTCGCTCACCCAGCTCATCGCACCGCACATGATCGCGGTCTCGCAGCCGAGGAAGTCGGTGCCGCGCTGCATCAGAGCGGCGGTATGGGGATAGGTTGTCATGGCGCGCGCCCTAGTCGGCTTCGGGGGAATAGACAATCCGCACGGCGGCGGCGGCTTGCTTGGCAAGTTCGACAGCAGCGGGTGCGTCGGCCGCGCGGGCGAGCGCGACGCCCATCCGGCGGTAGGGGCGGGTGACAGGCTTGCCGAAGATCCGCACATCGACTTGCGGAGAGAGGGCGAGCGCATCGGCCAGCCCCTCGAAGCCGAAGTCATCGCAATCGCGGTCGGCGAGGATCACAGCCGAGGCGGCGGGGCGGGCCGGAATGCGGCCGGGCACCGGCAGGCCGAGGATCGCGCGGGCGTGGAGATCGAATTCGTTCAAGTCCTGCGAGGCCAGCGTCACCATGCCGGTATCGTGCGGGCGCGGGGACAGCTCGGAGAAGATCACCTCCTCCCCCTTCACAAAGAACTCCACCCCATACAGCCCCCAGCCGCGCCCGCCGCCTTGCAGCGCGGCGGTGACCTTGGCCGCCATGTCCTGCGCGGCGGCCAGCGCGGCAGGCGACATCGCGGCAGGCTGCCAGCTTTCGCGGTAATCGCCGCGTTCCTGCCGGTGGCCGATGGG
>DLGU01000187.1:0-1633 GCA_002482865.1 Porphyrobacter sp. UBA7686
AAAGCCCGGTTCTGGCGGAGATGGACGCAATGGTCGCCCCCACAATGAAACTTCGCGTGCGCGTGCTGACAGCAACGCTGCTGGCTGCGGCGGCCCTGCCTGCGCCGCTGGCCGCGCAGTCGGGCAATCTCGTCGCGCGCTGGAACGGCGCGACCCCCGCTGAGACGGCGATTGCCCCGGTGCTGACGCCCGAGGAGCGCAATGCCTACCGTCAGGTCTTCACTGCCATCGACGCCGAACAGTGGGATGTGGTCGAAAGCCTGCTGGCCCAGCGGCCCGAAGGTATCCTGACTCAGGCCGCACGCGCCGAATTCTATACCCACGCCAAAAGCCCCAAGGTGTCCGCCGAACAGATCGCGAGCTGGTTTGCCGCTGGCACCGATCTTCCGCAGGCCGAACAGCTCGCCAAGATGGGGGCGAAGCGCGGGGTTACTTACCTGCCGCCCTTGCCGAGCGAACAGGGCTTTGCGCGCCAGCCCTATGCGCCCAAGCGAATCCTGCCGCGCTCCGTGAACGACGGCACTATGCCGAGCGCCACGGCCAGCCTGATCCTCGAAGCGATCAAGGCCGATAACCCCATTGAAGCGCAGCGCCTGCTCGCCGAAATCGATCCGATGCTCTCCAGCGATGCGCGCGCCGAATGGCGTCAGCGCGTGGCGTGGAGCCACTATATCGAGAATAACGACAACGCTGCTCTCGAGCTTGCCCGAACCGTGGCCGAAGGCTCAGGCGAGTGGGTTGCGGAAGGCGCGTGGGTCGAAGGGCTGTCGTCGTGGCGGCTGGGCTATTGCTCGCTTGCCGGAGACGCGTTTTCGCGGGTGGCGGGCAGTGCTTCCAATGTCGAGCTGGCCGCTGCCGGGCATTATTGGGCCCACCGCGCATTGGTGCGGTGCCGGGAGCCTGACCAGGCGCAGCAGCACCTGTCTGCCGCGGCACAGATGAATGAGACACTTTACGGGATGCTCGCCGCCGATCAGCTCGGCGTCGAACTGCCTGCGCATGCGCCGCCGCCGCCGTTCAGCCGTGACGATTGGGCGCAGCTCGCCCAGCGGCCCAATGTCCGCGTGGCCGCTGCGCTCGCCGAGATCGGGCGGCCCAGTCTGGCGGACGAAGTGCTGCGCCACGAAGCCCGGATCGGTCCGGCCTACCAATACAGCGCCCTCGCCCGGCTGGCGCGCGAGATGGGCCTACCTTCCACCCAGCTGTTCATGGCGCACAATGCGCCCTACGGTACCAGCAGCGATCCGAGCCTGCGCTTCCCCGTTGCGCATTGGCAACCGGTCGGCGGCTGGCAGGTCGACCCGGCGCTCGCCTTTGCCCATGCCTTGCAGGAATCGAACTTCCGCGCCTCGGCTGTCAGCCCCGCCAATGCGCGCGGGTTGATGCAGATCATGCCCGGCACAGCGCGCGATCATTCGGGCAGGCTGAGCCTCGGCGCGAGCTACGAGGATCTGAACGACCCGCAGGTCAATCTCGCCTATGGCCAGCGCCACCTCGCCATGCTGCGCGATCACCCCGCGACCGGCGGCGTGCTGCCCAAGATCATGGCGGCCTATAACGCCGGCCTCACCCCGGTCGGGCGCTGGAATTACGAGATCAACGATCAGGGCGATCCGCTGCTCTGGATGGAATC
>DLGU01000187.1:1665-5643 GCA_002482865.1 Porphyrobacter sp. UBA7686
CGTGCGGCCGGCGTCCCATCGTCCAGCCGCCGCGCGCTCGCGCAAGGGCGCTGGCCGGAATTTCCGCAGGCTGCTACGACCCGCTCGGCCCGATTGGAGCCTTGAGGAGCGCAGCAGGTGGCGATTGACGAGAGCCGGGTTTTCAAACCGATCAACATTGCCGTCCTGACCGTATCGGACACGCGCATACCGGAGACCGACACATCGGGCGATATTCTGGCGGCGCGGGTCACGGGTGCCGGGCATAATCTCGCGGCACGGATGATCGCGAAGGATGACGCAAAACTGCTCGCTGCCCAGTTCGAGGCTTGGATCGACGATCCCGCTATCGACGCTGTGGTCAGCACGGGCGGCACGGGTCTGACGGGCCGCGACGTGACCCCCGAAGCTTTGTCGATGATCGAAGGCGCGCGCGACATTCCCGGCTTTGGCGAGCTGTTCCGCTGGCTCAGCTTCACAACCATCGGCACCAGCACGGTCCAATCCCGCGCCTGCGCGGTGGTGGCGCGCGGGACCTACATCTTCGCGCTGCCCGGATCGAACGGCGCGGTGAAGGACGGGTGGGACGGGATTCTCGCCGAGCAGCTCGACAGCCGCAACCGACCCTGCAATTTCGTCGAGCTGATGCCGCGGCTGAAGGAAGTTTAGCCCTTTGCTGTCACCCCAGCGGAAGCTGGGGCCTAGGGCGGCTCTGACGGCATTTGCCGCCTGAGGTCCCAGCTCCCGCTGGGATAACGAGGGTTGCGAAACACCATGATGTTCCGTAAATGTTCCAAGTGGAACATGCTCCGATCAAAGGCCGCGGTGCACAATCAGGGGCGGTCCCCACCCGCTTCGGATTGGCGGAGCGCGAGGTCGATGGCGACTGGCGTGACCATGTCGCAACCCTCGACGGCCCCCCGGTCAAGCTGCGCACCACGGTGACGGAGGAGCGCCCGAAGTCGATCCTCACTTTCAACCAATCCCCCGACGTGCCGTTCGACCGCTCGATCAACGCCTATCGCGGGTGCGAGCATGGCTGCGTCTATTGCTTTGCCCGCCCCACCCACGCCTATCACGACCTCTCTGCCGGCCTCGATTTCGAGACCCGGCTATTTGCCAAGCCGAACGCGGCCGAATTGCTCAAGGCGACGCTGGCGAAGCGCGGTTACCGCCCCAAGCCGATTGCGATGGGCACCAACACCGATCCCTATCAGCCGATCGAGCGCGATTACCGGATCACCCGCCAGGTGCTGGAGGTGTGCCTTGAGGCGCGCCACCCCGTCACCATCACCACCAAGTCCGACCGGGTGCTGGACGATACCGACCTGCTGGCGGCCTTGGCGCGCGAGAAGCTGGTGGCGGTGTCGATCTCAGTGACGAGTCTCGACCCCATCCTGTCGGCGAAGCTCGAACCGCGCTGCGCTGCGCCTGCCAAACGCCTCGCGGCGCTGGGGCGGCTGGTGGCACTCAGCGTGCCGGTGCACTGCTCGATCTCGCCCATCATCCCGGCGATCACCGATGAATTCATCGAAGCCACCATCGCCGAAGTCGCACGGCGGGGGGTGCAAAGCGTCAACTGGATCCCCCTGCGCCTCCCCCACGAAGTCGCGCCGCTGTTCCGCGAGTGGCTCGCCGTCCATTACCCTGAGCGTGCGGGCAAGGTGATGAGCATCGTGCGTGAAATGCGCGGCGGACGGGATAATGATCCGAACTTCCACAGCCGCTTCAACCCGCAAGGGGTGTGGGCCGATCTGATCCGGGCGCGGTTCAAGGTGGCGTGCAAGCGAGCCGGGATAGGCAAAGCGCGGTTTGAGCTCGATTGCTCACGCTTCCGGGCGCCCGAAGTGGGTGGCCAGTTGCGGTTGCTCTAGCTCATCCAAACCCCTTCCCCGCCTCACCCGGGGCAAATCGCACCAAGCGGCTATCCACCAGCGCAGCCGTGCGGTTGACGACAGCCATCTGATACTCCGGGTCCTTCAGCATCGCAAAGAACGCACCCGCGTTCGGGTATTGGGCGATAAAGCCATCGTGCCAGCGCTCACCCTCCGGCCCCGTCACAACCGTCTGGAAGCTCCCGCGCCACAGGATGCTGCCGCCGACGCGCTGGAAGATCGGGCCGCTGGTCTTGCCGTATTCCTCATAGGCGCGCTTGCCGCTCCAGCCTTTGCCGGCGTGCTCGTGGCCCTCGGGATATTCGGCCAGATCGCGGTACAGCAGCAGGTTGAGCATATTGATCGGCGTATCACGCGGCAAGTCCTTGAAGGCCTGAAAGTTCACCGGCGAGGGGTCAATATAGGTTTCGCAGGTCATCGCTCATGTCCCTCCAACGTCAGTTCGCATTGCATATAGACCGTATCGAGCCTGCGCCCGAACTTGAAGCCGACATTGCGCATCCGGCCCGCGTGGACAAAGCCGCACTTTGTGTGGAGCGCGATCGAGGCCGGTTCGCCTCCGCCGATCACGGCGATCATCTGCTCGAAGCCGCTCGCCCGCGCGGCTTCGACCAAGGCAGCGAGCAAATCCGAGCCCACCCCGCCCCCGCGCGCTGTGTCGGCAACATAAATGCTGTCTTCGCAGGTGCGCGCATAGGCGGCGCGGTCGCGGAACTGTGTGGCGTAGCAATAGCCAAGCACCGCACCGTCCCGCGCGGCGACAAGGAACGGCCACCCGCGCGAAGAGACGGCCGCGATCTTCTCCGCCCATGTCGCCGCATCGGGGGCAACCGTGTCGAAGGTTGCCGTGCTCTGCGCGACGTGAAACGCGTAGATGTCGCAAACGGCCTGCGCATCGCTCGCGAGCGCAGGCCGGATGGTCAGGTTAGCCAAGCGTGTAATCCGCAAAGCGGTCGCGCAGGTCCTTCTTGCTGATCTTGCCGGTCGCGGTGTGCGGGATGTCGTCGACGAATTCGACCGCATCGGGCAGCCACCACTTGGCGATCAGCGGCTTCAGGTGTTCGACGATCTCGTCGCCCGAGACCTCGGCGCCGGCCTTTTTGACGACGAACAGCACCGGGCGCTCGTCCCACTTCGGGTGATAGATGCCGATGCAGGCGGCCTCCGCCACGGCGGGATGCCCGCAAGCCGCGTTCTCAAGCTCAACCGAGCTGATCCACTCCCCGCCCGATTTGATCACGTCCTTGGTGCGGTCGGTTAGCTGCAAGGTGCCGTCCGGGTGGAGGATACCGACGTCGCCCGTATCGAACCAGCCGTCATTGCCGACTGCGTCTGTCTCTGCCTTGAAATAGCGCCGGATCACCCACGGCCCGCGGATCTGGAGCGCGCCGCTGGTCTTGCCGTCGCGCGGCAGTTCGGTCGCCATGTCGGAGAGATCGACCGTGCGCAGCTGGACGCCGAAGATCGGGCGGCCCTGCATCGCGGTCTTCTCGACCTTCTGTTCCAGCGTGAGGCTGTCCCAGTCCCAGGTCGGTCCACCCACCGTGCCGATCGGGCTGGTTTCGGTCATCCCCCAAGCGTGCTGAACGCGGGTGCCGTTCTTGAGCAGACGCTCGATCATAAATTTGGGCGCGGCTGAGCCGCCGATGGTGGCGGCCTTCAGCGGCGGCAGATCGAGGCCTTCGCGGTCGCAATACTGGAAATGCGCCAGCCACACCGTCGGCACGCCCGCGCTGTCCGTCACGCCTTCACGCAGCATCAGATCGTGGAGCACGGCCGGATCGTTGACCGCCGAGAACACGAACTTGATCCCCGCCATCGCGCCCGCGTAGGGCAAGCCCCAGCTCGCGGCGTGGAACATCGGCACCACCGGCAGCATCACCGAGGCGCTGGAGAAATTGAACGCCGCAGGCTGCAGCCCGCTCATCGCGTGGAGCACGGTCGAGCGATGCTCGTATTGCACGCCCTTGGGATTGCCCGTGGTGCCAGAGGTGTAGCAGATCATGCACGGATCGGTTTCGGGGCCGGTGACCCATTCGAAATCGCCATCCTCTGCCGCGATCCAGTCTTCAAAGGCGGGGGAATGCGCGCCGCTATCGTAGCA
>DLGU01000030.1:0-1726 GCA_002482865.1 Porphyrobacter sp. UBA7686
ATCGCGCATATGGGCGATAGCGCCGCGCTGGGCCGCATCGGGGTTCGCGCGCTCACTTGGTTCATCACCGCCAGCCTCATCTCGATCGGTCTGGGCCTGGTGCTGGTCAACCTGTTCCAGCCTGGCATCGGTGCGCCGATCCCCGACGTCGCGGAAGCCGCTGCTTCGGTGGGCGAGGTCAAGGAGCTGAAGGCGACCGACTTCATCCTCTCGATCTTCCCCAAGAACGCGGTCGAGGCGCTGGCGACCAACAACATCCTGCAAATCCTGGTCTTCTCGATCTTCGCTGGTGTGGCCCTGTCGGCCATCGGCGAGCGCGGGAAAGCGCTGGTCAAGGGCGCGGACGCCCTCGCCGAGATGATGCTTCAAGTCACCGGCTATGTGATGCGCTATGCGCCGGTTGCGGTCTTCGGCGCGCTCGCCAACGTGGTCGCGGCGAGCGGGCTGGCGATCCTCGGCACCTATCTGACCCTGCTGGTCGAGTTCTATTTCTCGCTGCTGCTCTTGTGGGTGATCCTGCTCGGCGCGGGCGCGGTGTTCCTCGGTCGGCGCATATGGGCGCTGATCCGCTACATCCGTCAGCCGCTGTTGATCGCGTTTTCGACCGCGTCATCCGAAGCCGCGCTACCCAAGCTGTTCGAACAGCTTGATCGTTTCGGCGTGCCGCGCCGGATTTCCGGCTTCATGCTGCCGCTGGGGTACTCGTTCAATCTCGATGGCTCGATGATGTACATGAGCTTTGCGACGCTGTTCATCGCGCAGGCTTATGGAATCGACCTCAGCATCGGCACGCAGATCATGATTCTGCTGACGCTGATGATCTCGTCCAAGGGCATCGCTGCTGTCCCGCGCGCGTCGCTGGTGGTGATCACCGGAACGCTCGCAATGTTCGGCCTACCGGTTGAAGGCGTCGCAATCATCCTCGCCATCGACCAGTTCCTCGACATGGGCCGCACCGCTACCAACGTGGTCGGCAATGCCGTGGCGACTGCGGTGATCACCAAGTGGGAAGGGATGCTGGAGGTGGAAGAGCCGGACTATGTCGACCACCCCCATGCGCCTGCCCATACCGCCGCCGATGGCCGCGCGGGTCTGGAACTGGACGAGAGCAATTTCGAAAAGGGCAAGCGCTGAAGCGGCGCCCGCGCCCTCAGTCCTTGCTTGTCTTCACATACTCGACCGGCACGAACTCGCCCAGCGAGCATCCCGCGCCGCGCTGAGGAACGCCGCCGATGTTGGTGAGGCTGTAGACGATCTGTTGGGTGCACAGCTGGTTGACCGAGGTTTCGTAAGTGATCGCGCGGTCCCAGCCGAGGCCGGGGCAGCGGTTCTTCAAGGTGCTGCGATAGACCTTGCCGCCGTTCATCTCGAAATCGATCACTTGGTCCGTGCGCACCACGGTGGCGCGTATCTGCGATCGGTCGATGCAGTTCTGCCCGGCACCCAGCACCTTCACCGCAGGCGTGCGCGCCGCATCGGCATCGGCACGGGCGGCGGGATCGGTCGGCGCGCAGGCGGCGAGGATCAGGGCGAGCGGAGCAAGCGCGAGACAGCGTGACAGCATGGCAGGTTTCTCCAATGGGCGAGGGCATTTTCGCCCCCATGCTTGAACCGCGGCTTAATCCGAGTTGGGTTCAAGCGCCACGCGCCCCTTCGGCGGCTCCATCACCTTCTTTCGGAAGCTGCACAAATCGGCCACCTTGCAGCGCCAGCACTCGGGCGTCCG
>DLGU01000030.1:1815-3897 GCA_002482865.1 Porphyrobacter sp. UBA7686
CGGTTGCCGAGGCGGAAGATGTGGGTGTCGACCGCGAAGGTCTCCTGCCCGAACCAGCAATTGAGCACGACATTGGCAGTCTTGCGCCCCACGCCGGGGAGCTTCACCAGCGCTTCGCGCGTATCGGGCACCTCACCGCCATGTTCATCGACGAGGATTTGGCTGAGCGCGATCACGTTCTTGGCCTTGGAGTTGAACAGGCCGATGGTCTTGATGTGCTCCTTCAGGCCGTCTTCACCGAGATCGAGCATCTGCTGCGGCGTTTGCACCTTGGCGAACAGCGCGCGGGTCGCCTTGTTCACGCCGACATCGGTCGCCTGCGCGCTCAATGCCACAGCAACGAGCAGCTGATAGGCATTGCCATATTCCAGCTCGGTCTGGGGCGAGGGGTTATCCTCGGCCAGTCGGCGGAAGAATTCGAAGATCTGGTCTTTGGTCATTCACCGGCCTTGGGATGTGCTGCCTTCCACTCCATCGCCATAAGCGCGCGCTTTTCGACCGAGGGGTGGGTGTAGAACAGCGCTTCTTCCAACGCGCTCGGGCGCGGGTAGCGGTATTCGGCAGTCTTCACCAAGGCGGTGGCGAGCGCATCGGGCTCGTTCACGGTCATCAGCGAATACTGGTCGGACTCGGTCTCGCCCACGCGGGTGAGCGTGTTGGTGAGCGGGGTGACGAGCAGCCCCAACACCGATCCCACCACCGCAAATACCGGCAGACCGCGCGGCTCATCCAGCCGGGCGTCACTCCCGAGCCATCGGGCGGCGGGGGCGAAGAGGCGGCCCAGCAGGAAGAAGAACGCCATCGCCAGCAGCGGGAAGATCACCGCATAGCGCCACACATGGCCAAGCTTGTAATGCCCGGCCTCGTGCCCGGTGACGGCGCGCACTTCGGCAATCGACGCCTGTTTGAGTGCAACGTCCGAAATCGCGATCCGGGCGGAGGGGCCAATGCCGGAGACATTGGCGGTAAAGCGATCGGATTGGCGCGAGCCATCATACATGAAGATGCGGTCATGCGGGATGCCGACATCATCCGCGATTGCCTCCAGCGCGGTGCGCACCTCGCCCGCTGGAACCGACTTGTATTCGTTGAACAGCGGCTCGATCAGGGGCGGCCCGGCGAGCAGCGCCAGCAGCGTTACCACGCCCGCCAGCCCGCCGCTCCACAGCCACCAGCGCTGGCCAGTGCGGCGGATCAGGGCATAGATCCCGACAAGGAACAGCCCGCCCAGCACCGTCCCGATCAATTCCCCGATCGCCATCTGACCAAGGAAATCGCCGAGCGGCTGGCTGGAAAGACCATAGGACCGCTCACGGTACCAATCGGTGTAGATGTTCCAGGGCAAGGCGATGATCGTCGAGATCAACAGGAAGGCGGCGCTGACGGTGAAGGTCGAAAGCGGCAGGCGCCGCCCCTCCATCCGCGCCGCGATCCCGTCGAGCAGTTTGAGGCGCACCATGATAAGAGCCACCAGCAGCGAGACGCCGACATTCAGCAGCAGCAGCCAATGGTTGCCGGTGGTGTAGGCTTGTGCCTGCGCGAGCGCGTCTGGCCCCAGGCTGTCGACCAGCCGCGCGGCCTGTTGCGCGGGAGTGAGGGTGGTGGACATGAAGATGATCGCTCCCCTGTGGATCTATGTGTATTATTCCGGCAATACGCCGGGCGCCATGCCCGTCAAGGCTCAGAGCCCGAGCACATCGTTCATGGTGTAGCGCCCGGCGCTCTGCCCCGTGAGCCACGCGCCCGCGCGCACCGCTCCGCGCGCAAAGATCATGCGGTTTTCCGCCGAGTGGGAGAGGGTCAGGCGTTCCTCGCTGCCCGCGAAGATCACTGAATGCTCGCCCGCCACCGTGCCGCCGCGTAAGGTGGCGAACCCGATCGCGCCCTCGGCCCGCGCGCCTATCATCCCGTGGCGACCGCTTTCCATGTTGTCGCTGAGCACGATCCCGCGCCCCGCCGCAGCCGCCTCGCCCAGCAGCTTGGCAGTGCCAGACGGTGCGTCGACCTTCATGCGGTGGTGCATCTCCAGCACTTCGATATCCCAGTCCGGTCCGAGCCGCGCGGCGGCCTCGCGCACCAGAT
>DLGU01000030.1:3958-7803 GCA_002482865.1 Porphyrobacter sp. UBA7686
AGCATGACGAAATGTTGCTCTTCAAGGCCGGTGGTGCCCACGACAATCGGCTTGCCCGCCACCCGCGCCGCGCCGAGATTCGCCGCCAGCGCCTCTGGTGCGGAGAAGTCGACCAGCACGTCGCATTGGTTTGCGTGGGGCCCGATGCTACCCCCGGCATCCACGCCCACGCACAGCACATGGCCTGCATCGGCAATCGCTGCTTCGAGCGCTTGCCCCATCCGGCCCTTGTGCCCGATCACCCCGAATTGCAGCATCTCTTACCCCTACTTCGTCATGCTGAACTTGTTTCAGCATCCATCCCGCGTCTAGGTGGAACCTGAGCTCGTTGAGCGATGGACCCTGAAACAAGTTCAGGGTGACGACAAGGGAAAGACATGGCGACAACCCGCAGCATCGTCATCCTCACCGGCGCAGGGATTTCGGCCGAGAGCGGGATCGACACCTTCCGGTCGGCAGGCGGGCTGTGGGAACAGCACCGGGTGGAGGACGTCGCCACGCCCGAGGGCTTCGCGCGCAACCCTAATCTCGTGCTCAACTTCTACGACATGCGCCGCGCGGCCTTGGCGGTGGTTGAGCCGAACCCGGCGCACGCAGCGCTCGCGCGGCTGGAGCGGGAATTTGCCGGAGAGCTGCTGCTGATCACCCAGAACGTCGATGACCTGCACGAACGCGGTGGTTCGGCGCGGGTGCTGCACATGCACGGGGAATTGAAGAGCGCGCTGTGCCAGTCGTGCGAGACCCGCTCGCCGTGGCATGGCACCATGATCGAGCGACCGCCATGCCCCGTCTGCCGCGCGCCGACCCTGCGCCCCGATGTCGTGTGGTTCGGCGAGATGCCCTATCAGATGGGCCGGATCTATCGGGCGATCGAGACTTGCGACCTGTTCGTCAGCATCGGCACATCGGGCGCGGTCTATCCGGCAGCGGGCTTTGTTCAGGAAGCGCGGGCGGCAGGCGCGCGCACGCTCGAGCTCAATCTCGAGCCGAGCGAGGGCTCGCGGATGTTCCACGAAACGCGCCTCGGCCCGGCGAGCGTGGTGGTGCCAGCGTGGGTCGAGGAGGTTTTGCAATGACCGTGCACGAGGGCACATGCCACTGCGGCGCGATCTCTTTGCAGCTGCGCGATCAGCCAACCGGTGTGAGCGAATGCAACTGCTCGATCTGTCGCCGGATAGCTGGCCTCTGGCATTATTGCCGGCCTGAAGTTGTAACGATCACAGGAGACGCGATCGGCTATTCCCATGGAGATCGCACGCTCACGACGTGGCATTGCGGTGTCTGTGGATGCACCACACACTGGACTGCAATCGATCCGGCATATCGCAAAATGGGCGTCAATCTAAGGATGTTCGATCACGCGCTATGGCAGGGCCTGCCCCGGACGTTGGTCGACGGGGCCAGCTTTTAGCCGCAGCCCTTGCAGGTCGGGTCTTTTGCGATCCGAATCGTGCGCATCCCGGGTTCGAGCCCGTCGAGGATATGCAGCTTGCCCCAGCCCGGATCGCCCAACCCGCTCACGCCTGCCAGCAGCACCTTGACCGCTTGGAGTGCGGCAAAGGTGCCCACCCAGCCCGCCATTGCGCCGAGCATCCCGTCATCCGCGCAGGTGTCGCAATCCTCGGCATCGAAGGCATCGCCGACGAAGCAGCGGTAGCAAGCCGCGCCGGGCAAGTGGCCCGCGAAGGCGGCGACCTGACCCTGAAACCGGCCCACGGCGGCGGACAGCAGCGGAATGCCGGCCGCAACGCAGGCGTCCGACACGGCGAGGCGCGTCGCGAAGTTATCGGTGCCATCGAGCACCACGTCGGCGCCTGCGATCAGGCTGGTGGCGTTATCAGCCGTAATCCGCGCGTCGGAGACATCGACGCTCAGCGAATCGTCGAAATTGGCGAGCCAGCGCCGCGCCGAAACCGCCTTGCCGTATCCGACATCGCGCGTGGTGAAGATCGTCTGGCGCTGGAGGTTCGAGACATCGACCACGTCATTATCGACCAGCGCGAGGTGCCCGATCCCGCTCGCCGCGAGATATTGCAGCGCGGGGCTTCCGATCCCGCCGAGCCCGATCACCGCGACCCGCGCCGCCGCGAGCCGCACCTGTCCTGCACCGCCGACTTCGGGCAGCACGATATGGCGGGCAAAACGGTCAAGCCGGGCGTATGACAGGCTCATGACTTGTCATCCAGTGCGCGACGCTCGGCCTTGAATGCGCCAATGCCGTGCCACCACAGAAAGCCAATCACGCCGCCCTTGGTCGGCTGGAGCGTGACGAGCAGCATGACGATCGCCACCGGCAGAATGATCGCCAAGGTCAGCCAGGCGCTCATCCCGAAGGTCCCGATCATCGCGATCACCACCGGGGCGAGCAGGTGGCCGACCACGAAGATACCGATATAGGCGGGAAAGTCGTCGGCCTGCTGGACGGACCAGTCCTGCCGGCAGTGCGGACAGCGGTCGACGGGCTTGAGCCATTTGCGGAACAGCGCCGCCTCGCCGCAGCGCGGGCACTTGCCGCCCAGCCCTCGCACCAGTGCGGAAACCCACCCCTTGGGCAGGTCGATCAGGTCGGGAGAAAGGCGCTGAGAAGGCATGGACAGGCTGTTTACAACCTGTGCACCGCCTGTCGACAGCTCTGTGGACAGGCCTGTCGAAAGTGCAGTGCAAAGACGTGGCAGTTTGTGGGCGAATTGACCTTCGCGGCCTCAGCTCTCCAGCTGACGCAGCAGGCTCCTCACATCGCCATCCATGTCGGCATCACGCTGGCGCAGGTCTTCGATCAGGCGCACCGCGTGGATCACGGTTGAGTGATCGCGCCCGCCGAACTTCCGCCCGATTTCGGGGTAGCTGCGCGGGGTGAGCACCTTCGAGAGATACATCGCCACCTGCCGCGGCCGCACCACTGCGCGGGCGCGGCGCTTGCTGCTCATTTCCGACCGGTCGATGCGATAGAACTGGCAAACGGTGCGCTGGATCTCGTCGATAGTGATCCGGCGGCGGTTGGCCGAGAGGATATCGGTCAGCTGCTCTTCGGCGAGCTGCAACGACACATCCTGCCCGGTCAGCTGGGCATAGGCGATCAGCTTGTTGAGGCCGCCCACCAGTTCGCGGATGTTGCGGGTGATGGTGCGCGCGAGAAAATCAACCACATCTTCGGGCACATTCAGCGGAGCAAAGCGGGTCAGCTTGGAGACAAGGATCTTCTTGCGCAGCTCGATATCGGCGGGCTGGATGTCAGCCACCAGACCCATCGACAGGCGCGATAGCAAGCGCGGCTCGACCCCGTCCAGCGCCTGCGGGGCGCGGTCAGCGGCGAAGACCAGCCGCTTGCCCTCGGCCAGCAGCGCGTCGATCGTATAAAGCAGTTCTTCCTGCGCGCTCGCCTTGCCGATGATGAACTGGATGTCGTCGACCAGCAGCAGGTCAAAGCTGCGCAACCGCGCCTTGAACTCAATCGTCTGGCTCGACTTCAGCGCTTGGACAAATTCGACCATGAACCGCTCGGCCGAGCAATAGAAGATGCGCGCACGCGGATGGGTCTGGAGGTAGGCATGGCCAATCGCGTGCAGCAGGTGGGTCTTGCCCTGACCGGTCGCCGCCTTGAGGTACAGCGGAGAAAACTGCGGCTGTTCCAGTGCCGCCATCCGCTGCGCCGCGTTGCAGGCGAGGATGTTGGCCTCACCTGTGACGAAGGCGGCGAAGGTCAGCGACGGATCAAGCCCGACCGAAGAGGTGAAGTTCGCATCGCCCATCGCGCCGGCGGCCAGTGCAATCGCGCTCGCACCGTCATTGGCGGGGCGGCGACCATCGTCGAGACGCAGGTCGGGCAGCTGGCGGCGGCCGGGGTG
>DLGU01000030.1:7877-15390 GCA_002482865.1 Porphyrobacter sp. UBA7686
TCATGGAAGCGGTCACGCACCCAGTTGGCTGAAAATTCGGTCGGAAGGTAAAGATCGAGAGCGCCTGTCTCGCGGTTCAGTGCGCCAAGCTGGATTGGCTTGATCCATTGGCTGTGCAGCTGGTGGCCCAGATCCTTGCGCAAGCCCTGACTGATATCGGACCAATCTGCGGCGAGATTTACAGCTTCGGAATCTTCCATCAGATGTTCATCGGCCTGGCGGCCACCCGTCCGCGCCTTGTCAGTCCTGTGCACAAGCTCTTCCCCAATTCAACCTTAGCCTGCTGAGCCGTGCGGCTCACAGACCTTTTCATCCCGATGCGACAGGCTTAACCTTCCCAGCCCCGGAATCGAGGATTCCGGAGTTCCCCCCTGTCGGCCAAGTTGTAAAAGCACCCGGGCTGTCCCGCGCCGGGTGGAACTGATCTAAAGAACTCTGCGGCCTTTTGCGCAAGCGAGGACTTTTAAAAAAAGTGAAATAATCCTGTTGACTCACCGCTGACCCGCAGACTTGCGTTGAAGTGCCTGTTTTTCCTACGAAATCACGAGTCCCAACCCGCGAATCGTGGTGAATCCTGACATTTCTGTCATCGGGACGGTTGCGTTTGTCGCAAACGAAACGGGCCGCGCTCATTGAGCGCGGCCCGATCGGTTTGCGAGGCCCCGGCATCCCGTCTTTCATGCCGCAGCATGAAAGACGAAAGCGCGACGAATCGAATCAGAGAGTGGCGACTCGGCGCGTCAGGCGCGAGAGCTTGCGGGCCACGGTGTTCTTATGCAGCACGCCGCGTGCAACGCCGCGGGCCATTTCCGGCTGAGCCGCCTTGAGAGCAACGGCCGCTGCTTCCTTGTCACCCGCTTCACAGGCCGATTCGACCTTCTTGATGAAGCTGCGGATGCGGCTGATGCGCGCACCGTTGATTTCGGCGCGGGCGGTGTTGCGACGGATGCGCTTCTTGGCTTGCGGCGTGTTTGCCATAATTCGTGTCTGTCTCGCGTTTGGTTCAGGCCGCTTGAGGCAGCCGAGGAATTGGTGACGGTTTGCTCGAAAACGGGCGAGCGGACGCATGGCCCAACCGCCGGAAAGCAGCGCGCATAGTCAGAACTGCTCCGAAGGTCAACGATTCTCCCTTACTTCTGGCACACTGGGCAGAACCAGGTGCTGCGTCCGCCTTGGGCGATCCGTTCAATCACCCCGCCATCATCGCGGCTGCATGGCTGGCCGTCACGTCCATAAACGTCAAAACTGCTGGCGAAATAGCCCAGCTCGCCGCTCGGCGCGGCATAGTCGCGCAAGGTCGAGCCGCCATCGCGGATTGAGGCTTCGAGCACAGCGACGATCGCGGGCACCAACCGTGCCAGCTGGGCATGTGTGACCTTGCCCGCCTGTTTGGTGGGATGGATGCCGGAGCGCCACAGCGCCTCGCAGACATAGATATTGCCGAGCCCCGCCACGATCCGCTGATCGAGCAGGCACAGCTTGATCGACTGGGTCTTGCCCTTCAGCGCTGCTTTCAGATGACCAACACTCAGCCCCGGCCCCAGTGGCTCCGGCCCGAGCGCGGCGAATTGTGGCCAGACGTCCAGCGCGCCGGTCTCCACCAGATCGACCGAGCCGAATCGGCGCGGATCGCACAGAGCGAAGCTGTGGTGCGCAGTCTCCAGCAGCAGGTGATCGTGCGTTTCAGGCGTTTCCGGGTCAATCCGCCAGCGCCCGCTCATGCCGAGATGGAAAATCATCGTCGCCCCGCGATCAAGATGCATCAACCCGTATTTGGCGCGACGCGAGAGCGTGCTGACCCTGGCACCCGTCATCACCTGGACCAGATCGGCGGGGAAAGGGCGGCGCAAATCGGCGCGGTTCAAGACGACGCGCGTGATCCGCTCGCCCTCAAGGAACTTTGCAAGGCCGCGGACGGTTGTTTCTACTTCGGGGAGCTCAGGCATTTGGCCTCCCTCTAACACCCTTTGCGCGGGCGGCAATTGTCTCTAGGGAGCCGGGCATGACACAGAGCACTGACGACACCGTCTCCTTCGGCTACACCCAGGTCACTCCGGAAGAAAAGACCCGCAAGGTCGGCGAGGTCTTCTCCAGCGTCGCGCGCAAATACGACATCATGAACGATGCGATGTCGGGCGGGATGCACCGGCTGTGGAAGGACCGCTTCGTGAAGCGGGTCAAGCCGCAGCCGGGCGAACAGATCCTCGACATGGCGGGTGGCACCGGCGACATCGCTTTCCGCATGGCGGCCCGCGGCGCGCACATTACCGTGGCCGATATCAATCAGGACATGCTTGACGTGGGCGCCGAGCGTGCGCTGGAACGCGGATTTGATGAAGAGGACGGCAGCCTCGTGTTCACCTGCCAGAACGCTGAAAGCGTGAGCTTCGCCAGCAACACCTTCGATGCCTACACCATCGCTTTCGGCATCCGGAACGTGACCCATATTGACCGCGCGCTGGCCGAAGCTCTGCGCGTGCTGCGTCCCGGCGGGCGGTTCTTCTGCCTTGAATTCTCGACCGTCGAATGGGCGGGGCTGAAAGAGGCCTACGATATCTATTCCGAACATCTGCTGCCGCGCATGGGTCAGGCGATTGCCGGGGATGCGGATTCCTACCGCTATCTCGCCGAGTCGATCCGCAAGTTCCCGCCGATGCCCGCCTTCGAACAGATGATCCGCAGCGCGGGCTTTGCGAACACCAAGGTCGAACCGATCATGGGCGGGCTGGTGGCGATCCATTCGGGGTGGAAGATCTAGGGACGTGACCACCTCTGCCGTCCACCTGATCCGCCTCGCCCGCTGGGGCGTGACGCTGGCCCGCCGCCGCGCGCTGGTGGGGATCGAGAATGATCCCAATGCGCCTGTCGCCTTGCGCCAGCTGGTGCGGCTCGCGCGGTTGGCGACTCTGACGGGCAAGAACGGCCCGCGCGATTATGCGGGTGCGTTCCGCGCGATTGGGCCGGCGGCGATCAAGCTGGGGCAATCGCTTGCCACTCGCCCCGATCTGGTGGGCGAGGAAGCGGCGAATAATCTCCTCAGCTTGCAGGACAGCCTGCCGCCGGCGCCGTTTTCGCAGATCAAGGCGGCGATTGAATCGAGCTTCGGACAGCCGATCGAGAAGCTGTTCAGCGAAATCGACCCGGAACCGGTCGGCGCGGCGTCGATTGCGCAGGTCCACAAGGCCGTCACCACCGAGGGCCGCAAGGTCGCAGTCAAGGTGCTGCGCCCGGGTATCCGCGAGAAGTTCGCCCGCGACATCACCACCTATGAATGGGCCGCGGCCCATGTCGAGGCGATGGGCGGGGAGTTCTCGCGCCTGCGTCCGCGCCTCACCATCGCCAATTTCAAGCGATGGACCAATTCTGAGCTCGACCTGCGGCGCGAAGCGGCATCGGCCTCCGAACTCGCCGAGCAGATGGCGGGCGTTTCCGGCTACCGTATCCCCGGCATCGACTGGGATCGCACCAATGGCCGAGTGATGACCATCGAATGGATCGACGGGATCAAGATCAGCCGCGTCGATGAACTGCGGACGCGCGGGCATGATTTCGCCGCGCTGTCGGAAAAGCTGGTGATCAGCTTCCTCACCCAGGCAATCAGCGCCGGCTTCTTTCATGCCGACATGCATCAGGGCAACCTGTTCGTGGAGGATGACGGCACGATCGTCGCCATTGATTTCGGGATCATGGGCCGGATCGACCGGCGCGCGCGTCAATGGCTGGCCGAGATCCTCTACGGGTTGACCACCGGCAATTACCAGCGCGTCGCCGAAATCCATTTCGAAGCGCAATATGTGCCCAGCTATCACTCGGTCGGCGAATTTGCGACCGCGCTGCGTGCGGTGGGTGAGCCGATGCGCGGCAAGCCGGTTAAGGAACTGAGCGTCGGCCAGATGCTCGACGGCTTGTTCGCAATCACGCGCGACTTCGACATGCAAACCCAGCCGCACCTGCTGTTGCTGCAAAAAACGATGGTGATGGTCGAAGGCATCGCCACGCAACTGAACCCCGACATCAACATGTGGGACACCGCCGCGCCTTATGTGCGCAGCTGGATCCGCGATGAACTCGGCCCCGAGGCGGCACTGGCTGACCGCCTGAAGACCGATGCCGAGACCCTGTTCCGCCTCCCCGGGCTGATCCGGCGACTGGAGGAGAAATACCCGCCCAAGGGCGGCGCGCCCGAAGCGCCGCCGCTGCCGCATATCCCGCTCATCACTGACAAGCGTGAGGGCCGTGGCTGGCTCGGCTACGTCCTGTCGTGCCTAGTCGGTGCGGGCGCGGTGTGGGGGGCAATGGCGCTCGGCTGGATCGGATGAGGCCGACCGCAGGCGGCACTGGGCTGCTTGGCCGTTGGGAGGCGCTGGACCGTCCGCTTGCGCAGTTCCCGCGCTGGGCCGCGGCACTGGTGCTAACGCTGCTGGCTGTCGCGATGGCGTGGAGCGCCTTTGCCGCAGCGGCGGTCGATCGGGCTGAACGCGCGCAAATTACCGCCAAGGCAGAGGCCCAAAGCGCAGCAAGGAGCGCTGGCCACGGGGCGGGCAATAGCGCGCAAAAGAGCAAGGGTGACATTGCCCTTTATGCGCGCATTGCCGAGCGCGTTTCGGCGGGTGAGGATTACTACGCTGCCGCCATGAGCGAGCAACGGGCAAGCAATTATCCGACCCGCCCGTTTGTCGCGGTGCGTCAGCCGACGCTTGCGTGGTTGCAGTCGATATGTGGCGCGGGCGGGGTGCGTTATCTTGAAATGGCGCTGGTGCTGGCCTGCCTGTGGGCAGCCAATGCGCGGCTGACGCAGCTGGTTTCGCTGCCCGAGCGACTGGGCGCGCTGTTGCTGCTGGCGCTCGGCGGGGCGGCGGTCGCGGTGCCAACGGCGGGGCTGATCCATGAATTGTGGGCCGGGCTGTGTCTGACATTGGCGCTGCTGCTCTATCGCCGGAACTGCTGGTGGCCGGCGCTGCTGGCCGTGGCGCTGGCGATGGCCGTGCGCGAGCTGGCCGTGCCCTTTGTGCTGCTGTGGCTGGCCTTCGCGCTGGCAGAGCAGCGCGGGCGCGAGGCGGCAGGGGTGGCGGCGATGCTGGCGCTGTTCGCCGCCGGAATGGGCTTGCATTACCTAGGCGTCGAAGCCGGGCGATTACCGGGCGATCCCATCTCACAAGGGTGGAAAGCGCTGGTCGGATACGGCCTGCCGCTGATGGCGGTATCACGGCTGACCGGCCTACTGCTTCTGCCAATCAGCATCGCGGCACCTCTGGCAATCCTGCCGCTGATCGGCTGGGCCGCAATTGGCGGGCGGATTGGAATGTTTGCGGTGTTGTGGTTCGCCGGCCTCGCCACAATGATGGCGCTGTTTGCCCGGCCGGAGAATTTCTACTGGGTACAATTGGCGTTACCGGCCTATGGCATCGGTCTCGCTTTTGCCCCGCGCGGGCTATTTGAACTTTTCCAAGGCGCGGCGGGGCGGGCATCAAGGCAAACTTAACCAAGCTTTGCGAAGGGTGTTGCGTGCATTATGGCTGGCACCCTACAGCGAGGCGCGAGAGGCAAGAGGCAAGATGAGCACACAGGAGGCGAAAGCGGGCAAACACCCTCGCATCCTGCTGGTCGTGGGCGGCGGGATCGCGGCCTACAAGGCCTGCGAACTGGTGCGTCTGATCCGCAAGGGCGGCGGCGATGTCACCTGCGTCATCACAAAGGGCGGGCAGCAATTCGTCACCCCCATGTCGCTGGCCGCATTGTCGGAGAATCAGGTCTATACCAATCTGTTCGACCTCAAGAACGAGGCCGAAATGGGCCATATCCAGCTTTCGCGTGAGGCCGATCTGGTGGTCGTCTGTCCGGCGACTGCCGATCTGCTCGCCAAGATGGCGACCGGCATCGCCGATGATCTGGCGACCACGCTGATCCTCGCCACCGACAAGCCGGTGATGGCTGTGCCCGCCATGAATGTGCGGATGTGGGAGCACGAGGCAACCCAGCGCAACATCGCCTTGCTCAAGGCTGCGGGCGTCAATGTGCTGAACCCCGATGAAGGCCCAATGGCCTGCGGCGAGTTCGGCTATGGCCGCCTGCCCGAGCCTGAGGCGATCTGGCGCGAGATTGCGGGTCATTTCGGCATAGACGTGCCCGAACCGCAATTGCTCGAACCGCCGGCACGCCGCCTGGCGCCGCCGACGTTCGAAGTCGAAGCGCTTGAGCCTGAGGAAGAGGACGATGGCAGCGCCGCCATGCCCGCTGGCGGGCTCGGCGGATTCTTCTCGCGCATCATCCCGCGCTCGACGGCCAAGCGCAGCCATGACGAGATCGAAGCCGAATACGAAGACCTGCCCGATCCCGAGGCGGAAGAACTCCTCCCGCCCGAAGAAGAGCCCGTGCCCGAATTCGCGCCGGACTTTGACGGGCCGCTTTTGGCACGCAAGGGCAAGGCCAATTCCGCACCGCCCGTCGATTTCGGGGCGATCAACCACGAAGTCGATGCGCGCAAGGGGCGGCCCGAATCCGAATTCCTGGCGCCCGAAGTGCCCGACGAGATCGAGGCCGATCTTGGCGAGGTGATCGAAGGCGCCGATTTCGGGATCGCCGCTTCGCATCGCCCGCTTGTCGGGCGGCATGTGCTGGTCACCGCCGGGCCGACCTGGGAAGCGATCGATCCGGTGCGCTATATCGCCAACCGTTCGAGCGGGAAGCAGGGCTTTGCCATCGCCGCGGCCGCTGCTGCACTGGGTGCGCGGGTGACGCTTGTGGCAGGCCCGGTGGCGCTCAAGACGCCCGTCGGGGTGCGCCGCATCGATGTCGAAAGCGCGCGCGACATGGCCGAAGCGGTCAGGCGTTCGCTGCCCGCAGACGTTGCGGTGATGGTCGCTGCCGTCGCCGACTGGCGGCCCAAGGAATATCGCGGTGAAAAGATCAAGAAGCGCGGCGATGCCCCGCCTGCGCTGATGCTGACCGAAAACCCCGACATCCTTACCAATGTCGCAGGCGGCACCCGCCGTCCGGCGCTAGTGATCGGCTTTGCGGCCGAGACCGAGAACGTGCTCGAAAACGCCAAGGCCAAGCGCAAGCGCAAGAGCGCCGACTGGATCGTCGCCAATGACGTGAGCGGCGATGTGATGGGCGGGGACCGCAACCGCGTCACGATTGTCAGCGGTGATGGGATCGAAGTGCTCGACGAGATGCCCAAGAGCGCGGTGGCGATGGCCCTGGCCGAACGCATCGCGGCGGTGTTCCGGGTGGAAGCGGCAGAATGACATCACCCATCAAGGTTGAAGTGAAGCGCCTGCCACACGGCGCAGGCCTGACGCTCCCCGCCTATGCCACCAGCGGCGCGGCGGGCATGGATGTGGTCAGCGCCGAGGATATCACCATCGCTCCAGGCGCGCGCCATGCGGTGGCGACCGGCCTGGCGCTGGCAATCCCCGAGGGATACGAAATCCAAGTGCGACCCCGGTCAGGTCTTGCGCTCAAGCACGGCATCACCGTCCCCAACACCCCCGGCACGATCGACAGCGATTAT
>DLGU01000087.1:0-227 GCA_002482865.1 Porphyrobacter sp. UBA7686
TCCGCCTCCGCAACCTCGGCCGCCGCGCGCGCCTTGCGGTCCATCATCGCGGCCTTCTGCGTGGCCAGCCGCTCGATCGCGGTCGTCGCCTGGTCCTCGTCGCGGATCGCGTTGCGCTGTGCCGTCTCCGCACGGGCAAGCTCGGCGCGCGCCATCTCGACCTCGGACCGCACCGCCGGCACCGCGGTGCCGGCCTCCGCGAGCGCGGACTGCGCGGCTTCCACCTC
>DLGU01000087.1:245-2529 GCA_002482865.1 Porphyrobacter sp. UBA7686
TGAGCCGATTGGCGCGGACCAGGCGCTCCGCCGCCGCCGCACCGACATCGGCCGCAACTAACCCGTCCCAGCGCCGCATCCTGCCGTCCCTGGTAACGAGACGCTGCCCGACGCCGAGCCGCATCGAACCATCATCTGCATCGACGACGCCCACCTGCGCGAGACGGCGCGCCAGTTCGGGGGGCGCCATGACATGGTCGGCAAGGCGCTCGCAGCCGGCAGGCAGCACGGGATCGCCCACGTCCAGATCGGCACCCGACCAGCGCAGCCGACCGTCCGCGCCGATCGCGGCCTCCAGATCGTCGCCCAGCGCAGCGGCGAGCGCGCGTTCATAGCCCGGCGCGACACTCACACGGTCGAGCGCGGTGGCCATGCCCTGCCGCCCGGCTTCGCGCTTGGCGCGGGCTTCGCGGTCGCGGGCCAGCGCTGTGTGCTCCCGCTCGATCCCGGCGAGTTCGGCGCGGGCGGAGGCGAGGGCGCTCGCGGCGTCATCGCGCTGCGCCTGCAATTCGCTCTTGCGCGCCTGATCGGCGGTCAGCCGAGCACGCAGACGGACAACCTCGCTGGCGGCTTCCTCGGCAGCTTCGCGCGCGGCAATGACGTCGGCTTCCGGGTCGCCGCTCGCCGCGAGTTCAGCGCGGGCGCGGGCAATGCGCGCGGCCTCGCTTTCGATGCGGGCAAGGCGCTGTTCTGCCTGCTCGACCGCCGCTTCGGCCACGCGCCATTCGGCCTCGACCCCGGCGTGATCGGCTGTCGCTTTCGCCAGCGCGAGTTCGGCGGCACGGTGCGCGCGTTCGCGGTCTTCGGCCTTGTCGGCAAGGGCAGGGCGCGCAGCCTCGGCGTCGCTCACAGCGGCGCGGCTAGCGGCGAGTTCACCTGTCAGCCGCCCCAGCGCTTCGACGGCGGCGGAGGTCAGCCGGTCAGCATCGGCGCGGTCTTCCTCCAACCGCCGCTGCTGACGGGCGAGATCGGCGAGGCGCGTTTCGGCGGCCTCCAGTTTCTCGGCGAGCGCTGCCATGCGGTGTCCATGCGCGCTGGCATCGTCGCGCCGGTCGGCCAATTCATCGCGCGCTTCGGCCAGAGCATGAGCGGCGGCGGCTTGTTCTTTCTGTGCCACCTCGACAGCGTTTTGCGCTTCGGCGACCTGCGCGGTGGCGCTCTCGGCCGCAGCGCGCGCCGCCTTTGCCGCTGCTGCCGCCTCGCGCCAGCGGGCGAACAGCAGGCGGGCTTCGGCGGCTTGAATCTTGTGCGTGAGTTCGGTGTAGCGCTCGGCCTGTTTGGCCTGCCGCCGCAGTGATGCGATCTGGGCGTCCAGCCCGGCCATTAGGTCTTCGAGCCGGGCGAGGTTCGCCTCGGCCCCTCTCAGCTTGCTTTCGGCGTCCTTGCGCCGGACGTGGAGGCCAGCGATCCCGGCGGCCTCCTCCAGCATCGCGCGGCGTTCGGCGGGCTTGGCGGCGATCACCTGTGCGATCTTGCCCTGGCTGACGAGCGCGGGGGAATGCGCCCCGGTGGCCGCATCGGCGAAGGTCAGCGCGACATCCTTGGCCCGGACATCGCGGCCATTGACCCGGTAGGCGCTGCCCGCACCGCGTTCGATCCGTCGGGTGACGACCAGTTCCTCACCCGCATCATCCTGCGCGTGCAGGACCACTTCGGCAAAGTCGCGCGGGGGGCGGGTCGAGGTGCCCGCGAAGATCACATCCTCCATTCCGCCCGAGCGCATCGACTTGGCCGAGGTTTCCCCCATGACCCAGCGGATCGCTTCGAGCAGATTGGATTTGCCGCAGCCATTCGGCCCGACGACACCGGTCAGGCCGGGTTCAATGCGCAGTTCCGCCGGCTCGACGAAGCTCTTGAAACCACTGAGCTTGAGCCGGTGGATCTGCATCAGGCTGACGTTCGCCCCCGCCCGTCGGCCTTAGCGCGCGCCCGCGCTCTTGAGCAGCGGCTCGACCACTTCCCAGGTTGTGCCTTCGATCTTCTTGCCGTTGAGGAAGAAGGTCGGGGTGCCTTCGATCTTGTCGTTTGTGTTATTGGCTTCGACGGTCTTCACCAGCGCTTCGATCTTGGCGGTGTCGGCAAGGCAGGCGCGGCCCTGATCGGCGGAGAGCCCGCGTGCGGCGAAGAATTCGAGCAGCCCGGTCGCCTCGGCAATCGCGACAAAGCGCTGATTGAGCGGCAATTGCCCTGCGGCCTGCACGGCCTGCTGATTGCCTTGAAGCCCGGCGAACACAGCATCGAGGTTCTGCCACACTTCATCCGACAGCGGCTGCATCTGCTCCTT
>DLGU01000087.1:2620-4041 GCA_002482865.1 Porphyrobacter sp. UBA7686
AAACTGACAACGCCGCTGGCGACATACTGGTTCTTGAGCGGCTCTTTGCCGGTCTTGGCAAAGGTCGCGCAGTGCGAGCAGGTGTGCGAGGCATATTCGACCAGCTTCAAGGGCGCATCAGGGTTGCCCAGCAGGAAGCCGCCTTCGGGGGTGACCGTGACCGTCTCGGTCCAATTGGTGCCGGCCGGAGCGGCGATTGCGGGCAGCGGCTCGCCATTCGCCGCGCCTTCGGTGGTTGCAGCATCATCGCAGGCAGCGAGCATCAGCGGTGCAAGCGCAAGCAGGGGGAGCGAAAACAGGCGGGAGACAGTCATCGTGGCACCAATCCTTGGGATGTCTAAGAGGGAGAACCTAACCCCTCACGCCCCGATGCAGCAAGCACCCAGCAGTGAGGCTGTGAACAATTCGCTCAGCCGGGCGCGGCGCTGAATTTGGTCGAAAGCACCGGGTAGAGATCTTCCCAGCTGTGAACCTCGTTCAGAAGCTTGCCATCGAGCGCGAAGCTGGGTGTGCTGTTGACGCCGAGCTCATCAAAATCCGCACGGCCATTATCAAGCAACTGCTTCGCGGCTGCATCATTCATCACGCAGGCATCGAGTTCGGATTGCGACTGTCCGCGATTGACGAGCATCATCGTCAGTCCGAGCGCGCTGGCCGCGTTCATCCGGCCGGCCTTATCGCCCCGCAGCCAGGCCGTGCGCTGGCTTTCCGGCGCGGAGCGCGCCTTGCCCAGCCAATCGGCCTGCGCCAGCATAAGCGCCTGATGGCGGCCCTTGAACCCGGAAGGATCGCCGCATTGGGCGAGCAAAGTGACAGTCAGGTCGAGCGCGTTGCGGATCACTGGGCGCACTTCGAGGCTGATCTTGCCCGGCATCAGCAGCACCAGCTCCAGCGCAGGTTCGCCGCGCGCGGCAAAATCGGCGCAGTGCGGGCAGGTGTAGCTGATGAATTCGACCAGCTTTGTATCCGCCTTGGGATCGCCGATCAGATGGCCGCGATCCGTGCGCGCGATCGTGGTCTGCCAGTTACCGGGATTGTCCTTCGACTGGAAGCTGCTGTCCGGGCGCGAAAGGTCTTGCTGCGCGAGCGCGGGGCCGGTCGTCAGAGCCAGCGCAGCAGCGGCAAGGAGGAGGGGCTTGATCATTGCAGGTCGTCATCCTGTGAGGGGGCAGGTTCGCTATTGCCAAGGCTGCGGGCGAGCGATTCGAGCACGGTGCGCAGTTCGGGATCGCCGATATCGCGCAAGCTGTCGCCCAATTCCAGCGGGATCGGCTTTAGCGACGGCGGCGGCTTGGCGGGCCGGCCATCGGCGGGCGGGGTGACTGCCCCGTGCCTGAGCTTGACGCGCGCAACGGCGCGGTAGCCGAAGAAGCGATTGACCCGTTCGATGATCTCGGGCGTGACCTGCTGGATGAGCGGCG
>DLGU01000084.1 GCA_002482865.1 Porphyrobacter sp. UBA7686
ATCGACGCCAGCGGCCGCAGCGCCACGCTCGCGCGCGCCTTGGGCGCACAACGCATCGCCCACGACCGCCTGCTCGCCTTCCACCAGCGCCTGATTGGCGGCGCCGCCACCGACCGCGACGGCCGCACCTGGGTCGAAGCCGTGGCCGGCGGCTGGTGGTACAGCGTGCTGCTGCCCTCAGGCGAACGCCTGATCGCTTATCTGAGTGACTTCAGCGGCGAGGACGGCGCTGTCGAGCGCCGTGGGTTGCTCACCGGTGAGGGCCTGTGGGATGCGCTGCGCCAAGCACCGCAGCTGCACGCGCTGTGCACCGGGCACGGCTGGCGCCCGCATGGGCCGGTGCAGGGGGCGGATGCGAGCAGCACGGAACTTGATCACGCCAGTGGGGAGCGCTGGATTGCGGTGGGTGATGCGGCGATGGGGTTTGATCCGCTTTCGTCGAAGGGGATTGCCAGTGCGCTGTATACGGGGGTGCGGGCTGCGGGGGTGATCTGGGCTTGCGAGCGGGGCGATACAGAAGCGGTCGGTGTCTATGCTCGGCATCTGCGGGAGGTTCACCGGGTGTATCGGGAGCAGTGTCTGGGTTTCTATGCGCTGGAGGGGCGGTGGGCGTTGAGTGGGTTTTGGCGGAGGCGAAGCCTATGGCCCGTGACGGCTGCGGGCGCAGCGGATCCGATGCGAGCGGGTGCGAGCTTGGTCATAGGCGCCGATGTGCTTTGCGATCAGCTCGGTAGAACCATCCCGGTGGCTTGACGCGAAGGCGCCACTGCGTGCGCTACGTCACCAACCTTGGCGCTTGCGACACAAGCGCGCGTTCCCAACCCTGCCTTTGCGACTTTCGTTACGACGAGTTCTGAGACGGGCGTCGTTGTATCAAGCCCACTCAGCGAAAGTCTTGTGTAGTGCGAGAGTATCTGGAGTCAATCGCCGACTCTTCTGTATTGGGTCTTTCAGCAGGCTGGTGGAGCATTGACCCTCGATGGTGTTGCTGATCTTTTTGCAGTATCGCGCGCGACTGTCTCGTAGCTCTCAAGATCGACCGTGGAGTGATCAGGCCGCTAAGAGCGCCTCGCCAAGCGTTGCCTCGGAAGCATCGTGCACTAGCCGCAGCACTGCGACGCGGTGGCGTTGGAGCGGTTCAAGAACAGAAGCGGCATCGCCGCGCACAACGCGAAGTGCGGCGTGCAAGCGGTCCGCGATGCGCTCCTTACCCGGCGGCAGCGGTTCGGCCAGCCAGGCATCGATCTCGCTCGCCGCCGTAGTGTCTCCGACAAGGGCGCGCGCGACGAGGACAAGCGCGCGCAATCGCGGTTGGGTCTGGGCGAGCCTTTCCAGCCGGGCGCGATCCTCCGCATGTAGCGCCGCCTCGAAGGCGACGGCGAAGACCGGCATGACATCGACTTCAGTACCGCCAGCCCGCAGAGACAGTACACGAGCATAGGCCGTGTCGACATCGCCGTGCAGCAGGTCGGGGCCATCCGCCGGCGGCTCTCCCAGTGTGGCAGCGTGCTCCTGGAGGAAACGCAGGCGACGGAGCCTGCCAAGCGCCAAGATCCGAGCCAGTTCGGCATCGCCGCCCGGTTCGGCCTCGGAGGCAGCTGGCAGCGGTGCCGCCAACTCGTTGGCGACCCACGGGAGCGGCTGGCCGCGGACGAGGCGGCTAGCGCAATCGGCAAGGAATCTGTCCTGGGGGAAGCGCCTCAGACCCTCGGCCACCGCGGCGCTCGCATCTGCCGTGCGGTCGGCATGGCCGAGCAGCCTGGCGCGGACGCCGAAGGAGAACGCATCGACGGCACCGTCGGCGAAGGCATCGTCCATGACCGCCGTGGCCTCCTCGGCGCGGTCCCCGGCGATCAGCAGTTCGGCCAGTTGGTTCCGCGCCGGCGCATTGGCGGGAAAGCGCTCGATCGTCTCGCTCAGAAGCGCCTCGGCCTCAAGCCGACGCTCCGGCAGGCGGGCCAGCAGCAGCGCGAGCAGGGTGAAGCCTTCGGGCTGGTCGGGGTTCCGGCGCAACAGCTCCCAACCGAGCAGTTCCGCCGCATGCAGCCGTCCTTGAGCGATCAGCGCCCTGTGCCAGACCGACCAGAGGAAGCCGTTGTAGGGCTCCCAGGCAAGCCCCTCGCGGGCCAGCGCCTCGGCAACGCGGGCGCGCTCAGTCGGAGAGTCCGCGGGGTGGTCTATGAGAGCGCTGCCGAGGACGTGGACCATCCGCGAAAAATAGCTCGGCTCCCCGGTGGCGTTGAGAAACTGACGGTGACCCGCAACCAATGCGTCAATGGCACCGCGCATCGCCGCGAAGGGCTCGCCAAGCCGGGCGATGACAGCCGCGCACGCGTCCGGCCCAGGCGAGCGCAGAACCTTTGGTGAGCTCTGGTTCGGCACCGACTTGGGCGGGCGCAGGTCCGGATCAGCCTCGCCCCACCAGCCCGGCGCCGTAATGCCGGCGTTACTGAACAGCTTGGTATCGAGCAGTTGCGTCACCTGCGTCCGCCAGATCGACGGGTTTCTCGGATAGAGCGATTTCAGCGCCAGCCACTCGGCGCGGAAGGCGGCGCCGTTAGGTTTTCGGGCCATCGCCCAGTGCGCCAGGCCGGCCAGCCACGGAAGATCGCTGTTGGCCAGCGGCAGGCGGCGCAGGCCTAGCAGGCCGATGGCCAGATAGTGCGTCGGCAGCGCGCCGCCCGCCTCGCGGCAGAGGAGGTGCCACAGCGGCACCAGTTCCTGTGCCGACAGCGCCGGGTCGGTGGTATGCGCCAGGGTCTGGGTCAGCGCCAAGGTTCGCCACAGCATGGCCCGCGCGTCGCGCGACGGGGCCAGGACATGACGAGCACAGAAATCCGTCCATTCGGCACGGCGACGGCGCAACGCGACCGCCGGGCGCGGCAGGTCGAGGATGTAGACGATTTCCAGCGTTTCAGAGATTTCCCGCACCCAGCTCTGGCGTGGGCCGGGCCGGGGGGGAGCAGATTCGCGGCGCCGCGTGTCCAGCCAGTCCAGAACCGCGTTGTCCAGAACCGCGCGCGCCGGGTCGTCCTCCGCCAGACCGCCGAACAGCAGCCGTGCAGCGTCCGGGGCATCGGCGCGCTGATAGGGGTGGATGGCGGCATGGCCCGCCACAAGATCGGCATAGCCGCAGCGCGGATCGTCCAGGAACTGGTCAATCCAGCGGTGGCGGCCCAGTTGCGCGGCTGCGGATGCACTCATCTAGTCGATCTCCTCGCCGTAGTCGTCACGATCGGAGGCGATGCGCAGCACCCACAGGTGGTGGTTGCGCAGCGCCTTAAGGTCGCCGCGCACCGGCGCTTCGCCCATGCGCGCCACATCGATAAGGTGGCGGCGGCGATAGGCAATGCGGGCATGCAGGATTTCGGCCACCAAGTTGGAGTCATCATAGTCGGCGCCAAGTGGCATGGCGCGGCCACAAGGCAGGCCGGCCGGGCTGGGAAAGAACTGAGCATTCGGCGGCGCGTCAAGCACCGTCGGAACCGCGAAAGCGCTGGCCGCACCGTCGCCATGCGCTGAGGCAAGCACCTCGCGCACCGTGTAGCGCATCAGCGCCACCGGCTCCCCGCCGGCGCCATAGTGCGCCAAGCCGAGCCGGTTGCGGAGGCGCAGCGGCCAGTCTGGCTCAGCGAGATCATCGGCGAGCTCTGAACGAAAGGCAGCAAAGGCGGGCCGCGCGTCACGCTTGGTGTTCCAAGTTGCCAGGAACTTGTCGAGCACCGGCGCATTATTTTTCAAGCACGCATCCTGCAGCTGCTCGAAGGTGATCGCATCGGCGTCCAGAGCGCGCTGGATTGATTCCAGCCGAACGATCTCCTGGTCCTCGTCGAGCGCCCTATAGACAGCGGGGCCACCCGCAGTCGCAAAGGTTTCGGGTACGGCCGACCCCTCGGTATTGTCCCTTACGTCATTGCGGATGAGGTGGGCCAGCGGCGTCGCCGCTACCGCAGTTACCGTGTCTGCCTCGAACCGAAGCCGGCGGGTGTCATCGAGCCGTTCCTCGAACCAGAAATTGTCGGCCATAGCCCGGTCCGCCACGTCTGTGCGGTTGCGCCATTCCTGCAGGGCGGTCTGAAGGCGAGGATCGGTGAATCGCACAGGGGCGGACCAACTGATACTGGTTTCGGGTCGATGAGCCTAGCTTGCGGGACTGTTGCCCACAACACACCTCAAAAAGGGGAGGGCGCCGCTCGCGGGGCGGGAACACTGGGGCAAGAACGGGGTCACCATTGCGCCGCCCGTGTCAACAGGGCCGACAAAACTCCTCCCGCTTTCCGGGCTTCGCTCTTTTCCTGCAGACCCGCTCTTGGCTTGACCGTCCCCGCCTGTGTTTCGGTATGGCTGCGGCCCTTCAAGAACGGGGTCACCATTGCGCNNTTGCGCCGCCCGTGTCAACAGGGCTGACAAAACTCCTCCCGATTCCCGGGCTTCTCTCTTCTCCTGCTGACCCGCTCTCGGCTTGACCGTCTCCGCCTGTGTTTCGGTATGGCTGCGGCCCTTGGCCGCACCAGTCACCATTCTGGTTCTAGGCTCCTTCGGGAGCCCCAGGCTTCGCTGCCCCAAACACTCATCGGTTCTACCCTGGCGTCCATGTGGCCGGTTTCGGCTGCACAGGTAACGTGGTTCGCGTCACGCGCGTCCAACCCTTGATTGGCTCGCCGGGCAGGCGGCCCCTGCCTTTGAATCGGGTCCGACGACGCCTGGATCATTCAGATTTGGTGGTTGCAAACCAACCCCCTTCCCGACCTCAGGCGCCGCCGGTGTGCTTAGCCGAAGGCGCGCTTCACATCGAAGGTGCCTCCGTCTTTGATCAGGTGGTAGCCGGCGCGGGCCAGCTTGTGGGCCACAGATTTGATCACCACCGGGCGCGGTTTCTTGCTCGCCTTGCGATCGAACCAGCGGCGGATCTCGGGGCTCAAGCGGATCGCGAAGTTCGCCGCTTCGATCCACGCCCAGCTCAGGTAGCGGTTGCCGCACTTGGCGTTGCCGCTTCCCTTCTTCTTGCCGTTCGACAGG
>DLGU01000140.1:0-6628 GCA_002482865.1 Porphyrobacter sp. UBA7686
CACGCTCTATATCGGCGAGGAAGACGCCGGGATCTGGGCAATCGACATGGGTTCCGGTGCCAAGCGGATGGTCGCGCCGATCGACAACAAGCTACTGGTCGCCGATGTCGAAGGCCTCGCCATTGCGCCCGAAGGCAAGGACGGCGGCTATCTCGTCGCGTCATCGCAGGGCGACAACGCCTATGCGGTGTTCCGCCTGCCCGACGTGACCCCGGTCGGCCGGTTCCGCATCGCCCAAGGCGCGTTCGGCTCTGTCGAGGAAACCGACGGGATCGAACTCGACAATCGCGATTTCGGTCCGGATTTCCCAAAGGGCATTTTCATCGCGCAGGACGGGGTGAACGCGCCCTCGGCCCAGAACTTCAAATACGCGCGCTGGGACGAAGTGCTTGCCGCGTTGGAGGCGGGCCGGTAATCCCGCAGTCATGACCCAGACCCCCGCTTTCGAAGCCAATCGCCGCCGTTTCCTCGGCGCAACCGCCACCGCTTTTGCCGCGCTGACCGCCAGCGGCTGCATGACGCGCGGCGCGCCCGCAGCCACCGCTGCCCCGCGCACATCCGGCACGGCCAACGGCTTTGCGGGCTATGGCGCGCTGGTGCCGGACCCGGCGGGCTTGCTCGATCTGCCCGAAGGGTTCTCCTACCGGGTCATCTCGCGCCTTGGCGATGCAATGGATGATGGCGGCACCGTGCCGGACCGTGCGGACGGGATGGGCTGCTTCGATCTCGGCAATGGCGAGATCGCCTTGGTGCGCAACCACGAATTGCAACCGCGCCACGATGCGGGCGGGCCGATTGCCAAGGGCTTTGGCAAGCGCAACGGCGCCTTCGTCCCCGGCGGCACCACCACCATCGTGCTCGACGCGAAGACATTGCAGGTGAAGCGCCAGTTCCGCAGCCTTGGCGGGACGATCCGCAATTGTTCGGGCGGAGTGACGCCGTGGGGCAGCTGGCTGACCTGCGAGGAAGCGCCGACCGGCCCGGGCCAGCCCTATGGTGACGGGCTGGAGCGCGATCACGGCTGGGTGTTCGAAGTCCCCGCCTCGGCGCGCGGGTTGGTCGATCCGGTGCCGCTGACCGCGATGGGCCGCTTCAATCACGAAGCTGCCGCAGTCGATCCAGCAACCGGCTATGTCTATATGACCGAGGACCGCGATGACGGGGTGCTCTATCGCTTTATCCCCAAGACCCCTGGCAAGCTCGCTGAGGGCGGTCGCTTGCAGGCGATGTCGATTGAAGGCCTGCCGGATTCGCGCAACTGGGCGACGGCGTTGATGCCGCTGCGCAAGCCCTATCCCGTCACCTGGATCGACCTCGACGATCCCGAAGCACCCAAGGACGACCTGCGTCTGCGCGCCGCAGCCAAGGGTGCGACATTGATCGCACGGGGGGAAGGCCTGCACATGGGGGTCAATCGCGGCCAATCCGAGGTTTTTGCCTGCTGCACGAGCGGCGGCGCGAAAGAGCTGGGGCAGATCCTCAAGCTCAGCCCGGGCAATGCCGGTGCACCTGACCGGATCGAGCTGTATTTTGAAAGCGAGAACACCGATCAGTTCAATTTCGGCGACAACCTCACCGTTGCCCCAAACGGTCACCTGATCGTTTGCGAGGATCAATATACCCCGATCGTCGACAACCACATTCGCGGGATATCGCCCGATGGGCAGGCCTATACGGTCGCACGGCTCACAGCGCAGACCGAGCTTGCGGGCGGGTGCTTCTCGCCTGACGGCAAGGTGCTGTTCGTCAACGCCTATGACCCGACGGCAACGCTGGCGATCACCGGGCCCTGGGCGGCCTGATCCAAAAGCCTGACCCCGCGTGGACGGCTTCCTGATTGCTTTGCTGCTGGTCTTCGCGTTGGCGATGGGCGGGCGCGATCAATGGCTGGTGGCGCATTGGACCGATGCGCTGGAGCGTAGCACCGCGCTGCTCGCGGTCGCCGTGCTGTGCGCCTGCGTTAGCGCAGGTGTAATGGCGTGGATTGGCGCTGAGTTTGCCGAACTCTTGCCGCGCCGCGCTGCGCAGATGCTGGTAGCCTTTGCGCTGGCGATTGCCGCAGCCGAGCTGGCGTATCCGATACGCATCAAAACGCCGCAGGAGCCGACCCGCTCGCTGGGTGCCATCGCGATTGTGCTGCTGGCGCGTCAGATGGGGGACGGCGCGCGCTTTGCTGTGTTTGCGGTCGCTGCATGGACCGTGGTGCCGCTGACGGCAGGGCTGGGCGGCGCACTGGGCGGGGCGGCGGCGGTGGCAGTTGGCTGGTCGGTGGGAAGCGAAACCCTTGCCCGCTGGCCGCTGCGTATCGCCCGGCTGGTGCTGGCGGGATGCCTTGCGCTTGCCGCGCTATTCATCGGATTGAACGCTCGTTTCGCCGCCTTCTAATCGCCTTGCACGATCACTGCGAATAGAATTTTGCCGAAACCCAATCTATGTTCGTGCGTTGATATAGTCACCATATAGGCGACATCACTTGCTCGCACTCAACAGAATAATGGAGAATATCATGGCCGATAAGAAAGCCAATTCGAAAGCTGCTCTGGTTGATGAACTCAACGGATTGCTCGCCGATCACTTTGCCTTGTTCATCAAGACCAAGAATTTCCATTGGCACGTCAAGGGCCCGCGGTTCCACGACCTGCACCTGTTGTTCGACACGCAGGCGCTGGAAGTGCGCGACCAGATCGATCTGATTGCCGAGCGCGTGCGCAAGCTGGACGCCGATACGCTCACCTCGATCGGGACGATGGGAAAGCACACGCAGATCAAGGATCAGGACAGCACCAAGCTGTCCGCCGAGGACATGATCGCCGAACTGCTCGCCGATAACGAAACTGTGATCGCGCGGCTGAAGGGCATGAAGGATCTGGCCGAAGAAGCGGGCGACAACGCCACCGACGGGCTGCTCGACGACTGGACCGACATGGCCGAACAGCGCGCCTGGTTCTTGCGTTCGATCCTCGCCTGATCGCTGCCGCAATAGCTATTCACAAGCGGGCCGCACCCATTGCCGGGGGCGGCCCGTTTGCTATTGAAGCGGCTATGCATGACGTGACGATTATCGAAGGCGCGGATCAGGCTGCGATCGCTGGCTGGCTGGCGTCACGGCTTGGCGGGAGCGGCGCGATCACAATGCCGGGCGGTTCGACCCCCTTTCCCATCCTCGCTGCCCTGATCGAACAGGGCGGCATTGGCTGGAGCGGGTGGGACATCTGGCCCAATGATGACCGGATCGTGCCCGAAGATCACGATGCGTCCAACACCGGCAAGATGCGCGCGCTGCTGGAGCCTGCGGGCGCACACATTGTTCCGTTGACCGAAGATGCCACCCCGCCGCATTTCGCGCTGACATGGCTGGGCATGGGGCCGGATGGGCACATCGCCTCACTGTTCCCCAACACCGATCCCCAGATTGATGATCCGCTTGCGGTCCGCCGCCTCACGCCCGATCCGCTCCCGGCCCACGCGCCGTTCGATCGGATCACGCTGACGATCCCGGCGCTGCTGAACACAAGCGCGCTGGTTTTCACGCTTGGCGGTGTGGCCGACAAGCGCGCGGTGTTCGACGCTGCCTCGCGCGGCGAGACCGACCTTCCCGTCGCCCGCCTGCTGCGCACTGCGCAGGCGCAGGGCATTCCCGTGACCGTCTTCACCTGATGCAGAGCTTGCTCCCCGCAGCGCTTCACCGCGCACTCATGCCGCTGGCGCATCTTGTGCGACATTACTGGCGGCGCTGGCGCAAGACGCCGATTGCGGGGGTGAGCGTCGTCATCACCAATCTCACCGGCGATGTGCTGCTGCTGAAGCATTCCTACGGCCCCGAAGTCTGGAGCCTGCCCGGCGGCGGGCTCGGACCCGGGGAAGACCCGGAGGCTGCCGCGCGGCGCGAGGTGCGAGAGGAACTGGGCGTGGAACTGGCCCGGATCGAACCGGTGGGAACGCTGGAAGAGGTGCTGTCCGGCTCCCCCCACACTGCCCACGTCTTTGCCGCTGTGTGCGATCAGCGGCCCAAGCCTGACGGGCGCGAAGTGACAGAGGCGCGGTTCTTCCCCTCGCACTCCCTGCCCGAACCGCTCGGCCGCACGACCCGCACGCGGATCGCGGCGTGGCGGGCGCGGGGGGTAGGGTAGAGGGCGGTTTTGATCGGACTTACGGGGCGACGGTCAGACGCGCCCGTTGGTCGGAGTCGCGCCAGATTGGGTTCGCGCCAAGGAGCCAAAGGGCCAAGATGTTACAATTACGGCGAAGCCGCCCGAACCCCTCTGCGGCAGCGCAAGGCCGTTGAATTGCCTGCGGCGCAGAACAGCCCTCTTGGCCCCTTGGCTCCTTGGCGCGAACCCAGATACCGTCCCGTCTCTGCGTGAATCCAAAGCACCCCCGCGCCCTTCACAACAATCGGAGCTGCGCCTCGTCCCTCGCGGGCTTGTCATCCTCGGCCCCTTCCAGCCCTGACAGCGTCAGCCCCATCAGCCGGATCGGTCCCCTGAGCGGCAACTCCGCCTCCAGCAGTGCGCGGGCGAGCGTCCCGAATTCCTCCTTACCGCTGACGAAATCGGGGAGCGAAGTCGCGCGGGTCATGATCTGGAAATCGGTGAACTTCATCTTGAGCGTCACCGTCCGCCCCTTCGCGCCCGCCGCCTCGATCCGCTCCCACACGATATCGATGATGGTCTCCAGCGTGTCGCGCAAGGCACCGCCGCTGCCGATATCTTCCGAAAAGGTCCGCTCCCCGCCGACCGATTTGCGCACGCGGTGCGCCGCAACGGGGCGCAGGTCGATGCCGCGGGCAGCGCGGAACAGGTAATCGGCCATGCTGCCGAAATGCTGACGCAGGAAGGCGATGTCCTTGGCTGCGAGGTCCGCACCTGTAGCGATCCCAAGCTTCTGCATCCGCTCCTCCGCCTTGGGCCCGACGCCGTGGAAGCGCCGGATCGGCAGGCCTGCGACAAACTGCGCGACTTCGCCCGGACGGATTACGCACAGGCCGTCAGGCTTGTTCTGATCGCTCGCGAGCTTGGCGAGGAACTTGTTGTAACTCACCCCGGCGCTCGCGGTCAGCCGGGTCTTGGCGCGGATTTCCTGGCGGATCAGCGTGGCGATGCGGGTGGCGCTGCCGATGCCGAGGCGGTCTTCGGTGACATCGAGATAGGCCTCGTCCAAGCTGAGCGGTTCGATGATCGGCGTATAGTGCTCGAACACCCGGCGGATCTGGCGGCTGGCTTCCTTGTAGGCATCAAAGCGCGGGCGCACGAAGATGAGGTCGGGGCACAGCCTTTGCGCCGTGACCGAGGGCATGGCGCTGCGCACCCCGAATGTGCGGGCCTCATAGCTGGCAGCGGCCACCACCCCGCGCCCACCCGCGCCGCCGACCGCGACCGGCTTGCCCTTCAGCGACGGATCATCGCGCTGTTCAACGCTCGCGAAGAAGGCATCCATATCGACATGGATGATCTTCCTGAGACCGGGCGCGGTCTCGGCATCGGGGGGCAAGGGCGGCGGCTCGGCCATCTTGTCGCAAATAGAACCTTGATGGCGACGAAGGAACTGTTGCTGGAACAATTCACCACACAGGTCATTTTGTGCACATGCGAAAAGAACAGTGGTCTTCGGGCGAACCCCTCGGCAAAGGCGCGCCCATGGCTACCGCAATTGCTCCCTCAACGCCCCTGCGCAAGGCGCTCGGAGAGACCGAGCTGCTGTGGATGATGGCGATGCTGATGGCGCTCAACGCCTTCGGGATCGACGCGATTCTCCCCGCGCTCGATGCGCTGGCGGCCGATCTTTCGGTCTCGGGCAATGACCGGCAATTCGTGATTGGCGTGTTCCTGCTGGCTGGCGGCATCGGTTCGCTGGTGCCGGGCGCGCTGGCTGACCGCTTCGGGCGGCGGCCGATCCTGCTGGGCGCGGTTGCGGTCTATATCGTGCTCTCGATCCTCTCCGCGCTGGCGCCCACCTATGACGCGCTGATCGCGGTGCGCGCCGCGCAGGGCTTCTTTGCCGCCGGGATCGTCGCCCTGCCGCCCGCGATCATCCGTGACCGCGTGGGCGGGGACAAGATGGCGCGGATGATGAGCCTGATCTTCGTGATCTTCCTGATGGTCCCCGCCATCGCACCGACCATTGGCGAAGGCATCCTGCAAATCGGGAGCTGGCGCGCGATCTTTGGCGCGATGGCCGTGCTGGGCGTGGTGATGGGCACGTGGGTCTATCTCCGCCTGCCCGAAAGCCTGACCGACGAAAACCGCCAGCAAATCCACCTGCGCACCATCGGCGTGAACATGGGCCGCGCGCTCGCCCTGCCGAGCACCTTTGGCTACGTCATCGGTTCCGCGCTGGTGTTCGGCGCGCTGTTCGGCTTCATCAATTCCTCGCAGCAGCTCATCACCGAGACCTTCGGCGCGGGCGACATCTTCCCGCTGGTCTTCGCGATCTGCGCCGGGTCGATGGCGTTTGCCAGCTGGTCGAACTCGCGCATCGTCGAGCGTTTCGGCGCCCGCCGGGTGAGCCACACCGCGCTGTTCGCCTTCATCGCGGTGAGCGCGGTGCAGGTGATGTTCGCTTTCCAGCCCGAGGAGCACTTGTGGGTGTTCGTGCCGCTGATGGCGACCAACATGGCGCTGCTCGGCTT
>DLGU01000140.1:6689-18454 GCA_002482865.1 Porphyrobacter sp. UBA7686
CTGCTGGGCGGGGCGATCGGTTACGCGTTTGACGGCACGGCGCGGCCCCTGGCGCTGGCCTTGCTGGCGAGCGGGCTTGCCTGTTTGGTGCTGGTGCTGCTGAGCGAGAAGGGCAAGCTGTTCGGGCCGAGTGATGCGGAGATGGGGATGAAGGGCGCTCCGGCGGAGTAGTTTACTTCGTCATTGCGAGGAGCCGAAGGCGACGCGGCAATCCATGATCAGCTGTCACGCCAACACGCACCGCTAGTCCATGGATTGCTTCGCTACGCTCGCAATGACGAAGCTTAGGTGTCCGCCCCCAGCCTCCGCCAAGCCAGCCCCGCAAATTCGCACAGCAAGGGCCGCGTGTCGCGCGGGTCAATGATATCCTCGACATTGAAGCGTTCGGCTGACCGGAAGGGCGATGTGACTTTCGCCAGCCGTTCGCGGATTTCCTCCAGCAGCGCTTGCGGGTCGTCGGCGGCTTCCAGTTCCGCCTTGTAGGCGACCTCCAAGCCGCCCGCGATAGGAAGCGAACCCCAGTCGCCTGAGGGCCAGCAATAGCGATACTGATACCGCTCGGCATTGCTCATGGCGCTGCCCGCGATGCCATAGGCGCGGCGCAGCACGATGCTCGCGAGCGGCACCGTGGCGCGGTAGATCGCGTTCATCGCGTTGACGCCGTAGCGGATCGTCCCCGCCATTTCCGCCTCGCGCCCGATCATGAAGCCGGGGTTGTCGACGAGGTGGACGATCGGCAGCCGGAACTGGTCGGCGAGGCGCACGAAGCGTTCGACCTTCTCGGATGTCTTGGCCTCCCATGAACCGCCGAGGTAGCTGGGATCGCTGGCGATCACACAGACCGGCCAGCCATCGAGCCGCGCAAAAGCGGTGATCGCGGCGCGGCCCCAGTGCTTGCCGATCTCGAAGACGGTGCCGTGGTCGAACAGCATCTCCATGCAGCGGCGCATCGAATAGACTTGCTTCGGGTCGCGGGGGACGAGGCTGAGCAGCGCCTCATCGCGCCGGTCGGCGGGGTCGTCGCAGGCGGAACGGCTGGCAGGCTGGCCAACATATTCGGGCATGAAGCTGAGGAAATGCCGCGCGCGGGCGAAGGCCTCGGCCTCGGATGCCACCTCGTCATCCACCACCCCGTTGCGGGTGTGGATCGCCGAGCCGCCGAGCGCTTCCTTGGCCTCCTCGTGATTGACCGCGCCGCCCTTGTAGGCATCGCCCAAACCGTCGACCACTGCGGGGCCAGCGGCGAAGATCTGGCTGAGGCCCTTGACCATGATCGAGTAGTGGCTCGCCACCGTCCGCGCCGCGCCGAGGCCCGCTGTCGGCCCCAATGCCAGCGCCACTACCGGCACAGTGTCGAGGTTCGTCACCACATCGCCCCAGCCCGGCACCGCGGGGATATAGGTCGCGCCGATCTGTTCGAGCGTCTTGACGCTGCCGCCGCCGCCCGTCCCGTCGATCATGCGGATGATGGGCAGCTTCATCTGGTGCGCCATCATCTCGGCCTGCACCATCTTGCGCGCAATCCCCGCATCCGCCGCGCCGCCGCGAATGGTGAAGTCGTCCGCCGTGGCGACCACCGGGCGGCCGTTGATGGTGGCCTTGCCGAACAGGAAGGGGGCGGGGGTGACGGCTTGGAGGTCGCCGTTCGCGTCATACTTGGCGGAACCTGCGATCTTGCCGATTTCGCGGAATGAGCCTTCGTCGCAAAGCGCCGCGAGCCGCGCGCGGGCGTCCATCTTGCCCCGCCCGCGCTGGCGCGCAATCTTGTCCGCGCCGCCCATCTGCTCGGCCAGCGCTTCGCGCGCGCGCAGTTCATCGAGTTCCTTGGCCCAACTCACAACCCACTCCCGTCATGCTGAACTTGTTTCAGCATCCATCCCTCGGCTTCGAGCCAAGGTGTGTGGGGCGAAATGGACCCTGAAACAAGCTCAGGGTGACGGGTGAAGTTTTTCCGAAGCAGGCACCACCGTCACCAACACCGCATCAACCTGCACCTGCGCGCCCGCGCTGACCGTTAGCCCCTCGACCACCCCGTCGAAGGGCGCGGTGAGGGCGTGTTCCATCTTCATCGCCTCGAGCACCATGAGCCGCTGCCCGGCGGTGACGGTCTGGCCTTCGGCGACATCGACCGCGATGACCTTGCCCGGCATCGGCGCGATAATCGCGCCATCGGCTGCGGAGGCTTGACCATTCGCGACATCGGGCGACGTGCTGAAGAAGTAGCTCTGTCCCGCCTCGGTCACGATAATCGTGCCGTCGGGCTCATAATTCGAGCAAAGGCCCGTCGATGTGTCGCCCGCATGAGCGTCGGCCTCGAACCGCTGCCCATCCAAATGAAGTGCGACCGTCCTGCGGGCAGGTGCGTTAAGCCTAAAACCGAACACACCTTCCTTGAAGGGGCGAGAATCCCAGCCAGTCCAGTCTAGCCAATCGCGCCTGAACCGTGCTCCCGCCGTTTTCAGTACCAGCGCTGACGGCTCGGATACGGCAGTCAGTCCTGTCTCCTCGCGTTCTATCAAACCGGTATCCAGAGCCGCTTCTGCGAATGCCGGAAGCGACAAGCAAGCATGGAGGAACGCCTTGTTGGTTCTGACCGGACCGACATAGCTGTTGTCGAGCCAGCGCACCAAATCTGTCCGCGCAGCCTCGCGGTCGACGCCATGGCAGATCACCTTGGCGATCATTGGATCGTAGAAGTTGGAGACGGCATCGCCTTCTTCCACTCCGCTTTCCACCCTTGCCCGGTAGTCGAACAACAGCCGGTCAACCCTACCAGGGCTCGGCAAAAACCCCTTCGCCGGGTCTTCAGCATACAACCGCGCCTCAATCGCATGGCCGTTGATCGACAGCTCTCCCTGCTGCTTGGGCAGAGGCTCGCCGCTCGCCACGCGCAGTTGCCATTCGACCAGATCGACCCCGGTGATCTCCTCGGTGACGGGATGCTCCACCTGAAGCCGAGTGTTCATCTCCATGAAGAAGATGCGGTCGGCGCGCAGGCCGTCCGAAGCATCCGCAATGAATTCGATCGTGCCTGCGCCCTCGTAATCGACCGCCTTGGCCGCGCGCACGGCGGCGGCGCAGATCGCTTCGCGGGTGGCCGCGTCCATGCCGGGGGCGGGGGCTTCCTCGATCACCTTCTGGTGGCGGCGCTGGAGCGAGCAATCGCGCTCGAACAGGTGGACGACGTTGCCGTGGCTGTCGCCGAACACCTGCACCTCGATATGGCGGGGCGAGGTGATCCACTTTTCTAGCAGCACCTCGTCATTGCCGAAACTGGCCTTGGCCTCGCGGCGGCAGCTTTCGAGGCTCGCGGCGAAGTCTGCGGGGGCATCGACCTTGCGCATCCCTTTGCCGCCGCCGCCCGCGACCGCCTTGATCAGGACGGGATAGCCAATGGCCTCGGCCTCCGTGGTGAGGCGTTCAAGTGATTGGTCGGAACCGAGATAGCCGGGGGTGACGGGCACGCCCGCTTCGATCATGCGCGCCTTCGCAGCGTCCTTGAGGCCCATGGCGCGGATGCTCGACGGCTTGGGGCCAACCCAGATGAGGCCTGCGTCCAGCACCGCCTGCGCAAAGTCCGCATTCTCGGAGAGGAAGCCATAGCCCGGGTGGATCGCATCCGCTCCGGTCTGCTTGGCCGCCGCGATGATCTTCGCGCCGACCAGATAGCTTTCCGCCGCGGGCGAGGGGCCGATATGCACCGCCTCGTCGGCGGAGCGCACATGCAGCGCCTTGGCATCGGCATCGGAATAGACCGCGACCGTGGCGATCCCCATAGCGCGGGCGGTGCGCATGATCCGGCAGGCGATCTCGCCGCGATTGGCGATCAGGAGTTTCTGGATCACTGTTCGAACTCAAAATGGCTGTTCACTTCGGCGACCTTGTCAGCGCAAGCCTCGGGCGACTCCATCGTGAAGCTGGTGTTGGCGACCTTCCACCCCTCTGCCGTCTTCACCATGCTGAGCGAATTGATCCCGCAATGGCTGAGGCTGCCCGCGATGGTGAAGTAATATGGTCCCCACGCCTGCGCCATGTCGCCATCGACCTGCACGGATTCGATATACATGATCTCGGCCACCTCATCGGGGGACTTCAGCCAGTTCTCGAGGTGATTGGCGACGGGCACCATCGCGAGGCGCGGGGCATCGGGGGTGCGCCGGTCGTGGATGAAGATCATGCCCTCAGGGATCATCCGGCGGGCGAGCGCAGTCTTGTCGTCGTTGGAGAGCGCATCGAAGAAATCGCCAACGCCGTCCATCACCGCGATGGCCTCGGGCGTCGGAGAATTCGCGGCGAGCGGCGCGGCGGCGAGGAGCGCGGCAGCGGCGGTGAAAATGGCTTTCATGCTGGTGGGATTAGCTGCGGCCCTTGTGCGTGTCGAGACGGCGTAAGAGGTTCACGCAGAGACGCAGAGAAGAAAAGCGAGGCGCGGAGATTTTGTGCGTGCCGAAGGCACTGTCCACAGGGCCCGCGTGGCTCCCGAGTGGGGCGTAGCCGGTTGTATGCGGCTTCGCCGGGGGCCTAATATCCCTGCGTCTCTTCTTTCTTCTCTGCGTCTCTGCGTGAAACAGAAAAGCTGGCGCGATCAGGCCCGGGGCGGGGCGGAGGGCCGATAATCCGCGATGCCCCAGTCGATCCCGCCCGCTGGCATCTTCTCGCGGTTGATCACCGCCGAGAGGAAGGCTCGCACGCCGTACAGCGCCTTTTCCGCGCGGGGGACATAGGTGCGGCTCGCCCAGGCCTCAGGCCCGCGCTTTCGCACTTTGCGCCCGATCGCCCCATAGATGCGCGCCGCAGACAGCACCGCCCACCGGCTTCGGAAGGGGAGCTTCGCCGCGCCGACCCGCGCTGCCGCCTCGTGCTTCTCCACCAGCGCCACCAGCCGCGCGGTCATTGCGGCGAGTTCCTTGCGGTGGTGCGGTTTGGTGTGCTGACCGGGCTCGATATCCTGTTCGACCAGCCAGATTTCGGGGAGGTAACAGCGGCCCACTGCGTCATCCTCGACAATGTCGCGCGCGATGTTCGACAGCTGGAAGGCAAGGCCCAGATCATTCGCGCGGTCGAGCGTGTCCTGATCGTCAGGCGAGACCCCCATCACCACCGCCATCATCACGCCCACCGCGCCTGCCACGTGGTAGCAATAGCGCAGCATGTCGGCCTCGGTGCGCGGACGCCAGTCTTCGGCGTCCAATTGGAAGCCGGCGATCACATCCTCAGCCATCTGCGGCGTGAGGCCCACTTCGGCCGCGACCACGCCCAGCGCGTCGAACGCCGGATCGCCGGTCGGCTCGCCTGCAAAGGCGAGCGCGGTCAGGCGGCGGATCAGGGCGAGGCGTTCGGCGAGGTCGGTCTGATCGCCGAGTTCCCCGCCCATGTCCTGATTGTCGGCAATGTCATCCGCCCGGCGGCACCACGCATAAAGCAGCCACGCCCGCTCGCGCGTTTCCTTGTCGAACAGGCGCGCGGCGGCGGAGAAGCTCTGCGAGCCGCGCTTGATCGACAGCCGCGCGTGTTCGACCAGCGCGGCGCGGGTGGTGGCATCGACCGCCATCGGGGTGCCTAGAGCTCCTCAGCCTTCATGCGGAAGATCGGCGTGTGCGGCTGATAGGCTTCCATCTTGGCGAGCAGTTCGTGGATCGAGGTCGCCGCGATCAGGATGTTCTGGTGCGCGGGCCGGACGAAGCCGACCTCGGCCATCTTGGCGTTGAAGGCGAGCAGGTGGTCGTAGAAGCCGAAAGCATTGAGCAGTCCCACCGGCTTGGTGTGATAGCCCAACTGCGACCAGCTGATCGCTTCCCACAATTCATCCATCGTCCCGACCCCACCGGGGATGGTGACGAAGCCGTCGGAAAGGTCGGTGAAGCGCTGCTTGCGCTCGTGCATTCCGCTGACGGTGATAAGCTCGTCGCAATCGTGATTGGCGACTTCGGCCTTCACCAGCGCCTCGGGGATGATCCCGATCACTTCGCCGCCGCCGTCCTTGGCCCCGCGCGCGACCGCGCCCATCAGCCCGAGCTTACCGCCACCATAGACGAGCCCGATCCCGCGCGCGGCCAGTTCCGCGCCGACATCATAGGCCAGCTGGAGATAACGCGGATCCTCGGGCGAGGCCGAACCGCAATAGACGGCGAGACGTTTCACGCGCCCACCTTCGCCAGATCCTCCAGCATCAGCCCGGCGGTCGCCTTCGCGCTGCCGACCACGCCGGGGATGCCTGCGCCCGGATGGGTGCCTGCGCCGACGAGGTAGTAGTTGTCGATCACGTCATCGCGGTTGTGGCCGCGCAGGTAGGCGCTTTGCCACAGCACCGGCTCAAGGCTGAAGGCGCTGCCCATGTGGGCGTTGAGGTCCTGCTTGAAGTCCTTCGGCGCGTAGCTGAACTTGGTGATGATCCGGTCGTGGATATCGGGGATCAAGCGGCGGCCCAGCTCGTCGAGGATCATCTTTTCCAGCTTCGGGCCGACTTCGTCCCAATCGAGCGGCATCTTGCCCATGTGGCTGACGGGGACGAGCGCGTAGAAGGTGCTCTTGCCCGCGGGCGCCATGCTCGGATCGGTCACGGTCGGGTGGTGGAGGTAGATCGCGAAATCTTCGGGCACCACGCCGTTCTTGTAGATGTCGTCGAGCAGGCCTTTGTAGCGCTTGGCGAACAGGATCATGTGGTGCGGGATGCCCGGCCACGTGCCCTCCAGCCCGAAGTGCACCACGAACAGCGAGGGGCTGAAGCTCTTGCGGTTGAGCGACTTGGTCATCTTCTTGCCGCGCTCGGAGCCGGACAGCAGGTCCTTGTAGGAATGCATGATGTCGGCGTTCGAGGCGACCGCATCGAAGCGCTGACGGAAGCCGCTCTTGGTCTCAACCTCGGTCGCCTTGGTGCCCAGCGTGTGGACCTGTACCACCGGATCGCCGACCATCATTGTGCCGCCAAGCCGTTCGAAATGCCGCACCATGCCCGCGATCAGCCGGTTGGTGCCGCCGCGCGCCCACCAGACGCCGCCATCCTTCTCCAGCTTGTGGATCAAGGCATAGATTGACGAGGTGTTCATCGGGTTGCCGCCCACCAACAGCGAATGGAAGCTGAAGGCTTCGCGCAGCTTGGGGTGTTCGATATAGCTCGACACCATCGAGTAGACCGAGCGCCAGGCCTGCTCCTTGATCAGGGCAGGGGCGGCCTTCAGCATCGACTTGAAATCGAGGAACGGCTTGGTGCCGAGCTTGAGGTAGCCTTCCTCATACACCCGCGCCGAATATTCGAGGAACCGCGCATAACCGGCGACATCCGCCGGGTTGAGCTTGGCGATCTCGGCGTTGAGGCTTTCCTCGTCGTTCGAATATTCGAAGTTGGTGCCGTCGGGCCAGTTGAGCCGGTAGAACGGCATCACCTTCATCAGCTCGACATCTTCGGCGATGTCATGGCCGGTCAGCTGCCAGAGTTCTTCAAGGCAGGGCGGATCGGTGATCACGGTCGGCCCGCCATCGAAGGTGAAGCCGTCACGCTCCCAGAAATAGGCGCGCCCGCCGGGCTTGTCGCGGCTCTCGATCACGGTGGTGGCAATGCCTGCCGATTGCAGCCGCACGGCCAGCGCCATGCCGCCAAAGCCCGCGCCGATGACGCAGGCGGTCTTGCCCGCATAACGTTCGGCCATGGCGGGGTTAATGCCCTTTGCGCCGGGGATGTTGATCTTCACATCGGCGTTCATGCCGGGGTCTCCATGTTGAGAGGCTTGNNCCTGAGGAAAACAGCGCGCGGATCGCACGCGGGATAGCTACGGGCGGCTTGCCCGTCAGGATGCGCAGCCGATCCGGCCAAGTGGAACGACCGGCGTAGAAACGCTCGACCAGCTTGCCTTGCAGGGCGTAGAAATGCTCGAACACCACCACGCGCTTGTCCGGCTCGGCGGCTTCGAACAGCATCCGGCTGAGCATCCGATAATAGGCGGTGGTGCGCCAGTGGCGCTTGGACCGGCGCTTGCAGAAATCGGCGAGCTCCTCACCCGTCAGCGCCGGACGGCTGGCGATGAGGTGCGCGATCGCGAGCGCGTTATCGACGGCGAAGGGGAGAGTGTAGCTGGTAAGCGGGTGCGAGAAACCGCCGCGCGCACCCGCCAGCGCGACGCCGGGGATCGCGACTTCGGCCAGCGCGGCATTGATATCGCCGCCCGAGATTACCGGCAGAATGCCTGCCTCCTGATCGACGACTTCGCCCTTCCATCCGTTGCGGTGCGCATATTCGGCCACCCGGCCTTTCAACACGTCAGCGTCCATCTTGGGCTGATCGGCGTAGTAGGTGTCCTCGATAAAGACATCGGTGGGCGACAGCGGCAGGACATAGACGAAGCGATAGGCCGCGCCGTTGCCGTGCGGGGCGAGCTGGTCGACGCTCGCATCCATGATGATGGGGCGGGTGAGGCCGTGCGGGGTTTCGCAGCGGAACTGCTGGCCGAGGAACACCTGCCAACCGCCCGACAGCGCCTTGGAGGGCTTGAACGGGCGGCAATCGATCACGCGCTTGGCCGCCAGCCGCGTGCCGTCAGCCAGCGTTACGCCGCTGGCATCAAGGCTGGCCGCCTTAGTCTCCAGCATCACGCACTCCGCCGGGAGTTCGGCAATCAGCTTGGCGTGGAATTCGGCGCTGGCGAGTGAGCGATACGAGGTCGGCAAAGTGCGGCCAAGGCGCGGGAAGGTGATGTCATAGCCTTCGTCCCAGCCATTGAGATCAAAGCCCGCCATCAGCGTGCGCGCCTTGGGGCGAATGTCGGTCTCGAACCAGCTCCAGCGGTGATGCCCGCCAAAGCTGCGTCCGGCCTCGATCACAAGGAAGCGGCAATCGGGCGCGTGGCGGTGCAGCGCCAGCGCGATCAGCCCACCCGCCAGCCCGCCCCCGACGATGATCACGTCATGGGAATCGGCGCCCTGTGTGCCTGTAGCTTGCGGTGAATCGACCATGCCTCAGTGCCCTAGGCGAGGGCGAGCCGGACGGCAATCTTGCAGCGCAAATCGGATGTTGCAACATTACGTGGAAACAATAGAGGGCGCGCGAGTTTAGCTTGCCAATCACGCTCATAAGGATCGCAACCCCATGACGCTTCGCACCGCTTTCGGCCCCTTCGGGCCTGCCATTTCTGTGGCCGCCTTCTGCGCAATCTTTGGCGCTGCGCCCGCCTTTGCCGCCGAAGCCGAGGCTGACGGGGAGGTGGTTGTCACCGAAGCCGCAACGCAGGCCGAGCCTGTCTCCGTCCAGACCGCGCAACCCACTCCGCCTGCCGGTGCGCCGCCATTTTCGTTCAGTAAGCCGGTGTTTGACGAGACCTGGGCGACCATCGGCCTCGGCGTCGGGATGGTGCCGAGCTATGCGGGTTCCGATGATTACATCGCCTTCCCGCTGCCGCTGATCGTGGGCCGGGTTGGCGGGGTGGGGATCAGCCCCAACGGCCCGGGCTTCGTGCTCGATGTCAATTCGCCCAAGCCCGCCTTCGGCCCGCGCAAGGGCGCGCGGATCGCCTTTGGCCCGGCGTTCCGGTTCCGCAATGATCGCAACAACCGCATCAGCGACGAAGTGGTCGCGCGCGCGGGCAAGCTGGACGCGGCGCTGGAAGTGGGCGGCAATGTCGCGGTGGCCCTGCCCAATGTGTTCAAGACCTTCGACCAGTTGAGCTTCGGCGTGCAGGCGCGCTGGGACGTGCTGGGGGCGCATGATGGCATGATCGTCGAACCGCAGATCACCTACCGCGCGCCGGTGGGCCGCAGCTTCGCCTTGCAGGTGCAGGCCAGCGCCGAGTTCGTCGATGACAGCTTTGCCGAATACTACTTCACCGTGAACCCCGCCCAGGCGCTGGCCACTGGCCTGCCGCAGTTCCGCGCGGATGGCGGGCTGAACCGCATCGGCACGGTCGCGATCCTGACCTATGACCTGGACGGCAAGCCGCTGAGCGGCGGCTGGGCGATCACCGGGGTTGGCGGCATGTCCCGGCTGCTGGGTGACAGCGCCGACACGCCGTTCACCGCGCAGCGCGGCGATGCCAACCAGTTCATCGTCGGGCTGGGAATGGCGTACACCTTCTGAGGCCGGTCCCCCTCTGCGCCGCCGCCCTTATTGCGGGAAGCGCTTTGTAAAGGTCGCCTCTACCACCCGGGCAATCTCGGCATCCTCCTCGGCGGTGAGAGGCTCGTTCTCCATCTGCGCGCGCAGCCGCTGGATCTGCGGATTGACGTTCTGGAGCTTCAGCAGCGCCGGATTGGCGAGCGCCTGTCTGCCCATCTCGGCCAGATCGCTGGGGTCCATCTGGCTGATCCCTTGGGACACCGCGCTGTTAATGTCCGCGCGCACATCCGCTTCGGTGATGTCCTTTTCCGCCACGGCGCTCGACAGCGTCTGCTCCATGTCGAAATTCGCCACCACGTTGCCCATCAACCGGCGGCCGATGTCGGAGCGGTAGAACCCGGCCACCTTAAGGGCCTCTTCCGGGGTGAGGTAACTCGCCATCGCACCGATCATCTTCGGGCGGTAGAGCGCCGTCACGCGCAGGTTCTGGCTATTGAGCACCGGGCGCATCCCGGCCAGGATTTCGTCGATCAGGCCCGGACTGACCCCCTCGGCCGCCGCCAGATCGGCGTTGGCCAGCATCTCGCGCTTGACCGCCTCCAGCCCGTTGTTGAGCAGCACATCGCGGTTCACCGTGCTATCGATCGCGTCGATCAGATCGGCATAGGCCGGGTGGCCGGGTTGAGGATTGGCGATTTGCGCGGCCGCGGGCGGAGCGCTGGCCTGTGCGGCGGAAGCCGGTGCAGCCAGCAGCATCGCCAGCATAAGGCCGGCGCAGCGCAGCGCGGAAAGTCGGATCATGGAATAGGCCCCTCAACGCAAGTCATAGTCCCCTCGACATAACGGCCCGCCTGCCGGCGCCCAAGCGAATAGTCTGATCAGCCGCGATTTTCACCGCTGCGCTTGCCTTGGCGGCGCGGGCGGGCCATCAACCGGCCGGGCCATGTGAGGCAAGGGGAGAGACGATCATGCAGGCATTCAAGGGCGGGTTGATGGCGGGGCTGGCGCTGACCGGCACGCTGATGGCGGCGCCGCTCGCGGCCGAGACCGTCGCGATCCGCGCAGGCGCGGTGATCACTGATGCCGCTGCCGAACCGACCGGGGCTGCCACGATCCTCGTCACCGATGGCAGGATCGTGTCGATCACTTCCGGCCACGGTGCCGTGACCGCCGACCGCGAGATCGACCTCAAGACCAAGACCGTGCTGCCGGGCCTGATCGACCTCCACACTCACCTGACCGGCGATCCGGGCGGCGATTTCTGGAAGGAAGCGACCGAGCCTGACGAATGGGGCGTCGTGGTCGGTGCCAAGAACGCGCGCGTCACCGCGCTGGCCGGGTTCACCACTGTGCGCGAAGCGGGCAGTGGGCGTGACACCGCCTTCTCGCTGCGCCGCGGGACGGCCGAGGGCATGGTGCCGGGGCCGCGCATTGTTGCGGCTGGCCCGGCGCTGGCGATCATCGGCGGCCACGGCGACGTCAATGGCTTCCGCTCCGAGGTCAACGAGTTGCTCGATTCGGGCTTCACCTGCACCGGCGCGGTCGAATGCGCGGCGAAAGTGCGGCTCGCCAGCCAGAACGGCGCGGACGTGATCAAGATCACTGCGACCGGCGGCGTCCTCTCGCAGCAGGGGCGCGGTCTCGAAGCGCACTTCACCCCCGCCGAAATGAAGGCGATTGCCGACACCGCGCACTCGCTCGGCCTCAAGGTCATGGCCCACGC
>DLGU01000140.1:18555-33991 GCA_002482865.1 Porphyrobacter sp. UBA7686
GGCACTGTGCTGGTGCCGACCCTGATGGCGCTGGAAGGCGTCAGCGAAGGGCTGGGCAAGGGCGTCTACACCCCCGTGGTCGAAGACAAGATCCGCGCCGTCCAACCGCTGATGGCCAGCCTCGTCAGCCGAGCCCGCGAATACGGCGTCACCGTTGCCTTCGGCACCGATGCCGGCGTGTACCAGCATGGCCGCAATGGTGAGGAACTGGGCCTGATGAAGAAGCAGGGCATGAGCGACCGCGAAGTGCTCGCCAGCGCGACTACGGTGGCGGCCAAGGTGCTCGGCATGGACAGCCAGATCGGCAAGCTCGCGCCCGGATACTCGGCGGATATCATCGCGGTCGACGGCAATCCGCTCAAGGATGTGACCGTGCTGGAAGAGGTCGACTTCGTGATGGTGCGCGGGCGCGTGATCGAATGAGCGGTTACGGCGCGCTCATCCCCAACTGCCGCACGGTCATCGCCTCGCTGGCCATCGCGGCTGTCACCATTATCATCCTGCTCGCCATGGGCCGCGCCCCGATCTGCGAGTGCGGCTACGTCAAGCTGTGGCACGGACAGATCAACGATAGCGGCAACAGCCAGCATATCACCGACTGGTACACGCCCAGCCACATCATCCACGGGATGATCTTCTACGCCTTTGGGTGGTGGATGTTTGTCCGCAAGGGCTGGGGCGGGGCCGAGGCGTTCCGCTGGGGCTTTCCGCTCGCGGTGTTGCTCGAAGCGGCATGGGAAGTGCTGGAAAACACCCCGATGGTGATCAACCGCTTCCGTTCGGTCACCGCCAACTTTGGTTACTCAGGCGATAGCGTGCTCAATTCGGGCGCCGACCTGTTGTGGATGAGCTTCGGCTTCTGGCTGGCGCTGCGTCTGCCGGTCAAGGTGACCGTGGCGCTAGCGATCATCGGTGAGCTGGTGGCAGGCTACGTCGTGCGCGATAATCTGACCTTCAATGTCATCATGCTGGTCTATCCGATCGAAGCGATTGCCGAATGGCAGGCGGCAGGCGGCGTGGCCTGACGCCGCACTGGCAAGGCTCCTCCATCTGGCTTATGGTCTTTTGCCAAGAGCCCGGCGCATAGCGACCGGGCCAAGGGGGGAGGGGCATATGCTGACCGAGCGCAGGCGTGGTCTGCTGGTATTCAACGGGATCGGGCTGATCGCCTCCGCAGTGCTGTCGGGCTGGCTCTATTTCTTCTTCACGCTGGGCGCGATTGATCTGTGGCCGTTCGTCACCGATGTCCCCGCCGCCATCCCCGGCGACCGGCGGGCGTGGAACATGGCCCACCTTGAAGGCATCACCAATGGCACGATGCTGATCGCGATCGGCGCGGGCGGTGCTTACATCCGGCTGGGGGAGCGCGCGCAGGCCGTGCTGTTCTGGGCAGCGCTGGCGTTCGGTTGGATGTTCACTTTGCCCGCCATCGCCAATGCCCTGTTCGGCACACGCGGGCTGGAGTTCGGCGGCGGGCCATTCCCCGGCGATGTGACGATCAACAACATCATCTTCCTCGCCGGATGGCCCGCGATGATCGGGGTGCATCTGGCGGTTGCTTTGCTGCTGTGGGGCGCATGGCAGCATCACCGCCACGCCGGAGGCCGCGTATGAGCGCCCATCCCGAGATTATCGTGCGCCGCATCCCCTTTGCCTTCGACGAGGGCATCGATCCGGTCTGGCATCCCGAGCGGGCCGAATGGAGCCACATGGTCAACGGCGCCTCGCTCGCCATGCCCTATCTCGAACCCTTCCTGATCAAGACCGTGACGGAAGGCCTGAAACAGGTGCAGGACCCGGCGCTGAAGGCCGATGTCCACGCCTTCATTGGGCAAGAGGGCATCCATTTCCAGAGCCACCGCCGCTACAACGAGATACTGAAGCGCCATTACCCCGAACTGGCGGGGGTCGAAGCTGAAATGGAGGCCGATTACCGCGCTTTCCAGAAGCGCAGCCTGAAGTGGCGGCTAGCCTATACCGCCGGGTTCGAGACGATGACGATGGGGATCACGGAATGGCTGATCCGCAGCCGCAGCCAGCTTTTCGCGGGCTCCGACAGTGCGATTGCCTCGCTCATTCTCTGGCACATGGTCGAGGAGACCGAACACAAGAATGTCGCATGGGATCTCTACAACCAACTCTATGGCGACTGGCGCGGGCGGGCGTGGGGGCTGGTCTGCGGGACGGTGCATGTCGCGCTGTCGAGCCGCAAGGGATATGCCGCGATGCTGAAGCGCGATGGGTTGTGGGGCCGGCCGCTCAGCCGGATCAGGCTGTGGGCAATGGTGGCGCGCTTCCTCGTCCATTGTTCGCCCGCGATGCTGCGGTCGCTGTTGCCCGGATACCACCCTTCAGGGGTGCGCGATCCGGCGTGGGTAGCGCATTGGGCCAGCGCCTATGCAGGGTTGCCCGATGGCAGCATCCCGTCGCTCGACACCGCCGATCCGGAGATACCCGCGCGTTTTGCGTGAGACTGGACTCGGCCTTGGCCCTGTCCTAATCCTTGCCCATCCCCGGGGAGCCGCTTGGCTGAGAGGGGCGGTTAGCACCGTCCGACCCGTCGAACCTGAACCGATTAGCATCGGCGGAGGGAGTGGGCTGGTCGCTGTGCCACAGGTCCGCTTGTCCTCCGCTTTGGAGAGAGAGCAGATATGGCCGACATCAACAGCCCCGTCGAAATTGGCGTCACCACCGGGCCGATCCGTGGCAGCCGCAAGATCTACGTTGGTGCGCGCACCGGTTCCGGCATCCGCGTCGCCATGCGCGAGATCGACCTTGAGGGCGGCGAGCCTTCAGTGCGCGTTTACGACACCTCCGGCCCCTATACCGACCCTGAGGCCCATATCGACATCAACGCCGGCCTGCCGCAGCTGCGGCGTGAATGGATCATGGCGCGCGGCGATGTCGAGGCTTACGATGGGCGCGAGATCAAGCCGGAAGACAACGGCCAGCTCGGCCCGGATCGCAGCGGCGGCGTCCCGCAGTTCCCCAATGCGGTGAAACGCCCGCTGCGCGCCAAGGCGGGCATGAACGTCAGCCAGATGCACTATGCCCGCAAAGGCATCATCACGCCGGAAATGGAATATGTCGCCGAGCGCGAGAACCTCGGGCGCGAAATCGCGGCTGACATGGTGCGCGACGGGCAGAGTTGGGGCGCGCAAATCCCGACCATCATCACGCCGGAATTTGTCCGCGATGAAATCGCCCGGGGCCGTGCGATCATCCCCAACAACATCAACCATCCTGAGAGCGAGCCGATGGCGATCGGGCGCAACTTCCTCGTCAAGATCAACGCCAATATCGGCAACTCCGCCGTCGCGTCGAACGTGGCGAGCGAGGTCGACAAGATGGTATGGGCGACCCGCTGGGGTGCGGATACGATCATGGACCTCTCCACGGGCCGCAACATTCACGACACCCGCGAATGGATCATCCGCAACTCTGCCGTGCCGGTCGGCACCGTGCCGATCTATCAGGCGCTGGAGAAGGTCGGCGGCGTGGCTGAGGAGCTGACGTGGGAGATATTCCGCGACACGCTGATCGAGCAGGCCGAACAGGGCGTGGACTACTTCACTATCCATGCGGGCGTGCGCCTCGCCTATGTCCCGATGGCGGCCAAGCGCGTCACCGGGATCGTCAGCCGCGGCGGCAGCATCATGGCCAAGTGGTGCCTCGCCCACCACAAGGAGAGCTTCCTCTACGAGCACTTCGACGAGATCACCGAGATCATGAAGGCCTACGACATCGCCTATTCGCTCGGCGATGGCCTGCGCCCCGGCAGCATCGCCGACGCCAATGACGAAGCGCAATTCTCCGAACTCTACACCTTGGGCGAACTCACCCACCGCGCCTGGGCGCAGGATGTGCAGGTGATGATCGAAGGTCCGGGCCATGTGCCCATGCACAAGATCAAGGAGAACATGGAAAAGCAGCTCCAGGTGTGCGGCGAGGCGCCGTTCTACACCTTGGGCCCGCTCGTCACCGACATCGCGCCGGGATATGACCACATCACCAGTGGCATCGGCGCGGCGCAGATCGGGTGGTATGGCACCGCGATGCTCTGCTACGTCACGCCCAAGGAGCATCTCGGCCTGCCCGACCGCGACGATGTGAAGGTCGGCGTGATCACCTACAAGCTCGCGGCCCACGCGGCGGACTTGGCCAAGGGGCACCCGGCCTCGCAGGTGCGTGACAATGCCCTCTCCAAGGCGCGGTTCGAGTTCCGCTGGCGCGACCAGTTCAATCTGAGCCTCGACCCCGAAACTGCCGAGCAGTACCACGACCAGACGCTCCCGGCCGAAGGCGCGAAGTCTGCCCATTTCTGCTCGATGTGCGGGCCGAAGTTCTGCTCGATGCAGATCAGCCAGGACGTGCGCGACTTTGCCGCCAAGCAGAACAGCAGCCCCGAAAGCTTCCTCGCCTCTGAAAAGCTCGGCGCGGACACCGCCGAGGCCAGCCGTCAGGCCGCGCTCAAGGGCATGGAGGAAATGAGCCGCCGCTATAACGAAGGCGGCCGCGAGCTTTATGTGGGCGCGGGCGGGCGCGAGCACGACTAACGGCAATCCCCCACCAAGGACGGCGCTGGATTGACCGGCCCGGCGAAAGGGCAGACACCCCTCGCCGGGCCGTGTTCCGTTGGGGGGATCGACGTATGAATGCCTACCGCTTGCTGCAAATCCTGCTCGTCGCCTTCGGTGCGGTGTTCTGCCTCGTCGGGCCGCTGGCGATGGTCTGGCCGAGCGGTTGGGCCTGGCACGATGGCCCGCCGATGGCCTCGCAATATTTCATGATGATCGTCGGCGTCTATGCGACGCTGGGCGTGTTCATGATCCTCGCCGCGCGCGATCCGATGAAGCATGTCTCGCTGATCTGGTTCGTCGCGGTGTCGAGCGCGGTGCACGCCGCGATCATGGCGGTGCAATCGCTGAGCGCGCCGATGCACCACGGGCATCTGCTGGGCGATGTCCCGGCGCTGCTGCTGGTGACTATCGCCTTTGCCGTGCTGCTGCCCAAGGTCCAGCGCAGCGGCGCGTGATCACCACCCCCACGGCGCGGGGGGCGGAGTGACGGGCTGGGTGAGGTCGAACTCGACCCGGAACAAGCGGCCTGCGCGGCTCAGCTGGTAGGTGTAGGTCGCCAGGGTGATCTCGACCCGCCACACATTGGTGACCGACGCCGTCAGCCCGCCCGCGCGGAACATCGCGATGCTCTCCTGATCGACCGGGAAGTCCTGCGCGGCCGCTGTGCCGCCATCCGCCGTGTCCCCGCCATACAGCGTCACCGCATCATGCGTCCCGTCGGCGTGGCGGTGATCGTGCTTCAGCCTGAGGCCGCTAGCTGTGCGGGTGATGAGCCAGGTGCGCGAGCGGTCCCACGTGCCGTCCTCGCCCTCAACATGGAATGGGATCGCCATGCGGTCTGCGGCGCATTCGCGAAAATGCACCACCATCGCCCGGCCCGCCATGTCGGCATCGGCCGCATCGGAGGAGACCATGCGGCCCGCATAGGCCTTGCCGCAATGGCTGGCCAGCGCGGCCATGAAGCGGGTTTGCGCCGCATCCTCCGTCGCCGCGCGCGGGGTGGGAGCCTCGGCCCCGGGCGCAGCGCACCCTGCCAGCGCCAGCAGCGGAGCGAGCGCCGCCGCAAGCAATGCAGGCGTAGGGTGGCGCGAGGCGAAGCGGGCGACAGGACGGGTGCGTGCGCGAGTATCGGTCATGCCCCGTCCTGAGCCGCCGCGGCGCAAAAGGCAAACCCCGCGAGAACCCCCGCGCTGCTGGCCTCAGGAGTTCTTCATGTTCTCCAGACCCTTGATCCCGCCGGGCTTGGTGCTGGGCTGGCTGGCGTTAAGTTTCGGCCCCTTGTCCGCCTTGGGCTTACGCGCTTCGCGGCTCTTCTTCTGTTGGCCCTTGGCCATAGGATGTTCCGATCAGAGGGCGATATGCCCAAGCGCGGAGCGTGGGCCTGATGGTGGGAGGTGTCAATGTGGGGGGAGGGAGCGAGATGGTGAGCAGGATCATGCGACTCTACAAAGCCCTTGACTATCAATAGGAAATAACCAATGTTCTGCCTCTGTTCGGAGGCGGTGCCATGACGCAGGCGTTTGGTGATAAGCATACGGTTCAGAAGCTTGAGACCGTCCAAAAATATCTCAAAGCGTATGTTACAGCGTTGAAATTTCAGCCGTTTCAGCTTTTGTACGTCGATGCTTGTGCTGGCTCCGGTTCATCAATTCCGAAATGGGCAATTGATCAGCCTGATACAGCTCAAGCGGGCCTTGAGGGCATGGATAAGAGGGTTGCAGACGCAGATGACCTTATTGTCGGATCAGCCATTCGAGCGCTGTCTGTCGATCCACCCTTTCACAAATATCTTCTGAACGATGTGAAAAAATCGAACGTTGAAGCATTGCGGGCCGCAGTCGAGAAAAACCATACCCACATTGCAGACCGTGTTGAGATTTCTAGGTTTGATGCAAACGAAATGCTGATGAGACTCTGTAGGGAAAGAGATTGGCGAAAGACCCGCGCAGTAGTGTTTATTGATCCGTTTGGTTTGCAGATAGACTACTCAACCCTTGAAATGTTGGGCCGAACGAAAGCTGTTGATCTTTGGTATTTGGTCCCCGTTTTTGCCATGTATCGGCAGATTTCAGGTGAGGGTCAAATCCACCCCGACGGCGGACTTCGAGTAGACGCGGCGCTTGGTACAAGCGCTTGGCGCGACGTGGCCGTAATTCAAGAGGAGGGACAGGATCTGTTCGGTGCAATCCAACCCAAGTCGAAACGCGCCGTTGATGTTGCTTGGTTTGAGAAAGTAGCGAAAGAGCGAATTGGGGCTGCCTTTGGTGGACGCGTGTTGGACGAGGTGTTGCCCCTCGGTAGGGACGGCCTACAGGAGTTCTCATTGATGTTCGCATGGGCAAATCCAGACCCTAAAGCTCAATTGGCAGCAACGCTTGCTAAGGCAATCCTAAAATAATGGCCGGAACGTCTGAGATTGAGTGGACTGACGTCACTTGGAACCCGGTCGCTGGGTGCAGTATCGCATCTAGCGGGTGCACGAATTGCTACGCTATGCGCATGGCGGCACGTCTAGAAGCAATGGGCCATCCCAAGTATCTTGGAACGACGCGAAAAAGCGGCGGCAGATACGTTTGGACAGGCAAGGTCAATCTGGACGAAGGTAGCCTTTCCGCACCCCTCGAATGGCGTAAGCCAAAGCGCATCTTCGTGAATTCGATGTCTGACCTGTTCCACGAGGACGTACCCGACGATTTCATCAAGCGCGTTTGGGACGTCATGGTTGCTTGCCCGCAGCACCACTTTCAGGTGCTGACGAAGCGACCTGACCGGATGGCCGACCTTTTTGACCTTGGGCTTCTTCGTCAGGAAACTCACATTTGGGTCGGAACTTCGGTTGAAAGTGAGGAGGTGACAGAGCGGATTGCGCATCTCCTTAAGATCAGAGGGGCAACGCTTTTTGTATCTTTTGAGCCATTGATCGGCCCAATTGTTGAGGTTGATCTAAAGGGCATCCATTGGGCAATCGTAGGAGGAGAGTCTGGGCCACGTTCTCGCCGTATGGAGGAAACATGGGTTGAACGACTCTACGAAATCTGTCGGCGTGATGATGTAGCGTTTTTCTTCAAGCAGTGGGGCGGTCGCAATAAGAAGGCGACCGGTCGGGAACTTCACGGAAAAACGTATGACGAGTACCCGCTTGAACTAGAGCCCTAACACCCCATCCCCACCAGCACCCGGTCCAGCGCCTGCAAAAACCGCGAGCGATCCGCTTTGCTAAACGGCGCAGGCCCACCTCCAACCCCGTCCATTCCTGCGCGCAAATCCGCCATGATCGCACGCGTCGCGATCGCGCCGCCGATGCTGGCCGCCGTAAACTCCTCGCCGTTGTGTTTCAGCACCCGCGCGCCGGCTTTCAGGCAGCGCTCGGCGAGCAGGATGTCGGCGGTCACCACCACTGATCGCGCATCCGCCGCCTCGGCAATCCAGTCGTCCGCCGCGTCGAAGCTGTCCGACACCACCACGCGCTTCACCCGCGGGCTATCGGGAATGCGGAACGGGGCGTTGCTGACCACGCGCACTTCGGCGCGGAAGCGCAGGGCGACGCGGTAGATCTCGTCCTTCACCGGNNCAGGCGTCGGCGTCGATCAGAATGGTGACGGGTGACATAGAGCGGCTCTAGCCCAGCGCAGCGCGCACGGACAATGGCGACGCGCGCTCTTTCCTACTCGCATGGCGCGCGGCATCCTCCGGCCCATGACGCACGCTCGCACCCCCGCTTCGCCCCTCGCGCTCGCCCCTATCCGCCACGATGGCTGGACCACGCAGCGTCAGGTCACCTTCCTTGATGCGCTCGCCGCCTCGCATTCCGTGTCCGAGGCGGCGCGGGCGGTGGGGATGAGCCGGCAATCGGCCTATGCCTTGCGCGCGCGGTTGAAGGGGGAGCCGTTCGATCTCGCCTGGACGGCGGCGTTCCGCTGCCGCTTCGATGCGCTGGCCGAAGCCGCGCTCGACCGGGCGATCAATGGAGTGGAGGTGCAGCATTTCTACAATGGCGAGCTGGTCGGCACCACGCGGCGCTATGATGAACGGCTTACGCTGGCGTTGCTGGCGATGCGCGGGACGGGCGGGGCGCGGCGCACCTCGGCCTCGCATCCGGCGGCGGAGTATGGGCCGGAGGATTTCGGCCCGCTGCGCGAACGGGTCGAGCAGGGCCCGGAAACCTGGGACGAGCAGCTGGATGAGGAGCGCGAGGCGCTCTACGCCGAATATGACGCCGCCGAAGCCGCGCGCCGCGCGGAGGAGGAGGGGGCTGGGGACGCGGACGATCTGGCGGATGATCGAGCGGAGGGGGTGCGCCGGTGATCGGTCGGGCTGCCGCTGCCTTCCCCCCCCCCCGGACATGGCGAAGTGTCAACTTCGTTTTTCAGGAATAGAACGTTGAATTATATAAGGGAAATGGCTGAAATGGCGCTTGACACCCTGTCAACTTTGTCAACTTTCCGGTTTGCGACCGCGCCGTGCGCTTATTTGTTTAGCGACCGCGCCTCCGCGCGGTCGTCCTCGGTGCTGTTCCTCCCCCCGGAACAAGTCCGGGGTCCGGGCACCTGCGGGCGGCCAGTCGGCCTTGCGGTCCGTCCGTTGGCGGACCGAGTCAGCGCGGGCCGGTCCTATTCGATCTGGCAGGGCAAGGGCGCGGCGCGGCACCGCTCTGCGTTCTCCGCTCCTCTGCGATCTCTGCGCGAAACAGCTTTCCCTTCCCCACGATTAGGCAAACCCCCGCTTGTGTGCTACACAGCCCCCGCTGACGTCGAAATTTGCGACGGACTTCGAAATTTGCGCTCCGCCGCTTGGCCCTTTGGCCCCCGGCGTAAACCAGACGACGACTTCCTTTCATCGGACGATACGACGCACTAACCGCTCGGCCCTTTGCCGTGCGGAATACATTGTTCTTGAAAGGAACACTCCATGAGCAAGACCGGAACCGTAAAGTTCTTCAACACCGACAAGGGCTATGGCTTCATTCAGCCTGACGATGGCTCGTCGGACAGCTTCGTCCACATCACTGCCGTGCAGGCCGCTGGCATGCACAGCCTTGAAAAGGATCAGCGTCTGAGCTTCGATCTCGAGCGCGGCCGTAATGGCAAGGAAAGCGCCGTGAACCTGGCGGCTGCCTAAGCTGAATACCCGGCGGCAGGGCGCTTCGCGCGCCCTGCCTGCCACCTCAGATTCCCGCCTACCCCCTCCCATGGCAGGAGCGCCTGATGGCCCAGACCTACGAATTCTACTGCGAACGTGCCGATGAAGCCGCTGCCCTTGCTGGCAAGGCCACGCTGGACAACGTGCGTGAGCGCGAATTGCGTTCGGAAAAGACCTGGCGCGGCCTCGCCGAGCAGGCCCGCAAGACCGCGGAAGAGCGCGTCAAGGCTGACCGAGTCCGGGCTGAAAAGCGCGCGGCTGATCATCTCCTGTCCTGACCATCTCGCCTGATTCCGCTGGAAAGCCGGATCAGCGCGCCCCATATTCTTCTTGGGCAACAGGACACTGAACCCAAGGAGAGACAGCCATGACCACCATGCAGTTCCAGTTCAACACCGACAGCTCGGTGATGGGCACGCAGGACGTCGCCCATCGGATCGAGGCGCAGGTGCGCAAGCGGCTGGAACGTTTTGCTGACCGGCTGACGCGGATCGAGGTTCATGTCTCGGACGTCAACGGCCGCAAACATGGCGCGGATGACAAGCATTGCACCATCGAAGCGCGTCCGCGCGGCAGTCGCCCGATTGGCGTGACCGGCAAGGCGTCTGACGTTGATGCGGCAGCGCGGATTGCGGCGAATACGATGGCGGAACGGCTGGAACGCGTGCTCGGCAAGGCGCAGCGGCATCGCCACGATCCCTCACCCGACAAGACGATCTAATCCTGCGCATGTGCGGGCGCAGGCGAGGGGTTATCCCTCCTTGCGCCCGAACACCCGCGATCGCAGTCCGCGTCCCGTCAGTCCGGGAAGTCCTGGCTGGCTGGGCGTCGGCGTAATCACCCGCGTGGGCGTCGGCGGTGACGGCTCCGGAGTGGGAGGAGCATCCCCTTCGCCCATCTTGCGCACTTCAAAGCGGCCACCGATCCCCTCGGCCAGCTTGCGCTTCTCGAACCACTCATTGGCGAGCGCCATACGCTCGTCTTGACCTTCTGGCATGATGTCGACCGGGAAGGCGCGATCGTCGAAGGCATTGGCATCCGGCACGTGGTCTTGCGCGACGAAGCCGTATTCGAGGTGCTTCAACGGCACCAGTTCGTAGAACGGCACATCGGCAGGCTCGGGCTCGGCGTAACCGATATTCGCGCCCGCATCATGGTGCAGGACGCGATAGGACAGGCTGCGGTCCTCAGGGCCGAAGGTGTCGCCATTGGGGATGACATAGCCGTTCGGCATGGTCGCGACCCGGAGGAAGGCGAAGATCGTCTCAAGATTCGCGGCCCAGGGCAGGACGTTGGGCTGGACGATAATCTCGCGCCCCAACCAGTGGCGAGCGCCGAAGGTACGAATGCCGACCCGCGCGCTCTCGCCCGGCGCGGCGGTCGGGCCGAACAGGAACGGGTGGATGTGGAGCGGCCCCGGCGCGTCATTGCCCGCCGCAATCCGATCAAACAGCTCACCGCTGAGCAACGTGTCGGACTGCGTCCAGTGCACCGCTAGCGGCATCGCATGATCAATCGCGATCCGGGTGATCAGCGCGAGGACAGCGAGCCGCCGTTCGAATTGCGGCTGGTTCGCCCCCGAGCGCTCCCGGCCGATCGCTTCGAACATCGCGGCAATCTCGGGGTTCTCTTCGACACCGCCCATTACGCCGTGCGAGACTTCGAACAGGATATGGCTATCGCAGCGCGCGATCCGCTCGCGGATGTCGGGGGTGAGGATGCCGGTGTAGAACGATGACAGCGCCGGCTGGAACACCTGCGGATTGGTGGGACGGTCGATATATTCGAAGGTCACCATCAGCTCTTCGGTGGCATCGAACAGGCGGTAGAACAGGCCCGGATTGTTCTCCGACAGATGGAAGCTGACGCTTGATCGCATCCCCTCGATCCGCACGAAATCGCGCATTATCGCTTCCAGGTCGTGGATCTTCCGGTCGAACAGCAGCGCGGCTTGCAGGCGGTTGGGATAGAGCATGGCGCGTGGGGGCCCCGGCGTGGACAAAGACCAGCGAACCCTATCCGTGCAAGGTTAATTCCGGGTTGAAGCGCCTACGCGCCGCCGGTGATCCCGCATTCGGCGAGCAAGCCGTCAATCGCCTTGGCCACGCCGAAGAACCCGGCCTTGGCATGGGGCCAGGTCGCGCGGTCGAGATCGCCGAGGATGGTCACCACCCGGTCTTGTGCGGCCAGCGGTGCGATGTCAGGCATCAGCGCGTCGCGGGTCCAGCCGGTGGGGAGGTAGGGGACCGCGATGCGCGATACCCCGGCTTTGGCAAGCAGCGCCGCCAGCGGCTCGCCCGGGTGCCATTCGGTCGCGGGGCAGCCGAAGGCGGTGGCCGCCTCCGCCATGCCGCTTGCCACCGCGCCATTCGCAAAGCCCGACGCCAGCGCGCCGACTGCGCCGGGAGAGCGCGCTGCGGGCCGCGCCGCGCCGATCACCAGCGCAGGTGGAGCGGGCAGGGCCAGCGGGGCATGATGCGCCGCCTCGTCATGCAGCAGCAGCGCGAAGGGCTCGGCAAGGTCGTCCACGCTGACGGGCGCGGGGAGATCGAGCTTTTGCCGCCCGTAGTCTTGCGGTTCGGACAGCGGTTCGGCATCCTCGGCCAGCCCATCCGCTGCCAGCGCGCCGCCGGGCCGACCGCTGGTGTAGCGCGCGATATTGTCCGCCCGCGCCAGGTAGTGCTTGCCCTTGGTATGCAGCCCCGCGACCCAGCGCCACGACAGGGTGTTTGACGCCGCATCGCCATCCATCAGGTGCCGTAAGAAGAAATCCGCGCCCAGCCGCCAATCGAGCTTCAGCGTGAAGACCCAGATGCTCGCGAACCACATGCGGGCATGGTTGTGGAGGTAGCCGGTCTCGGCCAGCTCCTGCGCCCAGACATCGAAAGCTGCGATCCCGGTGCGGCCCTCGGTCGCCTCGGCATAGGCCCTTTGCAGCCCAGCATTGCGCGTCATTGCGGCGAGAGCGCCATCGCGGCCCGTGCAATAATCCTCCCAGATCGCCGGGCGCTGTTCGAGATAGCCCTTGAAGTAAATTCGCCAGAACACTTCGGCGATGAACTTCTCGGCCGCGCGCGGGCTATGCTGGCCGAGGACAGCTTCCAGCACTTCGGGTTCGCCAAGCACCCCGGCGTGCAGCCAAGGCGACAATTCGCTGACATTGCTGCGCCCACCGCTCGCGGGACCATCATCGGCATTGCGGGTTTCGGCGTAGCGGCGACCGGCGGCGGGAAGAAACTGGGCGAGGCGGGCAAGAGCTGCCGCGCGGGTGGGGTGTGGGGTCATCGAGGGGGCAACCCGGTGACCCGGTCATGGTTCCGGACGAGCGGAGGTTGAGTGCCCCCAAGGCTGGAACATCCACACCATTGCAGGACTCGTATCTGTATCAGGCCGCGTCGCTTTGGCGCCGCGCCTGCTTGCCCCGGATCCCCTCCTGCATCCGGGCTACCCCCGGCCTCTTGGCCCCTATTGAGGAATGCCTTATGAAGATCATCAATGTCACGCTCGCTTCGGTTGCTGCGCTCGCGTTGGTCGCCTGCAACAGCGAAACCCCGGCTGAAGACACCGCCGCCGATACGACGGCTCTTGCCGATGAAGCCACCGGTGCTGGCACGATTGTCGAAGTCGCACAGGGCGATGACGCCTTCTCGACGCTGGTGACCGCCGTGACCGCAGCCGATCTTGGCACAACCCTGTCGGGTGCCGGGCCGTTCACCGTGTTCGCGCCGACCAATGACGCCTTTGCCAAGCTGCCCGCCGGCACGGTCGAAAAGCTGACAACTGACGACAAGGAAACGCTGAAGTCGATCCTGACCTACCACGTCGTCCCCGGCACGATCGATGCGGCTACGCTGACCAATGCCATCACGCAGGCGGGCGATGAAGGCTACTCCATCACCACTGTCCAGGGCGCGACACTGAATGCCAAGGTCGTCGATGGCGGCGTGGTGCTGACTGATGCGGCCGGCAACACCGCCAAGGTCACTGCGACCGACGTGGCGGCGTCCAACGGCGTGATCCATGTGATCGATACCGTGCTGATGCCGAAGTAAGCGAGCCGCTTACATCTAAGCCTAAAAAGGGGCGGGCACCGTGCGAGCGGCGCCCGCCCTTTGCTTGTGCCCCCGGGCACGGTTAAGCTGCCGCGCGAAAGGAGCCCTGCCATGCTCACCACCTATCCCCGCGCCGCCCTTTGCCTGCTGCTCGCTGCCGCAGCCGCCTGCACACCAGCCGCTGATGGGATCGACCCCAAGGGCAAGACCTTCGATGCTGTCGCGCCGGAGGAAGCCGTGACCCTCACCGGGACCGAGCCGTTCTGGACCCTCGCGATCGCAGCAGGCGAGGGCGTCTGGACCACGCCCGACAACCAACCCGGCACGCGGTTTGCGGTCGAACGCTTCGCCGGAAACAACGGCCTTGGCTTTTCCGGCGAGTTGGATGGCAAGCCGCTCACCGCCACGCTCACGCCGGGCGAGTGCAGCGACGGGATGAGCGACCGCCGCTTCCCCTTCGTCGCCACTATCGCTTTGGGCGGGGAGACATTCGAGGGCTGTGGCTATACCACCAGTCAGCCATTCAACGGCGGCGAAGCGCCATAAGGGCGCACGGATAGGGGGAGAGACGGGCCATGACCATCACCGGAGGCTGCCTGTGCGGCGCGGTGCGCTACACCTGCGAAAGCGATCCGCTGCTCTGCGTGACCTGCCATTGCAAGAACTGCCAGCGGCAGGCGGGCAGCGCGCTTTCGGTGATCGTCGGCGTGCCTGAGACCGCGGTGCAGTTCGAAGGCGAGCTCACCACCTATAATGACACCGGCGATAGCGGTGCGACTGTCAGGCGGCAGTTCTGCGGAACCTGCGGATCGCCCGTGTTCACCCGCGTCGACACGCCGCCCGGCATGATGTTCATCAAGGCTGGGACGCTGGACGATACCAGCATCCTCAAGCCCGCCTTCCACTGTTATACCAAGAGCAAACAGGACTGGGTCGATCTGGGTGAAATCCCCAGCTTCGAAACCGTGCCCCAAGGGCTCTAGGCTGGCCTTAGTATAGCCCCGGCAATTCGCGCTGCGCGGCATTGGGCCGCTTCGGCTGGAGCATCTCGCGCTCGGGCAGGCCCAAGCCCTGACGGGCGCTCTGCCCCTGTTGCAGCCCGCTGGTCGTGGCGGTGGATGTGATCGGGGTGCAGGCCCGCCCGCCGAGGAAATCGAGCGCAGCCGCGATTGAGGCTTCACGCGGATCGCCCAAGGGGCGGGTGATATCGTCCCCTGCGCGGCAGGTGTTGGGCATCACGCTGGCAAGGCCAGTGAAATAATCGCCCTGATTATTGGCGTTGACGGTGCGGAAGGTCACCGCCCGCACCCGGAGGTCGCAGGCCGCCAGATCAAACCCGAACTGACCGACCGGCTTGCCGAAGGAATTGCTCCCGATCAACGCCGAGTTGTTACCAAGGTAGGGGATCAGCGAATTTGCGACGATCTCGCTCGCCGAAGCGCTCGCCCCGGTGGTGATGATCGCAATCTTGGTGGGCGCGATGGCGTTGGCTTCGGCGCGGAAGGCGCGGGTTTCGTTCTCGGCAGCCTTGGAGGGGCGCAACACTGTGCGGCTCCACACCTGCCCGACGCGTCCGCCCCCCATCAGATCGCCCATCGTGTCAGCGACATTGACCAGCCCGCCGCCATTGTAGCGGAAGTCGAGGATCAGCTCGGTCACGCCCTG
>DLGU01000105.1 GCA_002482865.1 Porphyrobacter sp. UBA7686
GGGGCTGCCGACGGTGAATTCCTGACCCGCCAACGCGTGAATTTCACCTTCCAGCCGGCCGATCTCGATCGCGAATTCTTCCGACAGCTTGGCGAGCCGCGCACGGTCGACCCGGATGCCTTCGCGCTCCATCGCGGCGACCACCGGGATCAGCGGGCGGTCGACCCGCTCGTAGACCCGGCTGCCGCCCTCCACCGCAAGGCGCGGCTTCAGGTGGCGGTAGAGCCGCAAGGTGACGTCGGCATCCTCGGCGGCATAGGCGGTGGCGCGGTCCAAGGGGACTTCGCCGAACAGGATCGCCTTCTTGCCGGTGCCGCACAGCTCTTTGAACGGGATCGGGGTGTGGCTGAGGTGGCGCTGGGAAAGCTCGTCCATCCCGTGGCCGCCGCCCATGCCCTCTTCACCGCGCCCGGCATCAAGCGCGAAGCTGATCACCATCGTATCGTCGATGGGCGCCACGGCGATACCGACTCGGGCCAGCACGTTGAGATCATACTTGCCGTTCTGGAACACCTTGAGGACAGAATCGTCCTCCAGCAGCGGCTTCAGCGCGGCGAGGGCCGCAGCCAGCGGCACCTGCTCGGGCTTTTGCGCGAACATATCGGTGCCACCGTGCGCAAGCGGGATGTAGCACGCATCATTGGGGCTGAGCGCGAGGCTGACGCCCACCAGTTCCGCGCGCATCGGATCGAGCGAGGTGGTCTCGGTATCGACCGCCACCAGCCGCGCGGCCGTGGCGCGCGCGATCCAGGCTTCCAGCCGTTCGAGCGTCTGCACCGTTTCATAGGCGCTGTGATCAATCGGGGCCATTTCGGGGAGCGGCTGGCGGCTGCCTTCGCCTGACCCATTGCCATTCGTCCCAGCGGTGGTTGGTTTGGGCGGGTTGAGATCCGTGGTGCGTGACGGGCTGCCCGATCCCGCATCCAGCCGCCGCAGCAGCGAGGTAAAGCCGTGCTTTTGGAGGAATGCCGCCAGCGGTTCGGGCGGCACCGGCCCCAGCACCATCTCTTCGAGCGGCTGCGGCAGGTCGCAATCCTCTTTCAGCGTGACGAGCACCTTGCTGAGCTCCGCATCGGCCCGCCCTTCGATCAGACGCTCCTTGAGCTTGGAGGGTTTCATTGCAGGCGCCGAATCGAGCGCGGCGGTCAGCGAACCGTGCTCGGCGATCAGCTTCGACGCGGTCTTGGGGCCGATTCCGTAGATGCCGGGCACATTGTCGACCGCATCGCCCATCAAGGCCAGCACATCGCCGACCAGTTCCGGGCCGACGCCGAACTTTTCATGGACCTCTTCCAGCCAGATGCGCTGGTTCTTCATGGTGTCGAGCATGTCGATCTTGGCAGGGCCAAACTCGGTGGCGACCTCGCCGATCAGCTGCATCAGATCCTTGTCCGAGCTGACGATAGTGACATCCCAGCCGCGTTCCTGTGCGCGGCGGGCATAGGTGGCGATCAGATCGTCCGCCTCCAGCCCCGGCACTTCGATGCAGGGCAGGCTGAAGGCGCGGGTGGCGTCGCGGATCAGGGGGAACTGCGGGACGAGGTCCTCGGGCGGTTCCGGGCGGTTGGCCTTATAATGTTCGTAGAGGTCATTGCGGAAACTCACCCCGCTCGCATCCAGGATCACCGCAAGGTGCGTAGGCCCGTCCGCCGCGTCCAGATCAGCCGCCAGCTTCCACAACATCGTCGTGTAGCCATAGACCGCGCCAACCGGCGTGCCTTCCGGGTTCGTCAGCGGCGGCAGCCGGTGATAGGCACGGAAAATATATGACGAGCCATCGACGAGATAGAGGTGGTGCTTTTCGGCCATGCCGCCTGCTAGCACCGGCCGTGCTTCGCGGGTAGGGGGCTGGAACAGACCCATGCGCATCTCAATTGTGGCAAAAATGCGGCAGAATTGGGGCGGGTTGCCTTATTCCACCTTGTCGAGCCGGGCTTCGCGCCCTATCTTCTTCCTTGAACCGGGCGAGAGAGAAACCGGTTTCGGCGCGCATTGCCCAGCATCGCGTCGCAATCGCAGAGATAAGGAATTCAAACCATGCGCAAGATCATCCTCGCTGCCGCCATCGCCACCTCGGCCCTCGGTCTGGCCGCTTGCAGCGAATCCACCGAAACCGAAACCGATGAAGCCGTCGACGCGATGGCCGCCGACGCCGAAGCTGCTGGCGATGAAGTCGCCGCTGATGTGACCACCGCCGCTGACGCGACGGCTGAAGACATCAACGCCGCCGCCGATGAAGCAGCTGACGAAGCCGTGAAGACCACCGACGAAATCGGTGAAGCTGCCGCGAACATCGCTGCCGAAGCCGAAGACGCCGCCGAGTAATCGTTCCGCGGCCCAGCGCCGCCTAGGCGGCGAGGCTACAAAAAAGGGGCGGTGCCACCCGGCGCCGCCCCTTTTTGTTGTCTGTCGTAAGGGTGAGGGCTCAGCCGCCGGTGGCGTAAGGCGCGTTCGCCCAATTCCGGGTCGGGTTGGCCTGCGCGCGGACAGCGAAGCCATCATACAGCGCGCGCGCAATTGCGGCGATGCGTTCTTCGCGGGCCTGCTTGGTGCCTTGTCCGGTGACATAGATCGCCACGGCAATCGTGCGGCCATCGGGGCATTCGATGATGCCGATATCGCTCGACGTGTTGTTGAGCGATCCAGTCTTGTGGCTCACCCGCGCTTCAAGCGGGATGTGCGCCGGGATGCGGCGCTTGCCGGTGACGGTACGGCTCATCGCGGCCAGCAACACCTGACGGCTCTGATCGGACAGGAAATCGCCGCGATAAAGCCCGGAGAGCAGGCGCACCATCGCACGGGGAGTCGCGGCATCGCGGGTGTCGATGTGAACGGCGGGGTTGTACTCGCCATCATCGCGCACCAGCGTGGCAATGTCGCGGTTGATCGA
>DLGU01000190.1:0-7751 GCA_002482865.1 Porphyrobacter sp. UBA7686
GGCCTGTTTTTCCATATAGACCTCACCGCGCACTTCGAACACGGCGGGGATGCCTTGCGGCAGGATTTGGGGGATGTCAGGGATGTGCGCGACATTGGCCGTTACATCCTCGCCGACCTGCCCGTCACCGCGCGTCGCGGCACGCACCAGCACTCCGTGTTCGTAACGCAGGGAGCAGGAGAGCCCGTCGATCTTGTCCTCGGTGGTTACCGCCAGCGGCTCGCCTTCGGGCAAGTTCAGGAACCGGCGCATCCGCGCCAGCCACTCAGCCACCTCGTCCGGGCTGAAGGCATTGTCGAGGCTCATCATCCGAACCTCGTGCGCCACCTTACCGAGCGGCGAGGCGGCGATGGCATGGCCGACCTTTCTCGAAGGCGAGTCCTCACGGATCAGATGCGGAAACGCCGCTTCAATCTCGGCATTGCGGCGGACAAGCGCGTCATATTCGGCGTCGGAAATCTCCGGCGAATCCTCGGCGTGGTACAGGCGGTCGTGCTTCGCGATGGCGCGGGCGAGGCGCATCAATTCATTGGCGGCATCCGCCTCGCTCAATCCTTCGGTGCTCATGCCCGCAGCTTTTTCACCGGGCCTTGGCAATGTCCAGCAACGACGGGCCAATGGCAGCAAAATCCTTGGTGCCGGGCACCAGCATGTTGAAGTGCTGCTCCTGCGAGACCCGGATCACCTCGACCGCGATGCCCTGCGCGCGCAGGCCTGCGATCACCTCAGGCTCGGGATCGGGCAGCGCGCCGTCAATCACCAGCAGCCGCTTGATCAGCGGCTTGTTCACCAGCGGGTCGAGCATCGCGTAGCGTGACGGCACGTCGGCCGGGGTGCCGCCCATCAGCGGCACGATGACAGGCTGGCCGCAGATCGCCGCGTCGACTCCGACGAACGGAGCGGTGCGTAGCGGTCCGTCAATCACCACAGCAGAGCGCGGTTTGGGCAGATCGCCCTCGATCACCGCATCGCCGTAGTCACCCGTCCCCAGCCAAACCGCTGGCGTCGTTCCCGCCGAGTGGCCCATCAGGGTGAGGCGCGACAGATCGATTGGGTGGGACTTGGCGAGCGTCTTCACATAGGCAAGGCCCTGCGCCCAGTCGGCGAAGGTGTTGGGCCAGCCCCCGTCCGAACCGAGTTCGCGGTAGCCGGGTGTCCAGGTGGCGACGCCGTTGCGGGCGAGGAAGGTCGCAAGGCCGGAAACTCCGAACGGCCCCGCGTAGCCCGACCAGCACCCGCCGTGCCAGATCACCGCAACCGGGAAGGGTCCCTTGCCCTCGGGCATCCGCAATTCGCCATATTGCCGCGCCGAAGCGGTGCCGTAAGCGACTTTGAGGGTCGGTGCGTCAGAGGGGATCGTGTTGACCTCTTCAGGTCCGTAATCCTTGGTGTCAGTGACAGCAAAGCGCGCGTCGGGCGCAGCCTGGGCCACGGCCACCGGCTCGGTCGGCGCGCAGGCGGATAAAGTTGCGGCGAGCGCCAGCAGCGAGATAACAGGCTTCATGATCGTCCCTCCCCCTTGAACTCCAGCAGCATAGCGCGCCGCAGCGGCGGCGGGCAACGGGTCATTCACCGCCCTTGAGCACACCCAGCATGGCCGCTTCATTGGCGGTGTAGACCGGGTGGCCAGGGGTGATGATGGCAAAGTGGCTCATGCCGACATTCTCGCGCACCGTAACCTTCGCCCCGCCCGACCCGAGCGCAGCCTGTGTCCCGGCCGAGGGGGCGGGCAGCTTGGCCTGCACGAACAGCAGTTCGGACAGCTGCGGCGCGTGGGTGGCAGGGGAGATCGCGGCATAACGAGCGCGCGCGGCTTCGGGCGCGGCACCGATGAAGGGATCGACGGCGGAGAATTGGCACAGCGTGTCGAACGCCGAACGCTCAGCCCCGACATCGCCCGGCCCATCGAGCACGATCGCGGCGCGGGCCTTGAGCGGTTGGCGCTTGCCGACGGGGCCATCCGCGCCCTGCGCGCTCGCCAACCATTGCGCAGGCAAAGCGCCCGCGGAGTGGCCGACCAGCGTGACGCGCGAACGGTCGATGGGATAGCGCGCTGCAATCTGGTCGATCAGCTCGGCCGAAGCCGCCCAATCCGCGAACGACCCCGGCCAGCCGCCCCCGTCCCCGACCTCGCGGTAATCGACATTGAGCGTCGCGATGCCGAGCTGCTGCCAGCGGGTCGCGAGCGGGCCCATATAGGCTTGCGAGGCAATGCCGGTCTTCCAGCATCCGCCATGATAGATCACCGCCAGCGGAAACGGGCCTTCCCCTTGCGGCAGGCGCAATTCGGCAAACCCGCGCGGATGATCGGCATAACGCCAGATCGCATCGGGCGCGGAAGGCGCAAGGTTGGCGTCGGTGCCGTAGGTCGCGTTGTTGGGTTGCACGAGCGTCGGAGCCTCCTCTGGCGCGGGCGTGGTGGTGGTGCAGGCAGCGGTGAGCAGGAGAATGGGGAGCAGGAGTGTCACCGCATCAAATACCTTCGTCATGCTGAACTCGTTTCAGCATCTATGGCGCGTTGTAAAGTCGACTGAGCGTGCGGAGCAATGGACCCTGAAACAAGTTCAGGGTGACGACAAAACGAAGGAAAGCAAACCCCGTCGCCGATCATACGATTGCCAAAAGTTCTATGTTAGTAACAGTCCAGCCATACTCCATTCGTGTCACCTCGTAGGCCTTGCCTTCTCCCATGAATGCGGTTTCGACAATGCACCGCGAGCGCGTCATGCAACGGATAGACCTGACCCGAAACATCACCGCAAAAGCTCCGCTCTTGTGTGACCATTGATCTATCGCACCCAATGCCGCGGGATCGGCAGCGCCGTTCTTGCTCTTGCATGCTGAGGCAGGAAACGGTCTGACAAGGCTCGCCGAAAGTCGCTTTGCGCGAAGTGTGTAGTCAAACGGCTCGGCATCAACACATAAGGTCACGATCTCGGGTTTCCGCCCCTGCTCCCTTGCGATCTTGGACTCGGCATTACTGTACCATGCAAACTCGCTCTTGATCGCTGCTGCCGCCGCTTCAGTAACGAGCGGTTGGTGATCGAGTGTGCCCGAAATCCAGACCCCTCCCGCGACAAGAGCGACGAGCGCTCCGAGCATGGTAAAGTCCTTCGTTCCGCTCACACCCCCTCCAGCAACCGGTCCGCCTGTGCGCGGGCCTCTGGCGTGACTTCGGCGCCGGACAGCATCCGCGCGATTTCCTCCTGCCGTCCAGCCTGGTCGAGCAGCACCACGCTGGTCTTGGTCACGATCCCGCTCGAAGCCTTGGCGATGAGGTAATGCTGGCCCCCGCGCGCCGCGACCTGCGGGGAGTGGGTCACCGCCAGCAATTGCCCCTCTTGCGACGCGAGCCGGGCCAGGCGCTCACCGATGGCAGACGCCACTGCGCCGCCCACGCCGCGGTCGATCTCGTCGAAGATGATCGTCGCCGCCCCGCCCTGCTCAGCCAGCGCGACCTTCAGCGCGAGGATGAAGCGCGACAATTCCCCGCCGCTCGCAATCTTGCCCAAAGGCGCGAAATCCGCGCCGGGATTGGTCGAGATCAGAAACTCCACCGCATCCATGCCGTGGGCGTTCCAGCGCTCCTCTGGCAGCGGCGTGATCGCCGTGCGGAACCGGGCGGCATCGAGCTTGAGCGGGGCAAGCTCAGCCGCCACCGCCGCATCCAGCCGCTCCGCGCCCGCCACGCGCGCAGCGTGCGCCGCCTCGGCGGCCGCAACATAGGCCGTGCGCGCTTCCCTGGCGGCGGCTTCCAGCGCGTCGAGCTGCGCCTCCCCGCCCTCGATCGCATCGAGCCGGCTGCGCATCGTGCGCATCAATTCAGGCAGGTCATCCACCTCGCAGCGATGCTTGCGCGCCGCCGCCCGCAGTTCGAACAACCGTGTCTCAGCGCGCTCCAATTCGTGCGGATCATGCACCAGCGCCTCAGCCGCAGCACGCAGCTTGTCCTCGGCCTCGGTCGCTTCGATCACCGCGCGGTCGAGCGCCGCGAGCGCTTCGGCCAGCAGGGCGTGCTGTTCGGCAATCCGGTCGAGCTTCCGCGCCGCGACCCGCAAGGACGCCAGCGGCGAATCCGATCCCTCCCAGAGGTGTCGTAGCGTTTCGAGATCGTCCGAGAGCTTTTCGCCCTTCTGCATATCCGCCCGCGCACCCGCGAGCCGCGCTTCCTCTCCCGCGACCGGCTCCAGCGCGGCGAGTTCAGCGAGGTGCGCAATCAAGAGATCCTGATCGGCCTTGGCCTGTTCGACCGCTCCGCGCGCTTCAGCTAACTGCGCCTCGGTGCGCGCCCAATCGGCATAAGCGCGCTCCAGCCCGGCGGTGTCGGTCCCGGCATAGCGATCCAGCAGCAGCCGATGCCCGCGCGGGTTCACGAGGCCCCGGTCGTCATGCTGGCCGTGCAATTCCACCAGCGCAGGCGCCAATTCGCGCAGCAGGGCAACGCTGGCGGGCTGATCATTGATGAAAGCCTTGGAACCGCCATCAACGCGAACTTGCCGCCGGATCAGCAGCGGCTCACCGGGCTCAATCGCGATCTCGGCGTCATCGAGCGCAGCCGCGATGCCCGCAGGCAGCGCAGCGAATTCAAAGCTGGCGGTAACGGACGCCTTGTCCTCCCCAGCGCGCACCAGCGAGGTCTCCGCCCGGTCGCCCAACACCAGCCCCAACGCATCCAGCAGGATCGACTTGCCCGCCCCCGTCTCCCCCGTCAGCACGCCCAGCCCGCGCGCGAAGGTGAGATCGAGCGCTTCGATTAGGACAATGTTGCGGATGGACAGGCGGGTCAGCATGGGCGGGAGAACAGATAGCGCACACCCTTGCCCGCGTCACCTGCGTAAGGCGCGCCAATCCCCAAAAGTCGCGCAATTCATGCGGAACTTGCCAAAGGGGTGCGGGCCAGCCGCACCCCTCTTTGTGCTGCTGCGCGCGGTTTAGAACTCCACGCTCACGCGGCCATACAGGAACCGCCCGCTGAAGCCGAAAGGCGACTGCGAGGAATAGGGCAGGAAGCTCTGGTTCTGGCCGAAGTTGAACCCGTCAACCGTGCCGAACGGCAGACGATCGGGATATTCGTCCAGCAGGTTGTTCGCGCCCACCGCCAGCTGCACCATTTCCGCCGGGTTGAAACGCACTTCCAGATCGACCACCCACTTGGGCGACAGTGTGAGATCGCCCGGCGCATCGCCTTCGGCAATCGCCAGATTGTTGTTCGACCCGATCGGCAGGAACACTGAACCGAACCGGTTGGCCCGCAGTGTCGCGCCCAACGCGTTCATGGTCCAATCAAGCCCGACATTGAGCTTGTTCGAAGGCTGGCCATCGGTCAGGCGGAAGCTTTCCGGGCGGCCGAACAGGCGCTGCGGATCGAACCCGGAGAAGGTCGCGCGGTCCGTAATCTCCTGATCGTTGATGTTGTAACCCGCTGTCAGGGTGAAATTGCCCATCCCGAAATCGGGCACGCGGTAGCTGGCGACGATATCGAGACCCTGCGTGCGGGTATCGATCCCGTTGATGAAGAACCGCGCCGAAGTGCCGACCACCCCGGCATTTTGCAGCAGCGCGATCACGTCTGCGCCTTGCAGGTTTTCGGTCAGCACGATGCGGTCATTGATCTTGATGTTGTAGTAATCAATCGTCACGCTCAGCCGGTCGATCATTGTGAACACCACGCCAGCGCCGAGATTGATCGATTTTTCCGCTTCGAGAGGTTGCGCACCCAGCGCAACAGCGATCGGGGAATTGACCGGGAAGGTGCCGATCTCGACCAACCCGATGCCGGTGACATTGTTGGTCGAGGTGGTGGAGAAGAACTGCTGGGCGAGGCCCGGGGCGCGGAAGCCGGTCGAGGCCGATCCGCGCAAGGCCAGCCCTTCAACAGGCTCGAACCGCGCGGCGATCTTGCCGTTCAGCGTGTCACCGAAATCCGAGAAATTCTCGTAACGCCCGGCGATCTGGATGTTGAACATGTCCGACAGATCGGTATCGAGCTCCGCGTAGACGGCAAAGCTATCGCGCGATGCATCAACTGCGGTCGAAGGCTGGAAACCGGGGAATACCTGCGCGCCCGGCGCCGCCCCGTTGGAGAAGGTGAACGGCCCGGCGATATAGCTCGCCTCCTCACCCGGCACGATCTTGTAGTTTTCGTTACGCCATTCGCCGCCGACCGCGAACGAGGTGTCGCCAATGCCCAGATCGATGCTGCGCTGGGCATCGAAATTGACCGAGGTCTGGCCGGAACGAAGACCGCCCGCCTCAAATTCCGTCGGACTAACCAGCCCGCCGAGCGATGCGTTCCAGCTGTTCGATACGCCGTAATCAATGCGGTTGGTGCCGTAGTTGACAGACAGATCGAGGTTCCAGCCGCCAGCCTCCCCGCGCACGCCCATAGCAGCGGCGATATCTTCAATATCTGCATCGATAAATGGCAGGAAGCCATCTGCGTAGAATGGCGCACCGCCATTGGCAAAGTCACGGTTGCGGGCATCATTCGCGCGGCGATAAAAACCGGCGCCGTTGGCGACGCGGCTGCCATAGCTGCCGAAGGCATAAAGTTCGAAGGTGGTGCCGATTTCCACGCCGGAGTTGACGAAGATGTTCACGTCTTCGGACTCGCCGTCACCGAAACGGTGGTTGTAGCGATTGATCGTGGTTTCGCGCGGATCTCCGATGCCGGAATACTGGCGGCGAATATCCGGGCCAGACCGGTTGGTGGGATTGCGATCCTTGTATTCGCCCGTGATGTTCACATAGGCCGTATCGCCCACCGGCAGGCCGAAATTGGCGGCCAGTGTCACGGTGTCGCCGTCGCGCCGCTTGCGATCTTCACCGGTGAAGGTGATCGCCGGATCGCCGTTCGCAGTCGTCGTCGGCGCGACGCTGGCAACCTGCCCCACGCCTTCCATGGTGGTGATATACTTGCCGTAGGTCACCTGCGCGCGGCCGCCTTCGCGCTTTTTCAGCTGGATATTGATCACCCCGGCAATCGCATCGGAACCATATTGCGAAGCGGCGCCGTCACGCAGCACTTCAATCCGTTCGATGGCCAGCGGCGGGATCGTGTTCATGTCGACACCGGTCGATCCGCGCCCGACCGATCCGTTGAGATTGAGCAGCGCCGAGGAATGGCGACGCTTGCCATTCACCAGCACCAGCACCTGATCCGGCGCCAGCCCGCGCAAGGTGGCCGGGCGCAGCGAGTCCGTGCCGTCGGTCAACGAAGGCTGCGGGAAGTTGAACGAGGGTACCAAATTGTTGAGCAACCGATTGGTCTCGGTCGTGCCCTGATTGAGCAGCGCCTCGGACCCGATCACGTCGATCGGCACCGCGCTTTCGGCAATTGTCCGGTCGGTGCGGCGCGTCCCGGTAACGATGATGGTGTCTGCGGGGGCCGCAGCTTCGGCCTCGTCAGAGACAGCTTCTTCCTGCGCGAGTACAGGCTGCGCGGCGCTGGCAACGGCGAGGACGAGCAGAGCGCTGCCCGCCTTGAAGGTCGTGCGGATGGACATCGGGTTTGTTCCTCATCGGTAGAATTGGCGTACAGAGCCCGAAAGTTACCGATCAGCGCGGTCATGTATAACTAAATTACTATGTTGACAGATGTTTGGATATGAATGTGGCATTCCGGTTACACGCCGGACTGGGAGCGGCAATGGCTTGCACGCGTGCACGGCGCGCGGGTGCGCGTTCACCCGGTGGGGAGGATCACTATAAAGGAGAGGCCGCGCGCTGGCGGGCCAGGCCTGACCGGGATC
>DLGU01000190.1:7870-8340 GCA_002482865.1 Porphyrobacter sp. UBA7686
GCATACTTCACCGCTTCCTCCCGCACGCCGAGGGCGAGGCTGCTTTCGGTGAGGCGGTAGAGCGCCTCGGGCGTGTGGCTGGTGGTGTCGAATTTCTCGACCACGTTGCGGAACCGCATATCCGCCGCGAGCCACAGGCCCATGCGCTGGTAGTGGCGGCCGATCTCCATCTCCTTGCCCGCGAGGTGATCCGCCACCAGATCGAGCTTCAACCGCGCATCGGCGGCGTATTCGGTCTGGGGGAAGCGGCGGTTGACCTCACGCAAAGCGGTCTGGGCCTGCTCGGTGATCTTCTGGTCGCGGTTCACATCTGAGATCTGCTCGTAATAGCTCAGCGCGATCAGATAATACGCGTAAGGCGCGTCCTTGTTGCCCGGGTGGATCGACAGGAACCGCTGGGCGTTCTGGATCGCCTTGTTGTAATCGCGCGCGATGTAATAGCTGAACGCACTCATCAGCTGCGCGCGGCG
>DLGU01000190.1:8449-8952 GCA_002482865.1 Porphyrobacter sp. UBA7686
AGGCGACGTCCTTGCCCTCGGTGCTCCCGGCACAGGCGGAGAGGGTCGCGAGGGTCGCGGCGGCGAGCGCTGCCTGCGCGAGACGAGTGGTGAGCTTGGTCGACATGGCCGACCCTATAGCCAGCCCCGCGCTGAACGCCAAGTGAAGCCGCACCCCGCCCCGCCCCTCGCGCACATTTTCCTACTCCGGTGTTTTGTGATCCCTTACCCTAATGACGAGAAAATCAGACCCCCGCTCCGCCCGCCTCCCCGTCGCGCAGGGCGAGCTGCCCCCCTTCACCCCCGTCCCCCGCAAGTCGCAACGCCACGACGGCTGGACGCCCGACCGCCGNNGCGCTGGCCGACACCGGCTCGGTCAAGGCCGCCGCCCGCGCCGTCGACATGAGCGCCGAGGGTGCCTACCACCTGCGCCGCCAGCCCGGCGCGGAGAGCTTCCGCACCGCATGGGAGGCCGCGCTCCAGCTTGGCGTTGCCCGCATCGAGGACGTGGTGATGGACCGCGC
>DLGU01000184.1 GCA_002482865.1 Porphyrobacter sp. UBA7686
AAGCGCGGCGTGACCAAGCCGGTGATCGGCGCAGATGAGGCCGGGCGATTGGTCCACACCGAGGCAGGCCGCCACGCGATCATCTTCGGCCCCGAACGCTCGGGCCTTGAGACAGAAGATGTGGCGCTGGCCCGCAATATCCTGACGATTCCGATCAACCCCGAATTCGGCTCGCTCAATCTCGCGCAGGCGGTGATTCTGGTGGCTTATGAATGGTCGCGCGCCGGGCGCGAGATGGCGGGCGTTGATCCGGTGCTGGTGCAGCCGACGATCGAGGAGATCCTGCCCCCCGCGCCGCAAGAAGAGCTTGAGGGTCTGATCGCCCATTTCGAAGCGCTGCTCGGCCCACGTGGCTATTTCCGCCCCGAAGGCCGCGCCGAGGCGAACCGTCGCACCTTGCGCGGAGTGCTGACGAAGCCGGGCTGGAACCACCTCGAAGTACGCACTCTGAGGGGCGTTCTGACCACAATCGAGCGCGGACGGATCGAGTAACGTCGTTCGTCGAACGGGGTTGGACACTGGCCCGTCAGCCGTTAGCTCTAGGCCATCCCGCCTCCAACCAAGTGAGATTGCTGATGATTCCCCTGCACCGCCTCCTGCTGGCTTGTGCCGGCAGCCTGCTGCTTTTACCCTTCGCCGCAGCCGCTCAGTCTGACGAGCAAGCCAGTGAAACCCCGCCCGCGGCTGAGACCCCCGCTCCCAAGCCGGACGACGAAACCGCCAAGGAAGACACAGCCGAAGAAAACAAGCGCGTGTGCAAGTCCGTCCGGGCCGACCCGTCGAGCCGCCGCAAGACCCGCGTCTGCCGCACAATGGAAGAATGGCGGGGATTGAACGTGCCGACCTGATCGGACTCCACCGACATTGCGGCACGCGCAACGCTTGACCTACGCGGTCATCCTGCTATGCGCGCGCCTTCGCAAATGGGCCCTGCACCCCGGTGAAGCAGTGGCCGCATCCCGCCTAACGGCGTGATGGAGCGATACCGGGTTTGATGGCTGCCCAATGGGGGCGGCCCAGCAATTTGAAGGAAGACGTATGTCGAAGCGCAAAAGCGCCAAGTACAAGCTTGACCGCCGGATGGGCGAAAACATCTGGGGTCGTCCCAATTCCCCGGTGAACAAGCGTTCCTACGGTCCCGGCCAGCACGGTCAGCGCCGCAAGGGCAAGATGAGCGATTATGGCCTCCAGCTGCGCGCCAAGCAGAAGCTGAAGGGCTATTACGGCGACGTCACTGAAAAGCAGTTCAAGCGCACCTATGCCGAAGCTTCGCGCATGAAGGGCGATACCAGCCAGAACCTGATCGGCCTGCTCGAACAGCGTCTCGACATGGTGGTGTACCGCGCCAAGTTCGCGCCGACCATCTTCTCGGCCCGTCAGATTGTCAGCCACGGTCACATCTATGTGAACGGTGTGAAGTGCAACATTGCTTCGCGCCGCGTGATGATCGGCGACGTTGTCAGCCTCGGCAGCAAGGCCAAGGAAATGGCGCTCGTGATCGAAGCCCAGGGCCTCGCCGAGCGTGACATTCCCGATTACGTCCAGCCCGATGGCAACGACAAGATCACCTTCACCCGCGTGCCGAAGCTCGACGAAGTGCCCTACCCGGTGACGATGGAGCCGAACCTGGTGGTGGAATTCTACTCGCGCTGATCCTTCGGACAGCGATGCATAAAAAAGGGCGGCCTTGCGGGGCCGCCCTTTTTCGTTGCCGCTTTGGGGAACCGGGGTCAGTCTCTGATCCGGTCCCATTCGCCAAATTCATAGGCGATCGAACCTTCGACGAGGCGCTCCCAGATATCGCCGATGACGTCTGCCGGAATGCCGTGGGCTTCTGCCTCGGCCACAGCGGCGGCGATCACGCTGGCCTTGCGTGCTTCGTCACGCACCGCGCCGCGGGTCGGCTTGATCCGGGCGGCGGCGCGCATGTAGCCGAAACGCTTGGCGAGCAACGCAACAAGCTGGGCATCGAGTGCGTCAACCCCGGCGCGGACGTCGGGCATGGTTGTGCAGTCTTCAGGGTTCAGGGGAAAATCGGTCATGGCCAGCGCCCTAAGCGGTCACAATGCCTCTTGTCGAGGGGCTTCCCGCGCCATCAACCGCCGGTAAGCGCCTCATCAAGAAAACGCCCGATATCGGCCAGCATCTCGGCGCGCGCTGCGCTGTCATCGAGCCCATGCTGAAGATCGGCATATTCGCGATACGTCACGGACTTTCCCGCTTCTTTCAAGGCCCGCTCCATCGCCTGCGCGTGACGCACATCGACATTGAGGTCGCGGGTGCCATGGAACAGCGCGACCGGCGCGGCGAACCTTTCGGCATGGCGGCGCGGGCTGCCCGAAGCGACGTGCGGACCCTCGCCCACATAGTCCCGCACAAGCCGTGAATTGGTGTAATCGCGTGCGTCAGCGATCAGGAAACCGAGATCGGTGACCGGTGCGATCGCCACCACCGCTTTGAACAGCGCCGGATCCAGCACCTGCGATTGCAGCGCCGCATAGCCGCCATAGGACCACCCGGCGATGGCGAGCTTGTCCGGCATAGCGATCCCTTCGCTCACCAGCCAGCGACCCGCATCATTCACATCGCCAATCGCGACTTCCCATGCCTTGAAGCCATTGCGCCCGTACCACGCCTCGCCATAGCCGGATGACCCGCGGTAATTGGGCTGGAGCACGGCATAGCCTTTGGCGGTGAAGTACTGCACCAGCCAGTCAAACCCCCATTCGTCGCGCGCCGCCGGGCCGCCGTGAGGAAGGACGATCGCAGGTAGGCCCTTGCCGTCCGATCCCGGCGGAAGCGTGAGGTAGGCGGGGATCAACGTCCCATCGCGCGCCGGATAGCTGACGGGCTTCATCTGCCCCATCGCCTGCCCTTCAAGCCGTGGGCGCAGAGGCAGCAGCGGCTCCAGAGCGCGAGCCTTGCGGTCGAACAGGTAGACCATTCCGGGCTGTGTATCGCTTGATGCGATCAGCAGCAGCTTCTGCTCGTCCGCACTGGCGCCAACGATATTGACCAGCGGTTGATCGGGCAAAGCCTTGCCGAGATCGGCGGCGAGCTTGGCCAGCGCCGGGTCGAAGTAAGCGACTTCGCGCTTTTCCGTAGCATAGCTCGCGCCGACCACGCGGTTCTTCCGGCCAATCCGGATCAGCCCGTCAACATCGACATCGCCGCGCGCCATCAGCAGCTTGCCCGCCCCCGTGCCGTCAAGCGCAACCTCTGCAATCGCATCATAGCCGCTCTTGGTAACAAAGCCGAAAGCGACATTGCGCGCGCTATCGACCGCCAGCGGTATCATCCGTTCGACCGGCTGCCCATCAATCGTGAGGGATTCGAGCGGCACCCAGCTGCTGCTATCGGGCTTGCGGAAGAAATAGCGGTAGGCACCGGTCAAGTTGCCGTTGATGTCGCTCAAGGCCTGCACCTTGATCCGCACCTGACCCTGTTCGTCGGCAATATAGCGCAATGTTGCATCATCGGGCTGTTCGCGCACTCGCCCGCGCCCATTGGCGGTGTCGACCAGCTCCACCCCCAACCCTCTTTTCTCATTGCCGAGACGTGACCCTGTCGTCGTCTCCGGGATGAAATTGCGGGTCATCATGACCATGCCTTCTTCGCCCGCCACATCCAGAGCGATCACATCGCCGCCGAACTGATTGATGCCCAAGGCGCGCGGCGAATCCCGCTGACTTAACATCCGAATGTTGGTGCCGTCGGCGTTAAGCGCGATCAGGCGGTCGAACGGGATCAGGATGCTGCCATTCCCGCCCCCCATGCCGGAGAACTGGCACAGCAGCCGTTCCTCGCTCGCCCACTGGCACGAATCGATGTCGACAACTTTTTCGGTGTTGGTCAGAACCGGTTTGACGGCGGCATCAGCGGTGAAGTCGATGACGTTGACGACCTCGGTGTGCCCCGGCCCGGCGGAGATGAAGACGATCTTGTTGCCTGAAGGCGAAAGGCTGATGTCGAGCACATCGGCGCGAGCACCGAAGCGGACTGCCGCCTCATCGGTTGTCTCCTGCGCATGAGCTACGGTGCCCGTGGCAAGCATGGCAAGCGCGGTGCCTGCAAGGAACAGGTTGCGCACCGCTGATGCGGCCGTGCTAGCCAAGTTCATGATTGATCCCCTGCTCCTACTATGAGGTGGAGACTAGCGGGAGAACAGCGGGCTTCAAGCCCCCCGGTGCAGATAATCCCGGCGGAAGTCGCTGGCAAAACTGGCAAAACGCCCGCCCGCAATGGCATCGCGCATGCCCTGCATCAACGCCTGATAGAAGCTGAGATTGTGCTCAGTCACCAGCATCGCGCCCAGCATCTCGCCCGATTTGACGAGGTGGTGAATATAGGCGCGGCTATAGGTGGTGCAGACCGGGCATTGGCAGCGCTCATCCAGCGGGCCGGTGTCCTCAGCAAAGCGTGCGTTGCGCAGGTTGAGCGGGCCATTCCACGTAAACGCCTGCCCGTTGCGGCCCGAGCGGGTTGGCAGCACGCAATCGAACATGTCGATCCCACGCTCAACCGCGCCGACCAGATCGTCGGGCTTGCCCACACCCATCAGGTAACGCGGGCGGTCCTTCGGCAGCATGTCGGGCGCGTAGTCGAGCACGCCGAACATCGCCTCTTGCCCCTCGCCCACCGCCAACCCGCCGACGGCATAGCCATCGAATCCGATATCGGTGAGCTTGTCGGCGCTGATGCGGCGCAAGTCTTCATGCAGGGCGCCTTGCTGAATGCCAAACAAAGCGGCGCGGCTCGCATGTTCCTCGCCGCTGTCAAAGCCTTCGCGGCTACGCTTGGCCCAGCGCATGGAGAGTTCCATCGAGGCAGCGATCTCTTCCCGCGGACGGTCGGCGCGGGGGCATTCGTCGAACGCCATGACGATGTCACTGCCGAGCAATCGCTGGATTTCCATCGAGCGTTCGGGGGTGATCATGTGCTTGCTGCCATCGAGGTGGCTGCGGAATTCGACGCCTTGCTCGGTCAGTTTGCGCAATTCCGACAGGCTCATCACCTGATAGCCGCCG
>DLGU01000029.1 GCA_002482865.1 Porphyrobacter sp. UBA7686
AGTGTGGATGTGGCAGCGTGGCAGTCGGCTTTGCTGGCCGATATGCGCGCCGAGGCAGAGTTGGCTGGCGGAGAGCCGCTGACCTCGATCTTCTTTGGCGGGGGCACGCCTTCGCTGATGCCGCCTGCGCTGGTCGCCGCGCTGCTCGCGGAGGCCGAGCGGCTGTGGGGGTTTGCCGACGGTATCGAGATCACGCTGGAAGCCAATCCTTCGTCAGTGGAGACCGCCAATTTCGCCGCGCTGGCCGCAGCCGGAATCAACCGCGTGTCGCTGGGTGTGCAGTCGCTGGATGATGCCGAGCTCAAGTTTCTTGGGCGGCTGCATGGGGCAACGGAGGCGCTGGAGGCCCTCGAAACCGCGCAAGCGCACTTCAAGCGCGTAAGTTTCGACCTCATCTACGCCCTGCCCGGCCATTCCCCCGAATTGTGGCACGATCGCCTGACGCGCGCGCTGAGTTTCGGCACGGGTCACCTGTCGCTCTACCAGCTGACGATCGAGCCCGGCACTCGGTTCGCCAGCGATGTCCGTCGCGGGCGGTTGGTGCCGCTCGATGATGATGAAGCGGCCGAACTGTTCGACATGACGCAAGCGCTGACCGATGCTGCGGGGCTTCCCGCATATGAGACCAGCAACCATGCCCGCATCGGCGAACAGAGCCGCCACAACCTCGCCTATTGGCGCTATCAGGATTACGCGGGGATCGGCCCCGGCGCGCATGGGCGGCGCGGCGGTGTGGCAACTGTGCGGCATAAAAAGCCCGAGAATTTCCTCTCCGCCGTCGCGCGGCAGGGCAACGGTATCGCCGAGGCACGCGCGTTGGCGGTGTCAGAACAGGCTGCCGAGGCGCTGTTGATGGGGCTGCGGTTGACCGAGGGGATTGACCTTGCGGCGCTATCGGACCGCTTCGACCTGCCGCGCGCTGGTCTGGTCGATGAAGCCGCGCTTGCCCGCCTGCAAACACTCGGGCTGGTACGGACTGACGGTACCCGCCTCGCGGTGGCTCCGCCGGGCCGAGGGCTGCTGGATGCGCTGCTCGCTGAGCTGGTCGCTGACACGCTGGTCGCGGCATGAGCGCTGGCGCGGTGATTGCGGCGTGGCGCGCGCACCTCACCGATAGCCGCCGCCGTTCGCCCCACACGGTGCGCGCCTATGTCGCGGCTGCCGAACGGTTGGTGATAGCGGGCGGGTTGGAGGACTGGGCAACAATCGCCCGCACCGAGGCGCATGGCTTGCGCGCCCACCTCGCCGCGCGCCGGGCCGAGGGGCTGGGCAATGCCAGCACGGCTCGGGAATTGTCCGCGCTCAAAGCCTTCATCACATTTGCCCGGGCTCAGGCCGGTGATCCCGAGCCCGCCGCACCGCGCCTGCGTGGGCCGCGCATCAAGAAGGGGCTCCCTCGCCCTGTCACCCCGGACGAAGCGGTCAATCTCACCGAATTGGTCGATACCCTCGCCGCTGATGATTGGATCGGCGCGCGTGACCGGGCGGTGCTGCTGCTCATGTATGGATCAGGTCTGCGGATCGCCGAGGCGCTGTCGCTGACCGGGCGCGATACGATGCTCGGCGAAGTGCTGCAAATCACTGGCAAGGGCGGCAAGCAGCGGGTGGTGCCGATCCTGCCGATCACCCGCGCGGCGGTCGCGGAATATGCGCGGCTGTGCAAATGGCCGCTTGCGCCTGATGAGCCACTTTTTCGCGGGGCGAAGGGCGGCCCGCTCTCGCCTGCGATGGTGCAGCGGGTGATGGCGCAGGCGCGTCGCGCACTCGGTCTGCCTGAGACCGCGACGCCCCACGCGCTGCGCCATTCCTTCGCCACGCACCTGCTCAGTGCTGGGGCTGACCTCAGAAGTTTGCAGGAGCTGCTCGGCCACGCATCGCTCGGATCGACGCAGATCTACACCCGCGTCGATGCGGCCAGCCTGCTGGACAATTACCGCAAGGCCCATCCGAGGGGTTAGGCCTGATCCTCGGCCTCGTGCGCCTTGACCGGCTTCCACGTCACGACGCGGTAGACATAGAACAGCACCCCCGCGAGAACGAAGGCGACCACGCCGTAGCCCGCGAGCTTCTCGAACCGTTCGACCAGCGGTTCCAGCGCCTTGCCACCGAAGATCAGAACCGCGTTCCAGATTCCCGAACCCAGAAAGGTGAACAGGCAGAACCGCCACAGCTTCATCTTCGCCAGCCCCGCAGGCAGCGAGACAATGGTGCGCAGGATCGGCGAGAAGCGCAGCAGGAACACGATCCAGTCGCCATAGCGGACGAAGATGTTGCGCGCCTTGGTGAATTCGTCCCACTCGAAAGTCAGCCAGCGGCCCCACCGGTCGATGATGCGCTTCAACTGCTCTTCGCTCCAGCGCACGCCGATCCAGTACCAGAACAGGTTGCCGACCACGGTGCCGAGCGTGGCGACGATCCACACCGTCCAGAACGTCATCTCACCCTGGGCGACCAGCACCCCGGCGCCGCCCATGATCACCTCGGAAGGGATCGGCGGAAAGATGTTCTCGGCCGCCATCAGCAGGAAGATCCCGAGATAGCCGCCCTTGTTGAGCAGTTCGAGGAGGAAAGCAGTCATCGGGTCTCGATCTATCGTCTAACAGGGGCAATCAGGCAGCTGCGGCACGCTCAGCAAGCCGGCGTTCGATCGCGTCCCAGATCATGCCCGCCGTATCAGTGTTGTTGAACCGGTCAATCGCGACAATGCCCGTGGGTGAGGTGACGTTGATCTCGGTTAGCCATTGCCCGCCGATCACGTCGATGCCAACAAAGGTGAGGCCCAAGCGTTTCAGATCCGGGCCGAGCGCCGCGCAGATTTCCTGTTCGCGCTCGGTCAGTTCCGTTTGCTGCGCCGATCCGCCCATGGCGAGGTTGGAGCGGAACTCGCCCTCACCCGGCACACGGTTGATCGCGCCAGCCACTGCGCCATCAATCAGCACGATCCGCTTGTCGCCCTGTGCGACCTCGGGGAGGAAGGGCTGGACCATGTGCGGTTCGGGCCAAGTCTGGTTGAACACCTCGAACAGCGCGGTGAGGTTTTCCCCGTTCTCACCGATGCGGAAAATCGCCTTGCCGCCATTGCCATGGATCGGCTTCACCACGATCGCACCGTGCTTGGCCATGAAGCGCCGTACCTCGTCCACGCTGCGCGTCACCAACGTCGGCGGCATGAAGCGGCGGTAGTTGAGAACCATCACCTTCTCAGGCGAGTTGCGAACATTGGCGGGATCGTTGACCACCAGCGTCTCCGCACCAATGCGCTCCAACATATGAGTGGCGGTGATATAGCCCATGTGGAACGGCGGGTCCTGCCGCATCAGCACGACATCGACATCCTTCCCGAGATCGAGCCGCACTTGCTCACCACGCGTAAAATGGTCGCCCACCACGCGCTGCACCGTCACCGGGAAGGCATGGGCGAACAGGCGGTCATCCTCGTCCAGCGTCAGGCTCTCGACGTGATATTCATACAGCGAATACCCGCGCGCCTGCGCGGCGAGCATCAGCGCAAAGGAGCTGTCGCCCGCGATATTGATCTGGTCGATGGGGTCCATCTGGACGGCTACGCGCAATGTCATGAATTCACTCCGAGGGATCAGCCGAACGGCATCCAGGCATTTTCGATGTGGGTGGGCTTGCGGCCCGGCGCAAGCAGGATGACGTCGATGCGGATATCCTCGCCATCGGTTGCGTAGTCCTGCCACACGCATTCGACCGCCGCTGCGACGCGCTTGAGGCGGCGCTCGTCGATGGCGTCGGCCAAAGCCACGCTGCGCGCGCGCCATTTGACTTCGACGAAGGCGACTAGGCCGGTGCGGCGGGCGATCAGATCAATCTCGCCTGCCTTGGTCTTGACCCGCTCTGCCACCACCCGCCATCCGGCTTGCGCGAGGAACATGGCGGCCTCGGCCTCCCCCTCGCGCCCGCGCTGGTCAGCGTCGCGGCGGCTTTCGGGACTGCGGCTCTCGCTCATTCGCCCTTCAATTCCAGCGCGCGGGCATAAAGCGTCGCCCGGTCGATCCCTGTGGCCTTCGCGACGATTCCCGCAGCCTTCCCCGGCCCGGCATCCACCAGCGCCGCCATGAGCATGGCATCGGCATCAAGCACCGGCGCTTCGGCATCGGTCGGCGGGCCGATCAACAGCACGATCTCACCCTTGGGAGGGTGCGCGGCGTAATGCGCCGCGAGGCTGGCGGCGGTGCCGCAACGGCATTCCTCGTGGAGCTTGGTGAGTTCGCGCGCGACCGCCACCTCACGGTCCGGCCACAGCTCGGCAATGGCGAGCAAGGCGCGTTCGAGCCGCGGGGCGGTTTCGTAGAACACCAGCGTCGCGGTGACATCGGCCAGCCCTGTCAGCGCCTCGCTACGGGCCTTGTCCTTGACCGGCAGAAAGCCGGCAAACAGGAAGCGGTCGCTCGCCAACCCCGCGATGGAAAGCGCCGATACGGCCGCGCAGGCGCCGGGGATGCTCACGACGTTGACGCCAGCCGCGCGCGCCTCGCGCACCAGCCGATAGCCCGGATCGGAGATCAGCGGCGTGCCCGCATCGCTCACCAGCGCAACCGGCATACGCCTCGCTTCGTCGATGATCCATGTGCGGGTTTCGGGCGAGGCGTGGTCATCAAGCCGCTGAAGCCGCCCCTTGATGCCGAAATGTTTCAGCAGCTTACCCGTCACCCGCGTATCCTCGCAGGCAATCATGGCCGCGCCTTGCAACACGCTAAGCGCGCGCAGGGTGATGTCGCCAAGATTGCCAATCGGGGTGGCGACGATATACAGCCCGGGCTCGGGAATGTTTGCGGGAATGGATGGCAGCTCCACGGTCATCGATCTGTCCATGGAGCACGACTGAGGGGTCGGCAAGAATGAAGCTTTGGAACACACCGGTTTGGGCCGGTTGGTTGATGGACGCGGCACGGCAGCTGCGCGGGCGCAATGTGGCGCTGGCCGGAGCAGCGATGCTTGCGGCGGGCTGTCAGGTGATCCCGAAGACTGACGTGGCCACTGCCCCGCCGCCCGCACCCGCGCCCGAGCCTTCGGCGACCGCGCTCCCCACCGATACCGGCCGCCACCGCATCGCGCTGCTGGTGCCGATGAGCGGCGACACCGCGCCGGTCGGGCAAGCGATTGCCAATGCCACCACGATGGCGCTGCTTGATACCACCGCCGACAACCTGCGCATCACCACCTATGACACCTCCGAAGGCGTGGCGACCGCAGCGCGCAAAGCCATCGCGGACGGCAATAAGCTGATCCTCGGCCCGCTGACCGCCGACGCCGTCCCCGCCGTGCAAGCCGCTGCGCGCCCCGCCGGTGTGCCGGTGATCGCCTTTGCCAATGACGCTGCGGTTGCCGGTCCGGATGTCTTCGTGATCGGCCACATGCCGGAACAATCGATCCGCCGCACGGTTGCCTTCGCCCGTGCGCGGGGCGCGGCGCGCTTTGCCGTGCTCGTGCCCGAAGGCGATTATGGCGCGCGCGCATTCTCGGCTTTGGAGAACGCGCTGCGCGATTATGGCGGGTCGCTGGTGCGCAAGGAAGGGTATGCGCGCGGCAACACCTCAATCGTCAGTGCAGCGGCCAGATTGCGAGCCGCCGGCGGCTTTGACACAGTCCTGGTTGCCGACAGCGCTCGGCTCGGGATCGATGCTGCGGGTGAATTGCAGCGCGGCGTCCGCACCCGTGCGCGCATCCTTGGTACAGAACTGTGGAGCGGTGATGCCGCCCTCGCCCGTGCTCCGGCGCTGGAAGGCGCGCTGTTCGCGGCGGTTTCGGACCAGCGCTACAAGCGCTTCGCCGATAGCTACGCCGCTCGCTTCGGCGCGCAGCCTTACCGGGCGGCGACCTTGGGCTATGACGCAGTGCTGCTGACCTTGCGCGTCGCGCGCGACTGGAAGGTTGGCACGCCCTTCCCCAAGTCCGAACTCTACGACAAGGGCGGCTTTCTGGGGGTGGACGGCGCCTTCCGCTTCACCCGCAACGGCGTGATCGAACGCGCGCTTGAAGTGCGCGAGGTCAAGGGCGGCGAAGTCACCCCGGTGGACCCCGCCCCCACCGGCTTCGGCAAGTGAGTAAAACCACGAGGGGTGGCTTGTGAGGCTGCGCGCAGAGGGCCTATAACCCGCGCATGGCCGATACCACCCCCGACGATCTCTTTGCCAATACCCCCACCTCCAGCGGCGATTACAACGCCTCGGCAATCGAGGTGCTCGAAGGCCTGGAGCCTGTCCGCCGCCGCCCCGGCATGTATATCGGCGGCACGGATGACCGCGCCTTCCACCACCTCGCGGCCGAGGTGCTCGACAATTCGATGGACGAGGCCGTCGCGGGCCACGCCACCCGGATCGAAGTGCGCCTGGATGAAGGCAACCGCCTGACCATCGCCGATAACGGGCGCGGAATGCCGGTTGACGAACATCCCAAGTTTCCGGGCAAATCGACGCTGGAGGTGATCCTTTCGACGCTCCATTCGGGCGGCAAGTTCTCGGGTAAAGCCTATGCCACCAGCGGCGGGTTGCATGGCGTCGGTATCAGCGTGGTCAACGCGCTGTCGGTGCATACCCGGGTAGAGGTCGCGCGCGACAAGCAGCTTTACGCACAGGAATTCTCGCGCGGGGTCACGCAAGGCCCGTTGCAGATCCTCGGCGCGACGCCGAACCGCCGCGGCACCACGGTCAGTTTCGTCCCCGACGAAGAGATCTTCGGCGACCGCAAGTTCAATCCCAAGCGGTTGTTCAAGCTCGCGCGGTCGAAGGCCTATTTGTTCGCTGGCGTCGAAATCCGCTGGAAATGCGCAGCCTCACTGGCGAGTGAGGATGTCCCTGCCGAGGCGGTGTTCAAGTTCCCCGGCGGCCTTGCGGATCACTTGGCCGAGCAGGTCGGCGCGCGCGAATGTGTGACCGCCCAGCCCTTCACCGGCTTGCAGGAATTCCCGATGGTGGACGGCCTTGGGCAAGGTCGGGCCGAATGGGCGATTGCCTGGCCGCTCTATTCTGATGGCGCAACCAGCTGGTATTGCAACACAGTGCCGACTCCGGATGGCGGCACGCACGAGCAGGGCCTGCGCACTGCCCTGACGCGCGGACTACGCGCTTTCGGCGAGCTGGTCGGTGCCAAGAAGGCCAAAGACATTACCGCCGACGACGTCATGAATGGCGCCGAGGTGATGCTCAGCGTCTTCATTCGTGATCCGCAGTTCCAGTCGCAAACCAAGGACCGCCTCACCTCACCCGAGGCGGCGCGTCTGGTGGAAAATGCTGTGCGCGACCACTTCGACCACTTCCTCACCGACAATATGGAGCGCGGGAAAGCGCTGCTCGGCGAGGTGATGGAGCGGATGGACGAGCGCCTGAAGCGTAAGCAGGAACGCGAAATCAAGCGCAAGACAGCCACCAACGCCAAAAAGCTGCGCCTCCCCGGCAAACTCACCGATTGCTCAGGCGAAGGTGGGCGTGAGACCGAATTGTTCATCGTCGAAGGCGACAGCGCAGGCGGCAGCGCCAAACAGGCGCGCGACCGCAAAAGCCAAGCGATCCTGCCGATCCGCGGCAAGATCCTCAACGTTGCATCAGCCACCGCAGACAAGATCCGCGCCAACAGCGAAATCGCCGATCTTGCGCTGGCGCTCGGCTGCGGCACCCGCAAGGACTGTGACGCGAGCAATCTGCGCTATGACCGAGTNNGCGGACGTCGACGGCGCGCATATCGCGACGCTGCTGATGACGTTCTTCTTCCAGGAAATGCCCGACATCGTGAAGAAGGGACACCTGTTCCTCGCCCAGCCCCCGCTCTACCGCCTGACCGCAGGCAAGGAGAGCCGCTACGCCCGTGACGAGGCCGCGCGCGCTGAACTGGAGGCGACCGTGTTCAAGGGCAAGAAGGTCGAAGTCGCCCGCTTCAAGGGCCTTGGCGAGATGAACCCGCAGCAATTGCGTGAGACCACCATGGCGCCCGAAACGCGCGGGCTGATCCGTATTACTCTGCCGCAGGAATTCGAGGACCGGGCGGGTGTGGCACGGCTTGTTGATGAGCTGATGGGGCGCAACCCCGAACACCGCTTCAACTTCATCCAGAACCGCGCGGGCGAGATTGACCGCGATTTGATCGACGCGTGATTTAGGCGATTGCAGCCTCGCTCCGCACCCGCTTCCAAACCAGCACGAAGAGCGCGATCAGCAGCAGCGGCATGATCGGCACCCCGGCATTGATCGCCAGCGGACGGGCAAAGGCCACGGCGGCGAAGGTCGCAGCGATGGTGATGCGCTCCCAATCATCAAACCCATCGGCCCGCCCGCGCGCGAACAGGTAGGCGAGCGGAAACGCGGTAAGCACCATATCGTAATCGAGCACAAACGGCGTGGCGAGCGGTGCGCCTGCCAGCACGAGCGCGCCCATGCCGGGTGCGAAGCTCCGCCGCCAGCACGCCGCCGCCACCATCGCTGCCACGGCCAGCGTGACGCCAATCTGTAGGGCCATCGCAAGGCCGCTCGGGACACCGATCAAGCGGAGGCCCGCAAACAGGCTCACCATCTTGGCAAAGCCTATGGTGCCGCTGTCCGTCGCACTGCTGGCGGTCTGTGTGATCGCGATCCAATCTGCCCACACCTGCGGCCCGAAGATTAGTGCCGCGAGCCCCGCCAGACCCAACGCCGCCCCGCCCGCGCCCGCAATCGCGCGCCATTGGCCGCTCGCCAGCAGCGCCACCGGCACCAGCAGACCGAGCTGCGGCTTGATCGTGGCCAGCCCGATCAGCACCCCCGCCAGCCACGGCCGCTCCCGCACCAACAACAATCCGCCTCCGAGCAGCGCCGCGACCAGAAAAGAGGTCTGCCCGTGGGTCAGCGTGACGATCACCGGCGGGAAGGCCGCGATCAGCACCAATGCCGGCCCCCTGAGCCCGAGCGCGGAAAACCACGCCCGCACCGCCGTCAGATACGCCCCACCCGTCAACACCAGCCATGCCGCCAGCGCCGGGAAATAGGGCAGGAAGCCCAGCGGCCAGACGAAGGGCAGAAAGCTCGGCGGGTAAAAGAACGCAGTGTATTCGCCCGGCAGCGTGTAGAATTCGCGCTGGGCGGCGACATGGGCGAGCGTGTCATAGACATTCGCGCCCGCCACCAGCATCCGGCCCGATGTCCAGAAGCTGATGAAATCCGTGCCGATCAGAAAGCCGTTGCGGTCGATCCCGTTGGTTGACGTCAGCAACAAGAAGGCCAGCGTCGCCGCATTGACCAGCGCCAGCAGCACCAGATAGCCGCGCGCCCGATCCGCGCCGAGCCACTCTGCCTTGCGAAGAACATCCCAACCCATGCCGCATCCCTGCCGTGCGCTCGCAGCCATGTCCATTGTCGGGGAGCGCTGGCATGTGGGGAAATTCCGTGGCAGCTTTGGCTGGCAGCCACAGGTGGGAGAGAACCGAGATGCGCCATGTCCTTGCCACACTCGCTTTGGGAGCGCTGGCCCTGACCGCAGCGCCCCTCGCGGCGCAGGTCGAGCCGCCCGCCAAGGCCACCGCCGCCGAGCAGACGCCGCTTGAAATGCGCGCCGATCAGGTCGTGGCCTTGCTCAACGGGAAGGCCGATCCAGCCGACATCTTCACCGCGGGCTTTCGTGCAGCCGTTGCCGATGCCCAGATCGTGACATTGAGCGCGAGCCTTGTTGCGGAGTTCGGTCCGGCGACTGAGGTCGCCTTGTTGGCGCCTACCGAAGGCACGCGGGCCGCTCTCGAGATCCGCTTCGCGCGCGGACTGGCCAAGGGGGGCATTGCAATCGATCCGGCTGATAACAACCGCGTGAACGAGCTGCGTTTCACAAGCGTGGATTCGCTCGCCATCGCGGATGACACCCCTGCGAAGATCGCCGCCGATCTCGCCGCGCTGCCCGGCAGCGTCAACGCATGGTTCGCGCCGCTGGATGGTGGGCCGCCGACTATCAGCCGCAATGCCGAGCAGCGCCTCGCGCTCGGATCGACCTTCAAGCTCTATGTGCTGGCCGCGCTGGCTGAGGATGTGAAGGCGGGGCGGCGCAAGTGGACTGACGTCGTGCCGCTGACCGAGAAAAGCTACCCCAGTGGCAAGTTGCAGGATTGGCCGAAAGGAGCGCCGGTGACGCTTCACACCCTCGCCAGCCTGATGATCTCGATCAGCGACAACACCGCGACCGATCAGCTGATCAAGGTGCTTGGCAAGGAGCGCATCCTCAAACTGATGGAGGATAGCGGTCACGCAGATCCGAGCGTGAACGATCCTTTCCTGACGACCAAACAGCTGTTCATCCTCAAAGCCAGCAATGCACAGACCCTCGCCGATTGGCGCAGCAGCGATGCTGCGAAACAGGCGATTATCGAAGTTGTGCAGGTGGCGGAGGAAGACCCCTCACTCGACCAGATCAACGCCGCCTTTGCCAATGGCCCCAAGGCGCTCGACGTCGAATGGTTTGCCTCGCCCGCCGACCTCGCCAAGCTGTTCGGCCACATGCGCCGTAATGCCGATTCCAAGGTGTTCGACATCATGGCGATCAGCCCCTCGGCCACGGCGGCGATCAAGGCAAATTGGCGCTATATCGGCTTCAAGGGCGGGAGTGAGCCGGGCGTGATCAACCTTACATGGCTGCTCACCGACAAGGCCGGGCGCGACTGGGTGCTGACGCTGGGCTGGAACAATGCCGAAGCGGTCGTGGACGAGGGCAAGCTGGAAGGGATCGCCCAGCGCATTCTGCTGCTGCCTCGCTGAATTGCCAGCCCCCACCCCCTTGCACCCGCGCCGCCCGCCCCTTATCGCTGGCGCCTGAAATTCAGTCTCACAGGAAAACCGATGACCGATCAGCAGCGTTTCGAAGGCACCAAGTCCTATATCGCGACCGAAGACCTCAAGGTCGCGGTCAATGCCGCCGTGATGCTGCGCCGCCCGCTGCTGGTGAAGGGCGAACCCGGCACCGGCAAGACCGTGCTGGCGCATGAAATCTCCAAGGCGCTGAACGCTCCGCTGATCGAATGGAACATCAAATCCACCACCAAGGCGCATCAGGGCCTGTACGAATATGACGCCGTGGCGCGCCTGCGCGATGGTCAGCTGGGTGACGAGCGTGTCCACGACATCAAGAACTACATCAAGAAGGGCAAGCTGTGGGACGCCTTCACCGCCCCGCAACTGCCCGTCCTGCTGATCGACGAGATCGACAAGGCCGATATCGAGTTCCCGAACGACTTGTTGCAGGAACTCGACCGGATGAGCTTCGACGTGTACGAAACGCAGGAGCGGATCGAGGCCAAGGAACGCCCGATCGTGGTCATCACCTCGAACAATGAAAAGGAACTGCCCGACGCCTTC
>DLGU01000204.1:0-11062 GCA_002482865.1 Porphyrobacter sp. UBA7686
GTCGATTCCTCGTGGTACTTCCTGCGCTTTGCCAGCCAGCCCGCTGACCGTCCGTTTGACCCCGAAGAGGTCGCCAAGTGGATGCCGGTGCAGCACTATATCGGCGGCATCGAGCACGCGATTTTGCACCTGCTTTACGCCCGCTTCTGGACGCGGGCGCTGGCGCATATCGGCAAGATCACCGTGCAGGAGCCCTTCGCCGCGCTGTTCACGCAGGGCATGGTGACGCACGAGACCTATAGCCGCATAGACGCGGGCCGGGGCGTGCCGGTGTTCTTCGGCCCCGAGGAAGTCGACCGCACCTCCGATGGCGCAACGCTGCTTGCCGATGGCGGAACGGTAGATGTCGGCCGCGTCATCAAGATGTCGAAGTCGAAGAAGAACGTCGTCGACCCGGACAATATCATCGCCCGCCACGGCGCGGATGCGGTGCGGTGGTTCATGCTGTCGGACAGCCCGCCGGAACGCGATCTGCCGTGGTCCGACGCCGGGATCGAGGGCTGCGCGCGCTTCGTCCAGCGGCTGTGGCGCCTGTTCGGGCAGGTCGGTGCGGGCGGGGCGGGAGCCGATGCCAAGACCGACAAGGCGCTTGACCGCAAGCTGCACCAGACTGTCGCGGCAGTTGCCGACGATATCGAGGCGCTGAGCTTCAACAAGGCTGTGGCCCGCATCTACGAACTCGTCGGCGCGACCGAGAAAGCCGAGCTGTCAGCGAGCCGATCCGATGCGATCCGCAAGCTCGCCACCCTTGTGTCGCCGATGATGCCGCACCTCGCGGAAGAAGCCCGTGCGACCTACGGGCTCGGGATCGGGCTGGTTGCCGAAGATGCCTGGCCCGCAGTCGATCCCGCGCTGCTGGTCGATGACGAGGTCACCATCGCGATCCAGCATATGGGCAAGCTGCGCGACACCGTCACCGCACCCAAGGGTGCGTCGAAGGACACGCTTGAAGCATTGGCGCTCGCCTCGGCCAACCTGCAACGCTCGATCGATGGCGCGCCGATCCGCAAGATCATTGTGGTGCCCGACCGATTGGTGAATATCGTCACCTGATGCGCATTCTCTTTGCCCTGCTGGCCCTCTTGGCCCTTTCCGCCTGCGGCCTCTCGCCGATGTATGCGGGCGGGACGAGTTCGGGCGCAGCGCAGGGGATTGCCGCGGTGGACATCCCGGCGATTCAGGGCCGCGGCGGGTGGCTGGTCAAGAACGCGCTCGACGCCCGGCTTGGCGTTGCCGGGCAGGTGACGCCGCAATACCGGCTCGACGTGCGGCTCGACGACTCGCTCGAAGCGCTGGGCGTGCTCAACGATGACACCATCAGCCGCGAACGCCGGATCCTGCGTGCGCGCTATCAGCTGGTCGAGCTGGCGACGGGTTCGGTGCTGCTCGATGCCACCGCAGGCTCGGATGCGGGGATCGACGTGGTTTCCAGCGAATATGCCACCATCGCCGCCGAGCAGAAGGCGCTGGAAAACCTCGCGCTCGAAGTCGCTGACCGGATGGCGACGCAGATCGCCGTCACGCTGCGCAGCCGCGCCGCTGCGGGCCAGTGAAGGCCAAGAACAGCGATTTCGCCCGCGGCCTGCCGCAAGGCGCGCTCGCCGCCCGAATCTTCTTTTTCTGCGGCCCGGATGAAGCCGGGGCCACCGCTGCCGCCACCCGCTTGGCCGCCGCCTTCCCCGATGCGGGTGACCGGGTGGAACTGGCGGGCGCTGACCTCAAACGCGATCCCGCCCTGCTGGGCGATGAAGCGCGCTCGACCTCGCTGTTCGGCGGAGCGCGCCATATCTGGGTGCGCGCCAGCGGCGATGATGCCCATGATGCGCTGCAATTCCTGATCGAAACCGCTGAGGCCGGCGCGGGTGAGGCGGCGCCGGTGATCGTCGTCGCCACTTCCGCCACCGACAAGTCACGCACCGCCAAACTGCTGGAAAAGCGGCACGATGCGCTGGTGGCAATGTTCCATCCGCCCGATTTGTCGGCAGTGGCGCAGGCGGTGCGCGGCATGGCTGATGCGGCTGGCCTCAGGCTCGGCGGCGATCTGGCGGAGCGGATCGCGCGCGGCGCGGGGCTCGATGTGCGGCTGGCGCAGTCCGAGGTCACCAAGCTGGCGCTCTATTGCGATGCCGATCCGCAAGCCCCCCGCTCCGCCACGCCCGAAGATCATGCCGCGATTGGCGCAGCGACCGAAGAGGACGGATTCGCGCCGCTGGTCAACGCGGTGTTGGGCGGAGAACTCGGCAAGATCGCGGCGGAGATCAAGCGGATGCGCGAGCTGGGGCTGAACCCGGTCGGCGTGGCGCTGGCGCTGGAGCGGCGGGCGGCGCAGCTGGCGCAGATCGCCGCCTACCTCGGCCCGCGCGGCAATTTCGACCAGATCGACAAGGGCGCGGAAATGCGGCTGGGCATCTTCTTCAAGGAGAAGCGCGATATCGGCAATCAGTCCAAGCGCTGGACCCTGCCCGCAGCGCGCGGTTCCAGCGAGACTAGGCTCGACCGGCTCATCCCGCGCCTCACTGCGCTGCACCGCAGCCTGCTTGCCAACAGCCAGTCCGCCGAGCTGCTGCTCGCACAGGAGCTGGCCGAAATCGCGCGATTTGCGGCGAAGCGGTAGCAAGCCCTGCGCGTACCGCGAGGGTGCAGCATCCCGATAACGCGGACGGATCAGTTCTTTTGCGGGACCGTGAAGCTGCCGGTAACGCGGCCCTGACCGGCGGGTGCGCCGGGCGCCCCGATGCTGGAGCCCGAGGCGGTGCCGTCAACCGTCGATAGCCCGCTGGCGAGGTCGATCACCAAGCGCCCGCCATTCAGGGTATCGGTCCCACGGCGCAGGCGGACATTGCCCGCCATGGTGATGATCCGACGGTTGAAATCATAGATCGCATTGTCGCCGCTCGCGCGTTCATCGCCGCGCGTGATGACGACCCCGCCGGTCGCGGTGATGCGCTGGATTTCGAGGCTGCCGCCATCGGTGAAGTTCACCAGCATCCGGTCAGACTGAATGCGCAGGTCCGCCTGATTGACGATCACCCCGCCGCTGAAGATCACCTGATTGGCGCGGTCATCCAGCACGAACTTGCCCGCGTCATAGGTAACCGGCGCCTTGGAATCGTGGCTGGCGATGCTTTGCGCGTTGAGGCTCATCCCGCCCATCAGCGCGGCGGTCAGCGCGAAGCCGCCGATCCCCCAGATGAGGGCGAGCCGGGCAAGCGGGGTGCGGGAAGCGGGGGCATTCTGGTCCATCACGGCATCCTCAGCTGGCCGGGTATCATCGTCAGGCGCGCATTGCCTTCGAGCGTGATCGTGCGCGAGGGCAGATCGGCGCGCATCGTATCGGCGGAGAAGGTCCCGGCCGGAACCTCGCCCGAAACCCCGGCATCGCCCTGCATGGTGCGCGCCTTGAGATCGACGGAAACGCCGCGCGCGATCATGGCATAGCCATCTGAAGCGGTCAGGCGGACCGGGCCATCGACCGTCACGGTCTCGGCCTCCAGGTCATAGACGCCGCCGTCCGCGCTCAGGCGCGCAGGCCCTTCGGTCAGCAGCAGCTGCGCCACCAAATCGCGCATCCGCACGAGTCCTTCGACACTGGAGCGCTGCACCGCCTCACCCGCCAGCAGCGAGAACGGGCGGCCCTGATTGTCGCGCCCGCGATACATCGCATTGTCGACGCTCAGGCGCTCGTCAATCTGGGCGACCTTGTTGCGATCAAGCAGGAAGCTCACCTCGCCGCGCGGGGATAGGGGCGTGATGATCATCAGCGCCGCGACCACGCCCACGCCCATCGGCAGCGCCCGCGCCAGGAACCGCACCAGCCGATCATGCGAGCCGCCAGGCGCAGCAAAGGTCTGCCGCCGGCTGCGGAGCGCGCGCGCTTCGGATGTTTCGATGGTGGTTTCGGCGGGGGCCATGACGGGGGTGTGCCTCGGGCGTCCTTACATGTGGCTGAAGATGTCGCTGTCGGCCCAACCGGCGACATCGAGCAGCGCCCGCGTCGGCAGGAAATCGAAGCACGCCTGCGCGATGGCGGTCCGCCCCTCGCGTTCCAGCCGCACGGTGAGTTCATCGCGCAGCCTGTGGAGATAGCGCACGTCCGACGCGGCGTAATCGCGCTGCGCGTCCGACAGCACCGGCCCGCCCCAGTCGGAGCTTTGCTGCTGCTTGGAGATATTCTCGCCCAGCAGCTCCTCGACCAGGTTCTTGAGGCCGTGGCGATCGGTGTAGGTGCGCACCAGCTTGCTCGCGATCTTGGTGCAGAACACCGGCCCGGCCATCACGCCGAGATAGTGGTGCACGGCGGCGAGATCGAAGCGGCCGAAGTGATAGATCTTCACCCGCGAAGGATCGCTCAGCACCGCCTTCAGGTTCGGCGCGTCATAGCGGCTGCCGGGGTTGAAACGCACGAGATGCTCGTTCCCCGTGCCGTCCGAAATCTGCACCACGCACAGCCGGTCACGCGCGGTGATGAGGCCCATGGTCTCGGTATCGACCGCAAGATCGGTGGTGCCGGTCAACACGCCGGCGGGGAGGTCTTCTTCATGAAAATGCACTGCCATGCCGCTCGCCCTACGCCGATTGGGGAAAGAGGGGAAGGGGCGAGTGGCGCGGAGAAAGAACCTGTCTTACCCCGTTCGTGTCGAGCGAAGTCGAGACACCCCCGCACCGGCCTCTCGACTTCGCTCGAGGCGAACGGAGAACTGTTTTTGTCCGAAACCATCCCCGAAACGTGGCGCCCGGCGCTGGAGCCGGTGCTGAGTACTCCCGAGGCGCGCAAACTGGGCGGGTGGCTGAAGGCCGAGGAAGCCGCGGGCAAGCAGGTCTATCCTCCGCGCGGCACCCGGCTCGCGGCGCTGGCGCTGACCCCGCTGCCCGAGGTCCGCTGCGTGATCCTGGGGCAAGACCCCTATCACGGGCCGGGTCAGGCGCATGGGCTGGCGTTCTCGGTACAGGCGGGCGTTCGCGTGCCGCCGTCGCTGGTGAACATCTACAAGGAGCTGGAGGCGGACCTCGGCCTGCCCCGCGCGGCGACCGGCGATCTGACGCCATGGGCGCGGCAGGGGGTGCTGCTGCTCAACAACACCCTGACGGTCGAGGCCGGGCTGGCGGGCAGCCATGCCGGGCGCGGGTGGGATGCGGTGACGGATGCCTGCGTGGCGGCAGTGGCGGAGCGGGAGAAGCCGGTGGTCTTCATCCTGTGGGGCTCCCACGCGAAGAAGAAGGCGAGCCGTGTGCCCGCCCTCGCGCGCAATAGCGCACATCTGATACTGGCATCGGCCCACCCGAGCCCGCTATCGGCGCATAACGGCTTCTTCGGCTCTCGCCCGTTCAGCCAGACCAATGCGTTTCTTGAGGCGAACGGGCGCGGGGCCATCGACTGGAGGTTATAATGTCCGACGACGTGATCCTGCTCGACGTGGCTGATGGCATCGCCACCGTCACCCTCAACCGTCCGCAGGCGATGAACGCGCTGAACCGTGCCCTGCGCGCGCGGCTGGCTGAAGTGATGCGCGCGGTCGATGCGGATGACTCGGTCCGCGCAGTGATCCTGACCGGCGCGGGGGAGCGGGCGTTCACCGCGGGGCTCGATCTCAAGGAATTGGGCAGCGAGGCGGGCGCACTCGGCAGCGCCAATGCGACAGATCCGGCGGACAATCCGGTCAAGGCCATCGAACTCTGCCGCAAGCCGGTAATCGGCGCGATCAACGGGGTGGCGATCACCGGCGGCTTCGAAGTCGCGCTCGCCTGCGATGTGTTGATCGCGAGCACCAACGCCCGCTTCGCCGACACCCACGCGCGGGTCGGGATCGTGCCGGGCTGGGGCTTGTCACAGAAACTCTCGCGCATGATCGGCATCAGCCGCGCCAAGGAGCTCGCCTTCACCGGTAACTTCCTCGACGCAGCGACGGCGCAGGCATGGGGGCTGGTCAACCATGTGGTCGAACCTGACGCGCTGATCCCGCTGGCGCGCAAGCTGGCGGGCGACATGGCCGGGATCGATCCGGCCTTCCTCGCTAACTACAAGCGGCTGATCGACGATGGCTATGCGCACAGCTTCGGGGAGGGGCTGGCGCTGGAAGCGGAACGGTCAAGCGCCGCCAACTCAGCCGTCGCCCCCGAAGACGTCGAAACCCGCCGCGCCGCCGTGCAGGAACGGGGACGAGGGCAGGGGTAGCGAGGGCTTTTGGGCATCCGGCTTGGCGTGCGAATGGCTGGAAGCGGGTGGATTGCAGTCTAAGCCCTCTCCCCTTGCGGGAGAGGNNGGTCCGGAGCAAAGCTCCGGCCCTGCCCCCTCTCAACTGCGACTAGGCAGCAAGCTGCCAAGTCTCCGTATCTCTCCCGCAAGGGGAGAGAGAAGTTTTGCCGCAATAGGGACTTAAGTCGAACACCAGCACCCGCGCAAAAGCGGACGCGCCCGTCATTCCCCGTGCGCAGCGATCCATTCTTCCACCACCGGGGCCACCTTGGTGCGCCAGCGGCTGCCGTTGAAGATGCCGTAATGCCCGGCGCCTTCGGCCATGTAGTAGCGCTTCTTGCTCTCGGGCAGGTTGGGCGTCAGCTTGAGCGCCGCCTTGGTCTGGCCGAGGCCTGAAATATCGTCCCGCTCGCCTTCGATCGCCAGCAGGGCGGTGTCAGTGATCTTGGTGATGTCGACCAGCTCGCCCTTGTGGCGGAACTCGCCCTTGGGGATCGAGTGCTTCTGGAACACCTCTTCGACGGTCTGGAGGTAGAACTCCGCCGTCATGTCGCAGACCGAGCGGTACTCGTCATAGAAGGTCTTGGTCGCCTGTGCTGAGGCATCGTCGCCCACGGTGAGGTGTTTGAACATCTCGTAATGGCTCATCATGTGGCTTGAGAGGTTCATCGACATGAAGGCGTTGAGCTGCATGAAGCCAGGATAGACGCGGCGGCCCATGCCGGGATATTTGTGCGGCACCGTGGCGATCACGGACTGGCGGAACCACTCGATCGGGCGCTGCATCGCCATGTTGTTGACCACGGTGGGGCATTCGCGCGTGTCGATCGGGCCGCCCATCATGGTCAGTGTTGCCGGGGTTGCGGGCGATTTGTGGAGGTTCATCAGCGCTACGGCCGCGAAGGCCGGAACCGAAGGCTGGCACACCGCCATCATGTGAACACGCGGGCCATTCGCGTCGGCGTGCACGTGCTCGGTGAATTCGATCAGGTAATCGATATATTCATCGAGGTCGAAATTCCCGGCATCGGTCGGCACCATCTTGGCATCGGCCCAGTCGGTGATGAAAACGTCGGCGCTTTCCAGCATCCGTTCCACCGTGCCGCGCAGCAGCGTGGCGTAGTGGCCGCTCATCGGGGCGACGATCAGCAGGCGCGGCCGGTCTTTCGGGGTGCCCTCGACCGTGAAATGCAACAGATCGCCGAAGGGACGCTTCAGCGCAACGCGTTCGATCACCGTGTGCGCCTGGCCGCCGATCTCGACTGCGGTGATGCCGAATTCGGGCTTGCCATAATGCGCGGTCGCATGGGCAAACACGTCAAGCGCATTGGCCACCATCGGCCCCATGCCCATGTAACCGAACGGATTGGAGGGGTTGTTCAGCATCCCGGCGCTGATCGAAGCGAGCGCGCTGGCGCTGTTCAGCCAGCTGCGCTGGAGCTCATAAGCATGATAAAGCATCGATTTACCTCAGGCGACGAACGGTTTGGCGCCTTATCCCGTGGCGCCTTGCCGATACAGATGCGCCTTCGCTGGCCGTTGTGCAATGCACAATTATGGGGACAGCCCGTGAGGGCGCCTGTGGGCTTGCCGCTTTTTGCACGTGAAATTCGTGCTCCGGCCCGCTAGAGCGCTGCGATCATGCAAGGTGAACTCCAGAAGCGCGAACCCTCTGACGTCCCGGCGGATGCTGAGGTCACGGCTGCAATGCCCGAACCGGCGGCGGTGGTGGACAACGCGCCTGCGCCCAAGGCGCGCTCGCTTGGCCCGCTGCGGATGGTGTTCGGGACCGCGGTGCAATACCCCCGCGAGATCGCCTTTGCGCTGCTCGCGCTGTTCATCACCTCGGCGGCGACGCTGGCGATTCCGTGGCGCTTCAAGGTCATCATCGACGAGGCTTTCACCGGCGCGGCCAATGCCGACGATATCGCCCACGCCTTCCAATACCTGCTGATGATCGTCGTGATCCTCGGGCTGGGGACAGCGCTGCGGTTCTATTTCGTCAGCTGGCTGGGTGAGCGGGTGGTGGCTGATATCCGGCTGAAGGTGCAAGCCAATCTGCTGCGCCTTTCGCCCGGCTTCTACGAGGTCAACAGCCCCAAGGAAATCTCCAGCCGCATGACAAGCGATACGGCGGTGATCGAAAATGTGGTCGGCACCACGGTGTCGGTCGCGCTGCGCAATTCGCTGACCGCGATCGGCGGGATCGGGCTGCTGGTCTACCTCGCACCGTCGCTGACTCTGGGCCTGTTGATCGGCATCCCGCTGGTGATCGCGCCAATCGTGTTCTTCGGACGCAAGATCCGCGCTGTCTCGCGCACGAGTCAGGACCGGATCGCGGACGTCGGTGCCTATGTCACTGAAGTCCTCTCGGCGATGAAGATCGTCCAGAGCTTCGGGCAGGAACGGCGTGAGAGTGAGCGGTTTGCCGGCGTGGTCGAAGGCACGTTCGAAACCGCGCGCCGCCGCATCCTGCTGCGCGCGGCGATGACGTCGGTGGTGATCCTGCTGGTGTTCGGCGGGGTGGTGCTGGTGATGTGGCGCGGCGCGCTCGCGGTGGCCGATGGGCTGATCAGTGGCGGGACCATTGCAGCCTTCGTGCTGACCGGCGGCCTTGTGGCCGGTGCGCTGGGCTCCCTCACCGAGGTGTATGGCGATCTGCTGCGCGGGGCCGGTGCGGCGAGCCGGCTGGCTGAACTGCTCGAATCCAAGCCCGAGATCGCCGCTCCCGTCCGGCCCGAACGTCTGCCGGAGCCTGCGCGCGGGAGCCTAAGTTTCCGCAATGTCACCTTCCGTTACCCGGCGCGGCCCGAAACCGCCGCGCTCAAGGACTTCACGCTCGAAATCGAGCCGGGGGAAACCATCGCCATCGTCGGCCCCTCGGGCGCGGGCAAATCGACGATCTTCCAGCTGGTCGAGCGGTTCTATGATCCGCAGGCGGGCACGATCCGACTGGATGGCGTGCCGCTGACCAGCGCTGACCCCGCCGAGATCCGTTCGCGCATCGCGCTGGTGCCGCAGGAAGGCGTGCTGTTCAGCGCCAACGCCCGCGACAATCTGCGCTATGGCAAGTGGGACGCCACCGACGCGCAAATCTGGGACGCCGCCCGCGCCGCCAATGCGGAAAGCTTCCTGCGCAAGCTGCCCAACGGGCTCGACACCTATCTTGGCGAAGGCGGGACGCAGCTTTCGGGCGGGCAGCAACAGCGCGTTGCCATTGCCCGCGCGCTGCTGCGGGATGCGCCGATCTTGCTGCTCGACGAAGCGACCAGCGCGCTCGATGCGGAAAGCGAGCAGTTGGTGCAGCAAGCGCTGGACGGCCTGATGCAGGGCCGCACCACGCTGGTGATCGCCCACCGCCTCGCCACTGTGCGGGCGGCAGACCGGATCGTGGTGCTGGATGATGGCCGGATCGTCGAACAGGGCACGCATGACGCCTTGAGCAAGGCGGGCGGGCTCTATGCGCGCCTCGCCCGGCTGCAATTCGCTGACGCCGCTGCCTGATCGCCTGACGCCTTCCATTTTTCGACGAAGAGCGACCTGCGCCGGATAAGCGGCAACCCTTTGCCCTGTGCGACGTTAGTGTGACGCATCGCAGATCCTCTGCCGCCGCTATTTCTGGGACACATCAGACATGATCCACAAGACCGCCGCCCTTATCGGCGCAAGCCTGCTTGCGCTTGCCGCTGCGCCCGCCTTTGCGCAGGACGATGGCCATGACCACCATGGCGAAGTCGACACGCTGCTGGCCGCTGCCGATGAAGCGCCCGCCGCCGCCCTGCCGGCGATGAGCTTCGGTAGCTGGGGCGTTGATCCCCAGCTGCTCGCGGAAGACATCAAGCCGGGCGATGACTTCAACGCTTATGTCAACAAGCGCTGGATCGACGCCACGCCGCTCCCCGCCGATTTCAGCCGCATCGGCGCGTTCGTGTTGCTGGGCGAAAAGAGCACCTATGACGTCAAGGCGCTGATGGACGAATTGGTGGCCAAGGACGCCGCCAGCCTTTCCGGTGACGAGCGTCGCATCCTCGATACCTATCGCACGTACCTCGATACGGCGGCGATTGAAGCAGCCGGTCTTGCCCCGGCGCAGCCCTATCTCACGCGGATCAAGGGTGCCAAGACCCTCGATGATCTCGCCATGCTGTGGGCCGAGCCCGGCTTTGCCAGCCCTGTGGGCGGCGGGGTCGGCGTCGATGCGAAGCAGCCTGACCGCCACATCGCCAATGTCGGCTTCGGTGGGTTGGGGATGCCCGACCGCGATTACTATCTCGACACCTCGGACAAGGGCGTCGCGATCCAGGCCAAGTACAAGGAATACCTGACCTTCCTGCTGGGTGAGGCCGGTTACACCAATCCCGCCGCCATGGCCGAGACCGTCTATGCCTTTGAAGATACTATCGCCCGCAAGGTTGCCTGGGACCGTGCCGTGCGCCGCAACCGCGACCTCACCTACAACCTGCTGACCGCCGACGAACTCAGCGCCATTGGCGGCACGGTGCCGGTCACCGCGATGCTGACCGCAATCGGGATCGAGAAGAGCCCCGGCTTCGTCGTCAGCCTGATGCCGCCGACGCCGGAGGAAATCGCCAAGTTCAAGCTCGACGAAGCGACGCAGGCCAAAATCGGCAGCGGCCTTCCCGGCATGTTCGCGCTGCTCGGTGAAACCCCGGTCGAGACGTTGCAGGCATGGATGATCAAGGAGTTCCTGTCGGGCAATGCGGCCGTGCTGCCCGCGCGCTTCGATGCGGCGAACTTTGAATTCTTCGGCAAGACCCTGCGCGGCACCCCGCAGCAGCGTCCCCGCTGGAAGCGCGCCATTGGCGAGGCGGAAGGCCTGCTGGGCGAGCTGATCGGCAAGGAATATGT
>DLGU01000204.1:11088-18743 GCA_002482865.1 Porphyrobacter sp. UBA7686
TCCATCGGTGAGATCGACTGGATGGGCGCGGAGACCAAGACCCAGGCGCTCGCCAAGCTCGACAGCTTCGATCCCAAGATCGGCTATCGCCCGAACCTTGAAACCTATGAAGGCCTCGCCATCACGGCGGGCGATCCGATTGCCAACCGCATGGCCGCGGCCAAGTGGGGGCAGGCGGACAACGTCGCCAAGCTTGGCCAGCCGATCGACCGCACCGAATGGGGGATGCTGCCGCAGACGGTGAACGCCTATTACAACTCGGTGAAGAACGAGATCGTCTTCCCGGCCGGCATCCTCCAGCAGCCGTTCTTCGCGCTCTCCAACGACATCGCGGTCAATTACGGCGCGATTGGCGGGGTGATCGGGCACGAAATGGGCCACGGCTTCGACGATCAGGGCTCCAAGTCTGACGCGACCGGCGCCCTGCGCAACTGGTGGACTGACACCGACCGCGCCGCTTTCGATAAGCTGGGGGACAGGCTGGTGGCGCAGTACAACAGCTTCTGCCCGCTTGATGAGGGCAAGACCTGCGTGAACGGCCGCCTGACGCTGGGCGAGAATATCGGCGATGTCGGCGGGCTTTCGATGGCTTACCGCGCCTATAAGATCGCGACCAAGGGCATGGACGTGCCGGTGATCGACGGGCTGACCGGCGATCAGCGCTTCTTCCTCGCCTGGGCGCAGGTGTGGCGTTCGACCCAGCGTGAGGCGAATTACCGCAACCGCCTCGTCACCGACAGCCACTCGCCCGAGGAATACCGGGTCAACGGCGTCGTGCGCAATCTCGACGAATGGTATGAAGCTTTCGGCGTGAAGCCAGGCGATGCGATGTATCTGCCCCCGGAAGAGCGCGTGCGCATCTGGTAAATCGCATCCCCCGTCCCGGGCTTGACCCGGGACCCCGCTGCTTTCCTTGTCTGATCGAAAGAAAGCTGGGCCCCGGGTCAAGCCCGGGGCGGGGAAATCGAGGTTTGGGTTTGACACCCCGCGCCGCCTCGTCGATGCGGTGCCCCCATGACCGATACCTTAGCCGCGATCCTGCTCGGCATCCTTGAGGGGTTGACCGAGTTCCTGCCCGTGTCATCGACCGGCCACTTGATCCTCGCCACCGAGGTCCTTGGTTTCAACCAAGACGAGTGGGAGGTGTTCAACATCGCGATTCAGCCGGCCGCGATTCTCGCCATCGTGGTGCTGTACTGGCGCACCTTCTGGGATGTGGCCAAAGGGCTATTCGGGCTCGAAAAAGGTGCGCTGGCGTTTGTCCGCAACTTGCTGGTGGCCTTTTTCCCGGCGGTGCTGCTCGGCTTAGCTTTCGGGGATGTGATCCAGGGCTGGCTGGGCAATCCGGTGCTGGTGTGCTGGTCGCTGGTGCTTGGCGGCGTTGCCATTCTGGCGGTGGAGCGCTGGGCCAACCCGCCTGCCGAAGGTCCGGGCGTTGCGGGCGTGCCCTTGCGCACATCTGTGCTGATCGGCCTCGTCCAATGCCTCGCGATGATCCCCGGGGTCAGCCGTTCGGGCGCGACCATTCTGGGAGCAATGGCCTTCGGGGTTGACCGCAAGACTGCCGCCGAATTCAGCTTTTTCCTCGCTGTGCCAACGCTGACGGGGGCGACCGTTTACCAGTTGGCCAAGCACGGGGCGAACCTGACGGCGGACGATGCACAGCTGATCGGGATCGGTTCGATCGCGGGGTTTGTGACCGCATTGGTCGTGGTCAAGGTCTTCGTAGCGGTGGTGACGAAGATCGGATTTGCGCCATTTGCCTGGTATCGCATCGTCCTTGGCATTGCCGGTCTAGCCTGGCTGACCTGGCGATAAAGCACTTTCCCGGAACCGCTTGGCGCTCTGCTGGTTAGGGAGTCGAGCCGACACTGGTCGGCGAAGACGGAGACTGAGGACAAAATGGCGTTGCTGGTGCTGATCGTGTTGGGGGCAAGTCTGGGCTGGCTGGCCTCGATCCTCGCGCGGACCGAGGCGCCGGGCACGATCCTGCGTCAGGTCGCACTCGGCATGGCGGTATCGGTGGTCGCGGGCGAGATCGCCAATGACGGCACGATGATCGGCAGCCTCTCTTTCCTCAGCCTCGGCATTGCGCTGGCCGCGACCGGGGTCGCGCTGGTGCTGTACCACGCTGTCGCCCGGCGCGGGGCCAAAGCTTAAACCGGAACCGCCCCACTGCCGCGACCGCCGCGCAGGTGATACTCCTGCGTACCCCGGTGCAGCACATTATCGACATCGATCACCGCCGAATTGGCATATGTGAAGCCCGCAGGCAGACTGCGGTAGAGCCGGTCGAAATCGCGCTCCACTGTCTGGCGGTAGAGGTCTGCGAAGCTCTCGATCACGAAATAGGTCGGTTGCAGGTCGCTGATGACGTAATCGGTGCGCATGACCCGGTCGACGTTGAGCATGATGCGGTTGGGGCTTTGCGCTTCGACAGCGAAGCGCGCTTCGGTCGGCCCTGACAGAATGCCAGCGCCATATGCCCGGACCGAGCCCGCTTCCTCGATCAGCCCGAATTCGACCGTGTACCAGTAGAGCGCGCCGAGCGCCTTCAGCCGGTTGTAACGCATCGCCTTCCACCCGGCGCGGCCATATTCCTGCATGTAATCGGCATAGGTGGGGTCGGTAAGCATCGGCACGTGGCCGAACACATCGTGGAAGACGTCGGGTTCCTCGATGTAGTCGAACGTCTCGCGCGTGCGGATGAAGTTGCCGGCGGGGAAGCGGCGGTTGGCCAAGTGCCAGAAGAACACGTGATCGGGGATCAGCATCGGGACGGGCACCACGCTCCAGCCGGTCAGCGCACCCAATTCCTCGGACAGCACCCCGAACTCCGGCACGCCGCCACGTGCGAGATCGAGCTTCTCCAGCCCGGCAAGGAACGCCGAGCACGCGCGCCCCGGCAGCACCTCCATCTGGCGCGCGAACAGATCGTTCCACACCGCGTCATCCTCGGCGGTGTAGGCGGTCTGCGCAGGCTCCAGCCAGTCCGCACCAACGTGGGCGGGCTTGGCGAGCGGCGCGGTAAAGACATCGGCTGCCATGTCTGGCAGGATGGCGAAGTCGGGCTGAGGGTCTGCGAGCGTGGCCATATCGTTGCAGATGATACTACCTTTGCGAAGGCAGCACAAACAGGAGGGACGCCAATGGCGATGAAGCGCAAGGATTACGAGGCGGCGCTCGAACCGCTCAGTCTGGAATTGGTCAGCATGGCGCGCTGGGTCAAGGCGAGCGGCGCGCGGGTCGTGGTGCTGTTCGAAGGGCGCGACACGGCGGGCAAGGGCGGGGCGATCAGCGCGGTGCGCCAAGAACTGAACCCGCGCCAATGCCGCACGGTCGCGCTGACCAAGCCGACCGAGGCTGAACTGGGTCAGTGGTATTTCCAGCGCTATGTCGCCCACTTGCCGACTGCGGGCGAGATCGTGCTGTTCGACCGCTCATGGTACAACCGTGCGGGCGTCGAGAGAGTGATGGGCTATGCGGATGGGGCGCAGGTCGAGACGTTCCTCAAGGCGGTGCCCCTGTTCGAGAAGCTGCTGGTGGATGACGGCATTCTGCTGTTCAAATACTGGCTCGCCGCTGATCAGGACAAGCAAGAGGAGCGCCTGCGCGAGCGGCTGGACGATCCGCTCAAGCGCTGGAAGCTCTCACCGATCGACCTCGCCGCGCGGGAGAAATACGACGATTACACCAGGGCGCGCGAGGCCATGCTCAAGGCGACGCACACGGAACATGCGCCTTGGACCTTGGTCGATTTCAACGACCAGCGACGCGGGCGGCTGACGCTGGTGCGGGATCTGTTGAGCCGGATTCCCGACACGCATGCAGAGCCAGACGCGATCGACTTCCCTGAGCTGGGACGGAAGCCCGCCAAGGAGAAATACAAGGTGCTGAAGCCGATTGCGGATTTTCCGGTCGGCTAGACCGTCGCGCTCGCCGCTGTCACCTGCCGCCCGTCGGGCGCGAAGGCTGCCAGCTCATACCCGCCGTCACCCTTGCGCATCACCAGATGCAGCGGCTCGTCTGCGATGGCGGGGGAGAGACCGCGGAACTGGAATGTCCGCAGGCGGTTCTCGCCCAATTCGCTGGCAGCGAGTTGCAGCAGCAGGCTCGCGGTCAGTGGGCCATGCACGACAAGGCCCCGATAACGCTCGATAGCCTGCGCATAAGGCGCATCATAGTGGATGCGGTGGGTGTTGAAGGTCAGCGCCGAGTAGCGGAACAGCAGGCGCGGATCGGGTGTGAGAGTGCGGTGCGAGTCCCACTCCAAGGGATCGAACGTGCCATCACCCAGTGGCGGAGGGCTGAGCGGCGCATCGGTCGCGGCCGCATCGCGATAGACCAGTGTCTGGGTTTCGATCACAGCGATGGTGCCGTTGGCCTTGGTCGTGTGCTCGACATCGACAAAGGCAAGGCGGCCCGATCCGCCCTCCTTCTCGCTGACCGAGGCGACCTGGCTGACCCGCTCGATCACGGCGCCGATCGCGATGGGGGCGTGGAAGGCGATCTTCGAGGAAGCCCACATCCGGCGCGGCATAGGGAGGGGCGGGAGGAAGCTGTCGGAGCTGTCATCGCGCGCCGGGTGACCATCCTCGCCCAGCTTCGCGGTGGGCGCATCGGGCGTGCAGAGCGCGAAGTGGATGCCCTGCGGCATGATCGCCGGATGCGGGTGGGGGAGATCGAAGGTGGCGAGCCAGCGCGTGGCCAGCCCTTCGTCCAGCCGATCCTTGGCGCGGGCCTCGCGCCCGATCCAGGCGGCAAAGTCGCTCATGTCGCCCGCTCGAACACCGCAGCGATACCCTGACCGCCGCCGATGCACATCGTCTCAAGCCCATAGCGCACCCCGCGCCGGTGCATTTCATGCGCCATGTCGGCGAGGATGCGACCGCCGGTCGCGCCGATGGGATGGCCGAGGCTGATGCCCGATCCGTTGACGTTGAGGATATCGCGGCGCGAATCGTCGTCGCTCCAGCCCCAACCCTTGAGCACGGCGAGCACCTGCGGGGCGAAAGCTTCGTTGAGTTCGACCATGCCGATATCATCCCAGCTATAGCCGCGCCGTTCGAACAGGCGCTCCACCGCTGGCACCGGGCCGATGCCCATGCGCGAAGGATCGCAGCCCGCCGCTGCCCAGCCGCCGAACCACAGCATCGGGGTGAGGCCCAGCTCTTCCAGCTTGTCCTCCGCCACCACCAGACAGGCGGCGGCCGCATCGTTCTGCTGACTGGCGTTACCGGCGGTGACGATGGCTGCGGGGTCGCGCTTGCCGTCGATGGGGGCGAGCTTGCCGAGTGTCTCCATGCTGGCGTCGGTGCGGTAGCCCTCGTCATGGTCGAAGATCACCGGGTCGCCCTTCCTCTGCGGGATCGCGACGGGGACGAGTTGTTCGGCAAACTTGCCTTCCGCCCACGCTTTGGCCGCGTTCTGGTGCGAGCGCACCGCGAAGGCGTCCGCCTCCTCACGGGTGATGTCGTAATCCTTGGCGAGGTTCTCGGCGGTCTCGATCATCCCGGTGATGACCCCGAAACGCTCGACCGGCTGGCTCATCACCCGGCCCCGGCTGAGGCGGTCATGCAGCACCATGTCGCCCATTCGAACACCACCGCGCGCAGCCAGCGTGTAGTGTTCGACATTCGACATGCTCTCGACACCGCCAGCGACCACGACATCGGCCATGCCGGTCTCGACCATCATCGCCGCGGTCGCCACCGCCTGCACGCCCGAACCGCAGCGGCGATCCAGCTGAAAGCCGGGCACTTCGATGGGGAGCCCCGCAGCGAGCCACGCCCAGTGGCCAATCGCGGGCGCCTCGCCATTGCCGTAGCCTTGGCTGAACACCACGTCGTCCACCCGTGTGGGATCGATACCGCTGCGCTCCATTAGCGCCTTCAGGATCACCGCGCCCAATTGGCCCGCGTTCATGCTCGAAAGCCCGCCGAGGAACTTGCCCACCGGGGTGCGGAGGGGGGTGCAGATGGCGGCGCGTCTGGTCATTCTCTCAATCCTTCCAAACCTCCGTTCGCCTCGAGCGAAGTCGAGAGGCCTTGCGCAGGTGTCTCGACTTCGCTCGACACGAACGGGTGTGGTGTCATTTGTCGCTCAAGGCCACCGTGCCCGCATCCACCAGCTTGCCGATGGCGCCAGAGGAGAGGCCCAGCTTCTCGCTGAGCACCTCTTCCGAATGCTCCCCAAGGTAGGGCGCGGGCGCGGGGTCGCCTGCCGCGCGTCCCGGCAGGTTCGCGAAGGAGCGGGTCGCAGGGTAATCGAAGCCCGAGGGGTTGGCGGGCGCGGGGCCGAACAGCGGGTTGCCTGCCACCAGCACCGGATCATTGGTCGCCTCGTAGGCTGTGCGGTATCGCTCGAACGTGCAGCCCTCTGCGGCCATGCGCGCTTCGAGCTCGGCGTAATCCATCCCGTCCGCCGCGCTCTGGAACAGCGCGAACAGCGCGGCGCGGTGCTGGAAGCGGGGCGTGTCGCCGTCGGCAAAGCGCACGCCGCATTCGGCTTCCAAGGCGGCGATGCCCGCCTGCAATCCGAAGGCCTTGACGAGGCCGGTCCACTGCTTGGGCGTCAGTGCGGCGACCATGAAGCGCACGCCATCCTTCGCGCGGAAATCCCGCCCGAACGCGCCCCAGATCGCATTGCCGAGCCGCTCGCGGTCAGACCCGCGATAGAGCACTTCTGCCATCAGCCCGGCGTTGGCCATGGTGCCAATCGCCACGTCGCCGAGCGGCAGGCGCACTTCGTTGCCCTCCCCCGTGCGGCTCCGATGGTGCAGCGCGGCGAGCATCGCGAACGCGCCGTAGGCCCCCGTGATGAAGTCCCACGCCGGGAGCACCTGGTTGACCGGCGGCGCGCTGGCAGCGTCCCATTCCTCCGGCCCGGTCATGAGCGGGTATCCGGCAGCGGCGTTGACCGTAAAGTCCATCGCCTGCCGCCCGTCATGCCAGCCCATGACGCGCAGAGAGATCATGTCTGCGCGCTTGGCGGCCATTGCGGCGTGGCTGAGGAAGCTCTGCTCTGGCAGATTGGTGATGCACTGGCCGACCTTCGCCGCCAGCTCCACCAGCAGTTCGCGCCCCTCACCCGATTGCAGATCGAGCGCGACCGACTTCTTGGCGCGGTTCAAGTTCTCCCACGAAAGGCTCCGCCCCTCGCGCGTCAGCATGTAGCGGTTGTAATCCAGCCCGCCCGCCTTGTGATCAACGCGGATCACCTCCGCCCCCATCTGCGCGCAGTACAGCCCGGCAGTGGGTGAGGCGACGAAGCTGGAAACCTCTACGATGGAGAGGTCATTGAGAAGATTATACATTCTCTCTCCACTCGCGCAGCATATGCTTGGCGATCTGGAGCTGGAGAATCTGCGTCGTGCCTTCGTAGATCCGGTAGATGCGGGCATCGCGGAAGAAGCGTTCGGCGTCATATTCGGCGAGGTAGCCTGCGCCGCCATAGATCTGCACCACCCGGTCAACCACCCGGCCGCACATCTCGCTGGCGAAGACCTTGAAGGCTGCGGCTTTGACGAGGATATTCTCCCCCCGGTCGGCCCGCGCGGTGACGTCGGCCATCATCGCCTCGGCGGCGTAAATCTCGATCTCGCTGTCGGCGAGCATCGCCTGGATCAGCTGGAAATTGGCGATCGGCTCGCCAAA
>DLGU01000204.1:18786-20077 GCA_002482865.1 Porphyrobacter sp. UBA7686
CCGGTCGCCGCCGCACCCACAGAAATGCGCCCATTGTCGAGGCTCTTCATCGCGAAGACGAAGCCCTTGCCGGTCTCCCCGCCCAGCAGCGCATCGCCCGGCACACGGACATCGTCGAGCATGATGTCGGCAATATGCGATCCGCTCTGCCCCATCTTCTTGTCGGGGCTGCCGGTCGAAACCCCCGGCGCGGTCATCGGCACCAGGAAGGCCGATACATGCGCGTTCTTGGGCAGCGCTTCCTTGTTGGTGCGCGCCATGATCAGCGCGACTTCGGCATGGGGCGCATTGGTGATGTAGCGCTTGGTGCCGTTCAGGATCCAGCCGTTGCCATCCGGGTCTGGCGTGGCGGTGGTCGCGAGACCGGCGCTGTCGCTGCCTGAACCCGGCTCGGTCAGGCCGAAACAGGCGATCCGCCCTTCCGCGATCTTGGGATACCATTCGGCCTTCTGGGCCTCCGTCGCGCCGTTCTTCAGCGCGCTCGCGAACATGCCGACATTGATCGAGAAGATCGACCGGTAGGCAGGGGCGGCATAGGCCATGATGTTCACGACGCGGGCATACTGCGTCATGTTGAGCCCCGCGCCTCCGAATTCCTCGGGCACTGAGAGGCCGAACAGACCCATCTCACGCATTTCCTTGAGGATGTCCTCGGGGATGCGGTCGTCGGCGATCACCTGCGCTTCGGCCGGGATCAGCCGTTCGCGGACATAGCGCTTCAGCTGCTCAGCGAACTGTTCGAAGGTGTCCTCGTCCATACCCGGATTGTGCGCGGGGGTGAGGTTGGCGGGGGCATTCATGGTGAGCAATCATCCTTGGGACGGAAGGCAGGCTGGCCTGCTCGCGCCTAATTGCGCTGAGCGGCCTCGTCGCCTGTCATTTCGGCAGGGGCTGGCGCAGGCACTTGGGACGGCGTGTCAGATGGCGCATCCGAGGGGAGCGCCTCGGGCGGCAGGCGGCGCTCGTCCAGCATCGCGGCCGCATCCTCAAGCGCCTTGGCTTCGCCCGCGCTGACCCCGCCCGGCGCGCTCGCCCCTTCACCCCCGCACGCGGCAAGGGTGAGGGCGAGGCCCGCGGCGATTGGCCAGCGCGGCATTGCGCGGCTTACTCGGCCGGTTCTTCAGCCGCGGCCGAGGCTTCGGCGGCGACATTGGCGGCAGCTTCGGCCGATTGCTCGGTGGTGGCTTCGGTCGCCGCATCGGTCGCAGGCGCATCGGTCGCGGTGGCGGACGGATCGGCAACCGGGACTTCGGCGACGGGCGCGAGGGCGCTGTCGGCGGGCATTTCCACG
>DLGU01000151.1:0-4367 GCA_002482865.1 Porphyrobacter sp. UBA7686
TGAAGCGCGGGTGAGCCACAAGACCGGATCGCTGAACAACACCTCGAGCGATATCGGCCTGATCGAATGTCCCGATGGCCGGGTGATCGCAGTGGCAATCTACGTCACCGGCCAGGGCACCAAGCTCGCCCGCGAAGAGCGGATCGCGGCGATTGCCCGCGCGCTTTATGATGGCTTCGCGGTCCGCGCCCAGCAAAGCCCGACCCAGAACTGGGCCAGCGCGCCATACGCCACCGGAGGCTGATTGCCTCCCCGCCACGCACAGCAAAAAGGGCGGCGCCTCACGGTGCCGCCCTTTTGCTTTGGACGCCGTTCCCGCAGGAGCGGCAGGGGGTAATCCGCGCTTACTCGGCGCCGGCTTCTTCTGCCGCGTCGACCACGTCAAGCGCATCGTTGCCGATCTGGTCGGCGGTCTTCACCGCTTCGTCAGCCGCTTCGTCGGCAGCAGCTTCGACATCCTGAGCGGTCGCTTCGGTGGTGGTTTCGATGTCGTCGCCAGCTTCTTCGGCATCGGCAGCCATCGCGTCAACGGCTTCATCGGTTTCGGTTTCGGCGTTTTCGCTGCAAGCGGCAAGGCCGAGGGCCGAAGTGGCGATGGCGGCAGCGAGGATGATCTTGCGCATGGTTTGAATTCCTTGTGACTGCGAATGGGACGCCTGCCCTTGGGGGCAGGTCGCCGAGACCGGTTGTTCTCTCATGCCCGGTTCGTCACGAAAGATAGGCGCTGACCGGAGGCGCGGCAAGGGCAATCAAGGCAGGGCGCCCCAATTTTGCCATATTTTGGCCACAATCGATGAGGTCCGCGATGGTCTCTCGCCAAACCTCTACCCGCAGGCCAAAGCGGGTGCTAGCAGGCGGCATGGCCGACACTTTGCACCCCTCTGGCAAGCACCTCTATCTCGTCGATGGCTCGTCCTATATCTTCCGGGCCTATCACCGGCTCCCGCCGCTGACGAACCCCGAAGGCACGCCGGTGGGCGCGGTCTATGGCTATACCACCATGCTATGGAAGCTCGCCGCCGATCTGGATGCGGCTGACGGGCCGACGCACCTTGCGGTGATCCTCGATGCCAGCGGCGTCAGCTTCCGCAACGACATCTATGAGCATTACAAGGCCAATCGGCCCGAACCGCCCGAGGATCTGATCCCGCAATTCCCGCTGATCCGCGATGCGACGCGGGCGTTCAGCCTTCCCTGCATCGAAGTGCCGGGGCTGGAGGCCGATGATCTCATCGCCACCTATGCCCGCCGCGCGCAGGAGCGCGGGTGGGACGTCACCATCGTCAGTTCCGACAAGGACCTGATGCAGCTGATCGGCGAGGTGAACGGTGCCCGTATCGACATGCTCGACACGATGAAGAACCAGCGTATCTGGCTGGAGGAGGTCGAGGAAAAGTTCGGCGTCGGCCCTGAACTGGTGGGTGACGTTCTGGCCTTGATGGGTGATGCGGTCGACAATGTTCCGGGCATTTACGGGATCGGACCGAAGACCGCATCGAAGCTGATCGCCGAGCATGGTTCGCTCACAGCGGCGCTGGACGCTGCGCCCGCAATGAAGCCCTCCAAGCTCAAAGAGCGCCTGATCGAAGGGCGGGCCGACGCTGAACTGTCGAAGATTCTCGTGACGCTGCGCGAGGATTGCGATCTGCCGCAGCCGCTGGAGGAGATGGAACTGGGGCCGGTCCCGCCCGAGCCTCTGGCTGCTTTCCTCCAGACCCACGGCTTCACCTCCCTGTTGCGGCGGCTGGAGGGCGGCACGGGAAGCCCGTCGCGTCCCACCGACCTTAACCCGGCCAAGCCGACAACCGCAGGCGCGAACGGACACGCGGAGGCGAACCGCCAGTCCCTGCCCGAATTCCCCGCCATTGATCACGCCGCCTATGAAACGGTGCAGACGATCGACCGGCTGGAAGCCTGGGTCGCCCGCGCCCGCGCAGCGCAGGTGGTCGCGGTGGATACCGAGACCACCTCGCTCGATGCGATCCGGGCCGATCTCGTCGGCGTCAGCCTTGCGCTGGGGCCGAACGATGCGTGCTACATCCCGCTCGGTCACGGCGGCACGGACATGTTCGCGCAGAAGCCGGAGCAGGTGCCGCTGGCGGCAGCGATTGCGGCGCTCAAACCGCTGCTGGAGGATGAGGCAGTCCTCAAGGTGTTCCAGAACGGCAAGTATGATCTCAACGTGCTGGCGCGCGTCGGGATCAATGTCGGCCCGATCGACGACACGATGGTGATCAGCTTCGCGCTCGATGCCGGACGGGGCGAAGAGGGCATGGGCGGCGGCCACGGGATGGACGAACTCAGCCAGCGCCACCTCGGGCACACCCCGATCCCGTTCAAGGAACTGTGCGGCACCGGCAAAAAGGCGATCAGCTTCGCCGAAGTGCCATTGGACCGCGCCACCGCCTATGCTGCCGAGGATGCCGACGTGACCTGGCGGCTCCATGCGCACCTCAAGCCGCGCCTTGCGGTGGAGGGCGGCAGCCGGATCTATGAACGGGTTGATCGCCCGCTGATCCCGGTTGTCGCCGCGATGGAACGCGAAGGCATCCGGGTCGACCGCGCAAGGCTGGCAAAACTGTCGGAGGAATTCGCGATCGAGATCGGGCGGCTGGAAGGTGAGATCCACGTCTTCGCCGGACAGGAATTCACCGTCGGCAGCCCCAAGCAGCTGGGCGATATCCTGTTCGACAAGCTGGGCTTCAAGGGCGGCAAGAAGGGCAAGAGCGGGCAATATTCGACCGATGTCTCGGTGCTGGAGAAGCTCGCGGTTGAAGGTGCGCCGATTGCTCGCAAGGTGCTGGAATGGCGCCAGCTGGCGAAGCTGAAGTCGACTTATACCGACGCCTTGCAGGAGGCGATCAACCCGGCAACCGGGCGGGTGCACACCAGCTACTCTCTGGTGGGCGCGCAGACCGGGCGCTTGTCCTCGACTGATCCGAACTTGCAGAACATCCCGATCCGAACCGCCATCGGCCGTCAGATCCGCGAGGCCTTTGTGCCGGTACCCGGCAACGTCCTGCTGGCGGCGGACTACTCCCAGATCGAACTTCGTCTCGCCGCACATATGGCCGATGTTGCCAGCCTGAAGGAAGCGTTTGCAGAAGGCGAGGACATCCACGCTCGCACGGCGCGCGAAATGTTCGGCGAAGTCACGCGCGACACCCGAGCACGGGCGAAAACCATAAATTTTGCAATACTTTACGGGATTTCCCGCTGGGGGTTGGCGGGCCGTCTGGAGGTGCCACCGGAAGAGGCGCAGGCGATGATCGACACCTATTTCCAGCGCTTCCCCGGCATCCAGCGCTACATCCACGAAACGCTCGAAAGCGTGCGGGCCAAGGGCTATTCGGAGACGCTGTTCGGCCGCAAGACGTGGTTTCCGCGGATCAACTCCAAGAACCAGGCCGAGCGGCAGGGGTCAGAGCGCGCCGCGATTAACGCCCCGATCCAGGGCACCAGCGCCGACATTATCAAGCGCGCAATGGCGCGGATGCTTCCGGCGCTGGCTGACGCCGGGTTGCATGACGTGCGGATGCTGTTGCAGGTGCACGATGAACTGGTGTTCGAACTGCCCGAGGAACGGGTCGAGGCTGCCACCTCGATCATCCGCCGCGTGATGGCCGAAGCGGCACTGCCCGCAGTGGAGCTGACGGTGCCGCTCGGGGTCGATATCGGCACCGGCCTGTCATGGGATGCGGCGCATTAGGCTGGATTGTTGCAGCCATCAAAGTTGACAAAGTTGACAAAGTTGACAGGGTGTCAAGCGTGAATTCACGACTTATCATTTTGAATTGATTGTATTTTCTGCCAGAAATCGAAGTTGACACTTGGCATGACGCGGGGGGGGCGGCACCCCCCGGCGGTGCAGCCTCCGCCCCGCGTGCGGCTGGGATCGACGATGGCAAAGAGCGACCGGCTCTCCTCCTAAGCCGCGCGCGCCATGTAGGAAACACGGCGCGCGCCGCTCAATCGTGCTTCTTGTCCCGCGTCGGGGTTAGCGTCTCCGGCGGGAAGAAGCCGATCGGCTGGACGGCGGCAGCGCGCTTCTTCAGCTCACCGCGCATCTTCTTGTATTCGTCCTCCATCTCGACCGTGACCGTGGCGCGCGAATCCTCAAGCGCAGCTTCAAAGTCCTGCGCCGCGACCTCGGTGACATCTCCGCCCAGACGCCGCAGTGCGGAAAGGCCCGCGCGACGCACCAGATCTTCCAAGTCCGCGCCGGTAAAGCGTTCGGTCTTGCCCGACAGCAGCGCCAGATCGACGTCCTTGGCGAGCGGCATCTTGGCAGTGTGAATGCCGAGAATATGCTCGCGCCCGGCCTTGTCCGGGGTGCCGACATAGACCAGCTCGTCGAACCGGCCCGG
>DLGU01000151.1:4441-9646 GCA_002482865.1 Porphyrobacter sp. UBA7686
TGCAGCTCCTCCAGCCCGTCCATTTCGGCAAGGATGGTGTTGACCACGCGCCCTGTCACCTGCGGCTCGCCCTGGCCTGAGCCGCGTGCGGGAACCAGCGAATCGATCTCGTCGATAAACACGACGCAGGGTGCCACCGCGCGGGCGCGGGCGAACAGGCGGGCGATCTGCTGTTCGCTTTCACCGTACCACTTGGAGAGCAAGTCGCTTGACTTCATCGAGATGAAGTTCGCCTCAGCCTCCTTGGCGACAGCTTTGGCCAGCAACGTCTTACCGGTGCCGGGCGGGCCGTAGAGCAGGAAACCCTTGGCCGGACGGATGCCCAGACGGCGGAACGCTTCGGGGTTCTTTAGGGGAAGCTCGATCCCCTCGCGCAGCTTGTCGGTCGCCTCGCCCGCGCCGCCGATATCGTCCCAGCCAACATTGGGCACCTGCACCATCACTTCGCGCATCGCCGAAGGCTGGACGCGCTTCAACGCGCTCAGGAAGTCGTCGCGCGACACGCACAGGTCTTCGAGCACTTCGGGCGGAATTGTACGCTCATCAAGGTCGAGCCGGGGCATGATCCGGCGCACGGCTTCGATCGCGGCCTCACGCGCCAGCGCGGCAATATCCGCGCCGACAAAGCCGTGGGTCACGCGGGCGAGTTCGTCGAGATCAACCGCGCCTTCCAGCGGCATCCCGCGGGTGTGAATGCCGAAAATCTGCCGCCGCCCGCGCTGGTCAGGGACGCCGATCACGATTTCGCGGTCGAACCGGCCGGGACGGCGCAGCGCCTCGTCAATCGCGTCAGGGCGGTTGGTGGCGGCGATCACCACCAGATTGGCGCGCTTCTCCAGCCCGTCCATCAGGGTGAGCAGCTGCGCGACCAGTCGCTTCTCCGCCTCGCCCGGCACCTGTGTGCGTTTGGGCGCGATGGAATCGATCTCGTCGATAAAGATGATCGCAGGCGCGGCGCGGCTGGCCTCCTCGAACACTTCGCGCAGGCGCTTTTCCGATTCGCCATAGCCCGAGCCCATGATTTCCGGACCGTTGATGGTGAAGAACTCGGCGTCACTTTCATTCGCGACGGCCTGCGCCAGCCGGGTCTTGCCAGTGCCCGGCGGGCCGTGGAGCAGGACGCCCTTGGGCGGTTCGACACCGAGGCGGATGAACAGTTCGGGATAGCGCAGCGGCAGCTCGACCATCTCGCGCAAGGCCCGGATGGTCTCCTCCATCCCGCCGACATCATCATAGTTCACCACCGCGCGGCCGTGGCTCGGGTCCTCGAACTCGGCGCGCAGTTCGACTTCGGTGTTCTCGTCGATATGGACGATGCCCTTGGGGCTGGTCGAGGCAACGGTGAGGCGGATCTGGGTCAAGGCATAGGCGGGCGCGCGCAACAATTGGCGCACGTCGGCGGGCATGTTCTGCACCGGCTGCTGCCCGGTGGTGGCGACCAGATCGCCCGCCATCAGCGGACGGCGGAAGAAGTTGCGTTTCAAGGCCTGCGTCGGCCCTTGCAGCCGCATTTCGCGCTGGGAGGGAGCGAACACCACGCGGGTAGCCGGGCGCGATTCGCCGCGCACGATCTCGACATGCTCACCCGATCCGCCTTGCGCATTGCCGCGCTGCAAACCGTCGAGCCGCACCACATCCAGCGCGTCGTCCTCCGGATAGGCTGCCATTGCGATCGCGGCGGTGGTGCGCTTGCCGCGGATTTCGACCACATCGCCCTCGGTAATCCCGAGCTTCTGGAACGCCGAACGCGGCATCCGCGCGATCCCGGCTCCCGATTCTTCCTGGCGCGCTGGGGCAACCTGTAACCGCACGCTGCGGATGGGTGTGGCGATTTCGGCGTCAGCCATGGGGCGTTCCTGTGCATTCGAAGGGATTCTTTTACGAGACCGATAGCTAGGAACGGCAGCAATCGAATGCAATCGGAGGCTTGGCCGACAGGGGCGGACGTAGGTCGGGCGGCGTCAGGCCAACCCGCAGCGACGCATCGCGAGCGGACACGAAAAAAGCCCGGCACGCCCTCGCCTGAGATTTTGTGCCGGGCAAGAAAAAAGCCCGGCACTGGGTGCCGGGCTTGAAAAGTTTGGGAGAGGATGCCTGAAAGGCAGGTTCTAAATGGCGCAACCGGCTCCATTGTGCAAGTGCGAAAGAAGCGGTTTTTGTTGCAAAGAACGCAAATGAGTCCCGATAATGTTCAGGTTTGTGCGCAATCTTGCAAATTTCTGCCCAAAGCGACGGCAGTCGCTTAAAAATTGGGCAGATTTCTGGAGTGTGACGGTATTGCGACGCAACATGAACCGCGATTCGACTTCACCCTCAGGTGGGCGTGACAGCAGCCCGGTAACGCTCTAGTCACGGCCTCGATCCCGAGCGGAGGGATTGACCTTGCCCACGACCACAAAAGGCAGACAGGCCCGATGACCAAGCTCTATCCCGACGCCGCCAGCGCGCTCGCCGGTGTGCTGCGCGATGATATGCTAATTGCCGCAGGAGGCTTCGGCCTGTGCGGACTGCCCGAGCGGCTGCTGGATGCGATCCGCGATTCGGGCGTGAAGAACCTGATCTTCGCAAGCAACAATGCCGGGATCGACAACGAAGGCATCGGCAAGCTGCTGCGCACGCGGCAGGTGAAAAAGATGATCAGCTCCTATGTCGGCGAGAACAAGGAATTCGAGCGGCAATATCTGGCGGGTGAGCTCGAGGTGGAATTCTGCCCACAAGGCACCCTGGCCGAACGGATGCGGGCAGGGGGCGCTGGCATCCCCGGCTTCTACACCCGCACCGGCGTCGGCACCGAAGTCGCCAAGGACAAGGAGCACAAGGACTTCCCTGACCGTGACGGGGTGATGCAGACCTATATCCTGGAACACGGTATCTTCGCCGACCTCGCCATCGTCAAAGCGTGGAAGGCGGACGAGACCGGCAACCTCATCTTCCGCAAGACCGCGCGCAACTTCAACCTGCCCGCGGCGACCTGCGGCAGGATCTGCGTTGCCGAGGTCGAGGAAGTGGTCCCGGCAGGCGCGCTCGACCCCGATCAGATCCATCTGGCGGGCGTCTTCGTCAACCGGATCGTCTGCGGCGCGCCCTATGACAAGAAAATCGAGTTCCGGACTGTCCGGGAAAGGGAGTCGGCATGATGGGCTGGAACCGCGACCAGATGGCGGCCCGCGCCGCGCGCGAGCTGAAGGACGGCTATTACGTCAATCTCGGCATCGGCATCCCGACGCTGGTGGCCAACCACATTCCCGAAGGGATGATGGTGACGTTGCAAAGCGAGAACGGGATGCTCGGCATCGGGCCCTTCCCCTATGATGACGAAGTCGACGCGGACCTCATCAACGCAGGCAAGCAGACCATCAGCGAGCTGCCGCACTCGGCCTATTTCGACAGCGCGACCAGCTTTGCGATGATCCGCGGCGGGCATATCGACCTCACCGTGCTCGGCGCGATGGAGGTGGCCGAAAACGGCGACATCGCCAACTGGATGATCCCCGGCAAGATGATCAAGGGCATGGGCGGCGCGATGGATCTGGTCGCCGGGGTCAAGAAGATCATCGTGGTGATGGACCACACGTCAAAGGACGGGACGCCCAAGTTCATCCCGGCCTGCACTCTGCCGCTGACCGGCGCGGGCGTGGTGGACATGGTCATCACCAACCTCGCGGTGTTCCAGCGCCCCGACCACAATTCGCCGTTCCGTCTGATCGAGATGGCGCCGGGGGTGACCGAAGCGGATATCGCCGCGACCACCACCGCGCATTACGTGGTGTGATGCGGCGTGGCATTGCGCTCGGGCTGTTTGCGCTGGTTCTCGTGATCGGGAGCATGCTCGCCTTTACTTCGCCCCCGCGGCTGCTTTCGCTCTATGATCGGGTAAGCGGCGGGACGGCGGGCGCGCAGCAGTTGGCCGAGGGCGTCGCCTTTGGCAGCCACGGGCAAACGCTCGATATCTGGGCGCCAGAAGGGGCTGGCGGCGCGGCGCGGCCGGTGGTGATCTTCTGGTACGGCGGCGGCTGGGCCAAGGGCGACCGCACCTCCTACGCCTTTGCCGGGAGAGCGCTGGCGCGCGCGGGGTTCCTGGTGGTGATCCCGGATTACCGCAAGGTTCCGCAGGTCCACTTCCCCGCCTTCCTCGATGACGGAGCCGAGGCGGTGGCCTGGGTCGAGGACAACATCGCGCAGTTCGGCGGTGATCCACAACGGCTCGCCTTCATGGGCCACTCCGCCGGGGCTTACGAGGCGGTCATGCTCGCGCTGGACAGCAAGCGGTTGGTGGCGGCTGGGGCCGATCCGGCCAATGTGAAGGCAGCAGTCGGCCTGTCCGGGCCCTATGACTTCTACCCCTTCGACAGTCCGCGCTCGATCGCGGCGTTCAGTGAATGGCCGCAGCCCGAGGCGACGCAGCCGATCACCTTCGCCCGTGCCGACGCGCCGCCTTTGCTGCTGGTAACGTCCGACGGCGATGAGACGGTGCGTCCCAGAAACGCCAACAACCTCGGGGCGAAGCTGCGCGAGTTGGGCGCGCCGGTGGAGGTCAAGAACTACGGCCCGCTCGATCACGAGGAGATCGTGATGGCGCTCTCGGTACCGTTCCGCAGCAAGGGCCCGGTGCTGGCCGACTCTGTCGCTTTCCTCAAGACGCGGATGGGCGAATAGGCGATGTGGCTGACTGAGCCCCGCAACCCCAATGCGCCGCTCGCGGGCCTCAAGGTGGTCGAGCTCGCGCGGGTGCTGGCCGGGCCGTTCTGCGGACAGATCCTCGCTGATCTCGGCGCAGACGTGATCAAGGTCGAAAGCCCGGAAGGTGACGGCACGCGGCTGTGGGGACCGCCGTGGGTCGAACGGACGGATGCGAACGGCACAGTCCACCGCGAGGCCGCCTATTACCACGCCTGCAATCGCGGCAAGCGCTCGATCATCGCGGACTTCGGCAACGCCGATGACCTCGCACGCGTGCGCGGCCTGTGTGCTGAAGCGGATGTGGTGATCGAGAACTTCAAGACCGGCAGCCTCGCCAAGTTCGGGCTCGATTACCCCAGCCTGGCCGTCGCCAATCCGGGCCTCGTCTATTGCTCGATCACCGGCTTCGGCCAGACCGGGCCGCGCGCGCACGAGGCGGGGTATGACTTCGTCGCGCAGGGCATGAGTGGGCTGATGTCGCTCACTGGCGAGCCGGAGGGTCATCCGGTCAAGATGGGCATCTCG
>DLGU01000151.1:9747-12969 GCA_002482865.1 Porphyrobacter sp. UBA7686
TGCTCGCCAATCAGGCGACCTACCTCTTCACCACCGGCCACAACCCGCCCCGCATGGGCAACGCCCACGCGCAGGTCGCGCCTTACGGGGTGTTCGCGGTGAGTGACGGTCACGTGATCCTCGCCCCTGCCAATGACGGGCTGTTCCACAAACTGATGGGTGTGCTGGGGCTGGAGCATCTCTCCACGGACCCGCGCTTTGCCGCCAATGGCGACCGGACGGCGAATGCCAAGGCGCTGGATGCCGAGATCGCTGCGGCCACCGCGGGCTGGACCAAGCAGGGCTTGCTCGATGCCTGCCATGCCGCGGGCGTTCCGGCGGGGCCGATCAACCGGCTCGACGAGGTCTTCGCCGATCCGCAGATCGTCGCGCGCGGGATGCGGGTGGAGCTGGGCGGGATGGCAGGGGTGCGCAGTCCCTTCGTGTTCTCGGACGCGGAACTGGCGCTCGACCGGCCCTCTCCGATCCACGGAGAGCACGGCTGAGCTCCTGTTGGAGACACATGAGACACTGTCCAGAAGCAGAAAACCTGCCCCGCTAGCCACCTCCAAAACGGACATAGGGGAATGGCGGGCAAGACGTGTCATCCGCGCCAACCTGCCATCCGGCGCGGGCGTAGGAAAGCCGCGCAATCCGCCCCCTGAACGGATTGCACTTGCCTCCATCTCCAATTTCTGTATTTTCAGAAATCGAGAAAGGAGCTGCGAGTCGTGGCCGATCTGATGGACATTCCCGAGGCCCGCGCCTTCATCCTCCACTGGGGGGAGATGGGCAGCGCCTGGGGCGTGAACCGCTCGGTCGCGCAGATCCACGCGCTGCTCTATCTCAGCGACGGGCCGCTTCATGCCGAGGAAATCACCGAGGTGCTCGGCCTCGCCCGCTCCAACGTCTCGACCGGGCTAAAGGAGCTGCAATCCTACGGCATCGTCCGCCGCGTCCATATCGAGGGCGACCGGCGCGACCATTTCGTTGCTGAGACCGACCTGTGGGAGGTGCTGATGCGCCTTGCCGAGGAGCGCAAGAAGCGCGAGCTTGACCCGACCATCCGCCTGCTCGGCGAACTGTCTGACAGCATCAAGGCGCGCGGCGAGGTGCCGCCCCATGTGCGCGAGCGGATCGGGCGGATGCACGAATTCATCGGCACGCTGACCGGCTGGTATGCCGACGTGCGCCATCTGCCCAAGCCGACGCTGGTGCGGCTGATGAAGCTCGGCCGCGGCATCGCCCGCTTCCTGCCGGGTATGGGCGGCGGCGAGAAATCCTGATCTGAACCCCTGACGAAGGAGAACCCCCCTCTTGGAGCACAGCCACGCAGAGTAATTTCGGAATTTCCAGAAACAACAGGAGAAGAAGATGTACGATATCTATGCCTATGTCGCCTACCTGATCGTCAGCATCGGCCTCACCATCTGGGTCGCGCAGACCCTGTCGAAGAACGGCCTCGTCTTCCTCGTCGAATGCTTCGGGCATGACAGGACGCTCGCGGAATCGACCAATCACCTGCTGGTGGTGGGCTTCTACCTCGTCAATCTCGGCTGGATCCTGCTGACCCTGCGCTTCGGCGCCTCGCCCGAAGATGCGGCGGATGTGATCCGCTTCCTCTCGACCAAGATCGGCATCGTGGTGGTGGCGCTCGGCTTCATGCACTTCTTCAACATGAACGCCATCGCCAAGTTCGGCCGCAAGGTCGGCACCTGGTTCCGCGAGGAACAATGGGCGGCCGCCGCACGGCCCGCTGGCCCCGAGGCCTGATCGTTCACCCTTGCAGGAGCGGGCGGCCAGCTTGCCGTCCGCTCCTGCACAAACCCGAGGACGCAGCCATGATCAACGGATTTCAGGCCTTTTTCCGCGCAGTCGGCTGGGGCACGCTGGCCGGAGGGGCGCCCTATACCGTGCTGTTCATGATCCCGCTGGTGCTGGCCGGGCTTGAATACCGCAGCCTTGCCAACATCGCCCTAGTGCTCGCATACCCCCTGCTGGTGTCGGGTTCGTTCGTGCTGGGATCGGCGCTGGTTTTCGGCCTGCCGCTCACCGCTGTATTGTCCCGGAGCGGGCGGGAGGACGGCGGGGCCTATGGCATCGCGGGGCTGGCTCTGGGCACGCTGGTGGCAAGCATGATCCACCTCGGTCTGGCACGCGAATTCAATGCCGAAACACTGTTCTTCGCCGCGCCCGGCGCATTCGCGGGCCTCGTCACCGGCACCAGCTGGGGCCGCTGGCGCGAGGCGCAGCGCGCGGCGCAGGACGGGTGCTAAGACAAGGCCCGCGCGCCCGCCCGCCACAGTCGCTCGAAGGGGCCCTGCCCCACCTTCGCCACCCACCACGGCGACCACGCCAGCATCGCCGCCACCGGCACCAGCCCGAGCGCGAGGGATTGCCAGCGGGTGACCTCGCCAAACAGCCCCAGCCCCCAGCTGGCGAAGATCGCGGACAGGATCACGCTGGTCATCAGGTAATTGGTCAGCGACAATCGGCCCACCATCGCCAGCCTGCGGGTTAAACCGCTATCTTTGTTCAGAAACGCCATCGCCAGCGCGGCGTAACTCAGCGCCAGAGCCATGTCGAACGGAGCCGAAAGCACCAGCGCCACCGGCCCGACCAGCGGCGCGGGAAAGCCGGTTCGCACCAGCCACACCGCCAGCAGCAACAGTCCCGGCAGCGCCACCAGCGCCGATAGTCCTGCGATCCGTTGGAGCCGGAACGTCCGCCATTCGCCCTTCAGCATTCCGCCCCGCCACAGCCCCATGCCGAGCGCGATGGCTGACAGGTTGAGCGGAAGCGACGCCGCGACGGTAGCAAGTTGTGCCGGAATACCGAGGCTGCGGCGGGCCAGTCTGTCCGCCAGACCCTCACGCCCTTGTTCGAGCAGCATGATGATCGTCGGCGGATCATGCCCAAACTGCCGCTCCGCCCACAACAGCGCGTCAGCCCCCCCTTGCTGCGCGTAAAGCGCCACGAGGGGCGCGCCCAAGGCGACCATGCCGAGGGCGACATGGACCACAAGCAAGCCTAGCGCGACCGAGATCAGCGCCCGCGCCGATAGCCCCGCCAGCAGCGGCAGCGCCATTCCGGCCAGCGCATAGGCGCGCAAAACATCATTGCTGGCGAGCAAGGTGGCGTGTGCCAGACCAATCACCAGCAGCACCGCCATGCGCGCATAATGCGCCCGCGAAGGTGCGCCGCCGCTCCGCTCGATCAGGATCAGACACCCGGCGCCGAACA
>DLGU01000151.1:13027-13652 GCA_002482865.1 Porphyrobacter sp. UBA7686
CCACACCCAGTAATCGAGCGGGCTCGTCGCGCCGTAGGACAGCGGGTTGTAATAGGCTGGCCCCGGCAGGGCGAAGGCGTGGACATTCATGCCCACGATCCCGATCACGGCAAGTCCCCGCAGCGCATCGAGCGCGAGGATGCGGTTCGGGGAAGGAGCGGGTGCTGTCACTGACAGCACCCATACTCCAAAATCAGGCGAGTGCAGCCTTCAGATCTGCAACCAGATCGAGCCGCTCCCACGGGAAGAAGTCGCCCTCTGCCGCACGGCCGAAATGGCCATAGGCGGCGGTCGGCTGGTAGATCGGCTTGTTGAGGCCAAGATGCGTACGGATAGAACGCGGGGTCAGGCCGCCGAGCTTGGCAATGCCGAGGATCGCCTGTTCGATTTTGTCGTCGCCCACCGTGCCGGTGTCATGCGTGTCGACATAGAGCGACAGCGGCTTCGACACGCCGATGGCATAGGCAATCTGGATGGTGCAGCGCGTGGCAAGACCTGCCGCCACCACGTTCTTGGCAAGATAGCGGGTGATGTAGGCCGCCGACCGGTCAACCTTGGTCGGGTCCTTGCCGCTGAACGCGCCGCCGCCGTGCGGGGCCGCGCCGCCATAGGTGTCGACGATGAT
>DLGU01000151.1:13668-13853 GCA_002482865.1 Porphyrobacter sp. UBA7686
GGCCCGCCGATTTCGAACGTGCCGGTCGGGTTGATGAAGTATTCGGTCTCACGCAGGAGAACCGGCGGGATCACGTCGGCGATCACCTTCTTCACATAGGCTTCAAGCTCGGCCTGCTTGGCCGGATTGTTCTCGTCATAGCCCGGCTTGTGCTGGGTCGAAACGACGATCGCGGTCGCAGCCAC
>DLGU01000142.1:0-5514 GCA_002482865.1 Porphyrobacter sp. UBA7686
GGCCGAACTGCTCGAACTCAAGGCGCGGCCTGACCGTGATGCCGAAGCAACCGTGATCGAAGCCCAGCTCGACAAGGGTCGCGGCCCGGTCGCGACGGTGCTGGTGACGCGCGGAACGCTGAAGCGCGGCGACACCTTCGTGGTCGGTACGCAAAGCGGCAAGGTGCGGGCGATTGTCGATGACAAGGGCAATCAGCTCAAGGAAGCTGGCCCGTCGATGCCGGTCGAAGTGCTCGGCCTTGGCGGCGTGCCGTCAGCCGGTGACAACCTCACCGTGGTCGAAAACGAACAGCGCGCCCGCGAAGTTGCCAAGTATCGTCAGGAAATGGCGACGGAAAAGCGCACTGCGCTGGCCCCAACCAATTTCGACACGATGTTCAACACGCTGTCCTCCAACGTCATCGAATTCCCGGTGGTGGTGAAGGCCGACGTGCAAGGGTCGGTCGAGGCGATCGTCAATGCGCTCCACAATCTGTCGAACGATGACATCAAGGTGCGCGTGCTCAACGGCGGCGTCGGTGCGATCACCGAAAGCGACGTGATGCTGGCGGGCGGCTCGAAAGCGCCAATTATCGGCTTCAACGTGCGCCCCAATGCCAAGGCCCGCGAGCTGCTGAAGCGCGACAATGTGCGGATGATGTATTACGACGTCATCTACCACCTCACCGATGCCATCGCCAAGGAGATGATCGGCGAGCTTGGCCCAGAACGGATCGAACACGTGGTCGGCCGGGCGCTGGTCAAGGAAGTGTTCAAGTCGGGCAAGCGCGACAAGGCCGCCGGTCTGCTGGTCGAAGAAGGGGTCATCCGCAAGGGACTGTTCGCCCGTCTCACCCGCGCCGATGTCATCGTTTCGGCCACCAAGATCGCGTCGCTGCGGCGCTTCAAGGACGATGTCGACGAAGTGCGCACCGGTCTGGAATGCGGTGTGGTGCTCGAAGACACCAACGACATCAAGCCGGGCGACCAGCTTGAAGTGTTCTCGGTCGAGGAGCGTGAGCGGACACTGTGAGCCTGACGGATACGCACTACCCAGACGATGCCGGGCAGTCGCCGCATACGGCGCTGCTCGGCTCGGAATTTGTCGGCTGGGATGAGGCTGCCCAGACCGTCACCATGCGTTTCGCAGTGAAGCGCGAGATGACCACCTGGCGCGGCGGCGTGCAGGGGGGCTTGGTTGCGGGCTATCTCGATGATGTGATGGGCTATGCCTATGTCGCAGCCACCGGCGGCGAGATGGCGCCGCTTAATCTCGACATTTCGATGAGCCTGATCCGCCTGATCCCCGATGGCGCAACGATCATCGGCAAAGGCCGGGTGGTCAAGGGCGGGCGGCGCGTCGTTTTCCTCGAAGGCGAATTGCTGGCCGAGGACGGGACGATCTATGCGCGCTCGACTTCGACCGCCCTGCCAACGCCGCGCCCGACGCCAACCAGCACGGGGATGGCGTAATGGCCAAGGCTCCTTTCACCACCGAGCAGCAATCGGTCCGCGTCCTCAAGGTCGGCGAACGGGTGCGGCATATCCTGTCGGAACTGCTCGCGCGCGGTGAGGTGCATGACGATGTCGTGCGCGCGGCGCACATCTCGGTCACCGAGGTGCGCATGACCCCCGATCTGCGCAATGCCACCGCTTATGTGAAGCCGCTGATGGGAGCGGGCGAGGACGAGGTCGTCGTTGCCTTGCGCCAGAACACGGCCTTCCTTCAGCGCGAAGTCGCGCAGCGGCTTGGGCTGAAATTCGCGCCCAAGCTCAGGTTCCGCAAGGATGAGAGCTTCGCCGAGGCGGACCGGATCGAAGCCCTCCTGCGCGATCCTAAGGTCGCCCGCGATCTGGATGATGAGGCTGGCGACGATCTTGAAAGTGATGCGTGAGTCCCCGCGCAGGCGGGGACCTCGTGCTGCAAAGCACCAAGTCGCCTGAGGCCCCCGCCTGCGCGGGGGCTCACGGTTGTGTCAACGCGGAATCATTCGCGCTTTCAGTGTGATGTCCACCTTGTTGCCGACGACCAGCTGATACGCCTTCATCCCGAACTGCCGCCGGTCGATGGTGGTGGTGCCGGTAAAACTGACCGGCTTGCCCGCCTGCGCAATCGGATCAGCATTGAAAGTCACCGCCAGCGTCGCCGGACGGGTGACGCCGCGTGCCGTCAACTCGCCGCTAACGGTCCCGCGCGTCGTGCTCGACAGTTTGAGCGAGCGGCCGATGAACCGGATCGAGGGATATTTTTCCACCCAGAAGAACTTGTCGCTCCGCAGGCGGGCGAGCGTGACGCTGTCAGGCGCCTCAATGGCGGTGGCATCGAAGGTGACGTCAATCAGGGCCTTTTCCGGTGCACCCGGCACGATTGTCACCGCCCCCTCCATCCGGGGGAAGCGCGCGGTCTTGCTCGCGAGGCCGAAGAACGGCACCTTGGCCGAGACATTGCTGGCCGACGCATCAAGAGTGTAGCGCTGCGGCACGCTCGCGCTATTGGCTAGCGCGAACACTGCAAACAGCGGCAACAGGAACATCCGGGGGCGGGCGGCAGACTTGATCATGATTTTACCTATACGCTTCAACCGGGCAAAAGGTTCACCTCCACCTCGCCCAGCGTCCGGCGAATGGGTAGTCTGACACGATGGCCAAGCTCTACTTCTACTATGCCAGCATGAACGCAGGCAAAAGCTCGCACCTGTTGCAGGCCGATTTCAATTATCGCGAGCGCGGGATGGCGACGATGCTGTGGACTGCGGCGCTCGACAGCCGTTCGGGCGGGCAGGTGAAGAGCCGTATCGGGCTCGAGAGCGTGGCGCACAAGTTTGCGACTGATACCGATCTGTGGGCGGCGATCAGCGCGGCGCATAAGGTGCAACCGCTGGATTGCGTGATGGTGGACGAGGCGCAGTTCCTTACCTCCGATCAGGTGTGGCAGTTGGCACGCTTGGCGGACGAGGGTGGGATACCGGTGCTTTGCTACGGTCTGAGGACGGACTTTCAGGGGGAGTTGTTCCCCGGCTCTGCGGTGCTGCTGGGCATTGCGGACGCCTTGGTGGAACTGAAGGCGGTGTGCCACTGCGGCCGCAAGGCGACGATGAACCTGCGCGTCGATGAAAGCGGCGCGGCGGTGCGGCAGGGCCAGCAGACCGAGATTGGCGGGAATGACCGCTATGTGGCGCTATGCCGCAAGCATTTCTCCGAGGCGCTGGCGGGTTGATCGCTCGGTTCCTATCTAGCGCGTCATGACCGAAACGCTTCTCTATGCCGCCATCCTGGCGCCGTGCCTGATCGTCGCTATCGTTTTCCACGAGGTCGCGCACGGGCTCGCCGCGCTGGCGCTGGGTGATCCCACCGCACGCGAGCAGCGGCGCCTCAGCCTCAACCCGCTGCGCCATATCGATCCGGTCGGAACGCTGCTGGTGCCGGGCGCGCTGGCGCTGCTGGGCGGGCCGGTGTTCGGCTGGGCCAAGCCGGTGCCGATCAACGCGCAGCGGCTCAACAACCCGCGCTTCGGAATGATGGCGGTGGCCGCGGCGGGGCCGGGGATGAACCTCCTGCTCGCGCTGGTGGCCGCGGTGCTGCTGGGGGTGGTCGGCGGGCTGGGGCTCGGCGAGGGGACCGCCGCTGCCGGCATTGCCGCGACGCTGCTGACGACCTTCATCCTCATCAACATCTTCCTCGCGCTGTTCAACCTCCTGCCGATCCCGCCCTTCGACGGTTCGCACATCGTGGGCGGACTGCTGCCGCCCAGCATGGCGGCACAATGGCAGAAGCTGCAGCAGGTGGGCATGTTGCTGCTGGTGGCGCTGATCGCGGCGACGTGGTCCTTCCCCGGCTTTGCCCTAGTTGAGCATACGGTGCTCCCTCCGGTGCTGTGGCTTGAGGAGCGCTACTTCGCACTCGTCCAATGGATCGCGGGTGGGATCGCACGGTGAGCGAAAGTGCACCCCTGCCGCTCTCGGGCTGGCTGATCCTCGACAAGCCGCGCGGTATGGGCTCCACCCAGGGGGTCAGCGCGGTCAAGCGCGTGCTGCGCCAGAACGGTTATGCCAAGACCAAGGTGGGTCACGGCGGGACGCTCGATCCGCTGGCCGAAGGCGTGCTGCCGATCGCACTGGGCGAGGCAACCAAGCTGGCCGGGCGGATGCTTGATGCGAGCAAGATCTATGAATTCACGGTCCAGTTCGGCGCGGAGACTGCGACGCTCGATACTGAGGGTGAGGTGATCGCTACCAGCGATTTGCGCCCCATGCTGGCCGAGGTGGAAGCCATGCTCCCGCGCTTCACCGGTCCGATTGAGCAAGTGCCGCCAGCCTATTCCGCGCTCAAGGTTGGCGGTCAGCGCGCCTATGATCTGGCGCGGGCGGGCGAGGTAGTGGAGCTTAAGGCGCGCAGCGTGACGATCCATTCTCTCTCTATCCGTCATCCCGGCGCAGGCCGGGACCCAGAGCCGCAAGCGCCTTGCCCAGATCCCCTGGGCCCCGGCCTTCGCCGGGGTGACGAGCTTTGTGAGGAGGTCACCCTCATCGCCCACGTCTCCAAAGGTACCTATATCCGCAGCCTTGCGCGCGACATTGCCTATGCGCTCGGCACCTGCGGCCACGTCACCTATCTGCGCCGCACCAAGGCCGGGCCGTTCCTACAGGAACAGGCGATTTCGCTGGACTTGCTGGAGGAAACCGCTAAGGGCCGGGACCTTGAACACCTCCTCCTGCCGTTAGAGGCAGGGCTGGACGACATCCCGGCCCTTCACCTCGATCAGACAAGCGCGCAGGCGGTCCGACAGGGCCGGGTGCTGTCTGACATGCCCCAATCATCCGGGCTTTATCTCGCGAAACTGGGCGATGTCCCGGTCGCGCTGATGGAAATTTCGGATGGGACGGCCACGGTCGTTCGGGGGTTTAACCTTCCCGATGTCGCTGAGTAAGAAAGAGACGTACTATGTCGGTGACCGCCGAAGTTAAGCAGACCATCATTGCTGACAATGCCCGTGATCCCAAGGACACCGGCAGCCCCGAAGTGCAGGTTGCGATCCTCACGCAGCGCATCCGCAACCTGACCGAGCACTTCAAGGATCACCACAAGGACAACCATTCGCGTCGTGGCCTTCTCATGATGGTCAACAAGCGTCGCACGCTGCTGGCCTACCTCAAGAAGAAGGATGTGGAGCGGTACAACGCTCTGATCCAGAAGCTGGGCCTGCGTAAGTAAGAGTTTTGCGAAAGGGCGGCTCCAAGGGGCCGCCTTTTTTGCATATGGGCCACGCAGACATCCGGTCTGCCGAGCCTTGGGGCCGAAGCGCTCCGCACCGGACCGGGACGGTTGTTTCCCCGGCACATGAGGCCCCGCGAAGGCAATATGGCCGCGCGGGTCAGAAGGAAAATCAATGTTCGACACGAAAACCGTATCGCTGGAGTGGGGCGGCAAGACCCTCACTCTGGAAACCGGGCGTATTGCCCGTCAGGCCGATGGCGCCGTTCTGGCCACCTATGGCGAAACCGTGGTGCTGTGCGCCGTGACCGCCGCCAAGTCGGT
>DLGU01000142.1:5578-5940 GCA_002482865.1 Porphyrobacter sp. UBA7686
ATCCCGGGCGGCTTCTTCAAGCGTGAACGCGGCGCGACCGAAAAGGAAACGCTGACCAGCCGGTTGATCGACCGTCCGATCCGTCCGCTGTTCCCCGAAGGTTTCTACAACGAAATCAACGTCATTTGTCAGGTTCTGTCGTTTGACGGCGAAACCGAAGCCGATATCGTTGCCATGATCGCCGCTTCGGCTGCGCTGACCATCTCGGGCGTGCCCTTCATGGGTCCGATCGGCGCCGCGCGCGTCGGCTACATTGATGGCGAATATGTCCTCAACCCGAAGCAGGACAAGGCGCTTGCCGAAGGCCAGCTCGACCTCGTCGTTGCCGCTACGCAAGGCGCGGTGATGATGGTCGAATCCGA
>DLGU01000024.1 GCA_002482865.1 Porphyrobacter sp. UBA7686
CCGTCAGCGCGCCCGCGGCTAGCAACGGCACCAAGGCGTCGCCTGATGGCGTCTCCCACAGGACCGGAGCGAGCGTCAGCAGCACTAGCCCGCCGATCCCGCTGTGGAAGGTCGCAATCTCCAGCGGCCCGGCGACCTGCGCCTGCCGCCGAATGACGATGAAGTTATAGGCATAGAGCAGCGCCGAGACGAACAGTGAAGCTACGCCCAGCGCCGCGCCTTCATCAAACTCCCCCTGCCCGATCCGTCCGCCGACAATCACCAGCGTGCCCGCAAAGCCGAGCACGCTCGCCCCAATCGCCGCGCGGCTGATCACCTCACCCAGCAGCACACGGGCAAGGTAGAGCGCGATCAGCGGGGCGATGAAGCTCAGGGCAATCGCCTCGGCCAGCGGCAGCAGGGTGAGTGAGAAGAAAAAGGTCAGCGCCATGAAGGCCGACACCACCCCGCGGGTCAGGTGCAGCTTCCACACCGCCCGGCTCGGCATCGCCGGCCCGCGCGACAGCCACACCGGCGCAATCAGCGCTGCGCCGATGAAAGCCCGCAGCACCGTGGCGGTATAGGCCCCGATCAGCAGCGCGGCCTCTTTCATGAAGGCGTCCATCAGCGACAGGAAGCCCACACCCGCCAGCGCAGCGGCAAACGGCAGCAGAGGATGATGGCGTGGCGGCATGGGCGCTCCTTAAGCGCAGGTGGCCTCAAGGTCACGCCAAGGACACAGGGGTGTGAACATTAATCCAGGTGAAAGCCAAGGTGGTTGATAGGAGCAAGGCTGAGAATGTATGCAGCTTGCGACGATTATTGGTCGCGATCCCAAGCGGCACGGGGCGAAAAGGCAGTATCGAGATGAAGTTTCCGGGTAAATTGGCAGGTGGCATCAGCGCCGCAGCGCTTGTGGCGAGTGCGGCGCTGGCTCAGGAGAGCCGCACGCCTGCCCCGGCCAACCCCGCGCCCGCACGCAGCCAGAGCACGGGCAGTCCCCAACCCGCCACGCTTCCGCCGCAGGGCGAATCTGTCGCCGAGGCTTTCGCTCAGCCGGTGTTCGAACCGCTGTTGCAGGCCTGGACCGTGGCTCAGGCCACGCGGCTGGTCGCTGTGATCGAGGGGATCGGCGCCGAAGGGCTCGACCCCAAGGACTATGATCTCGAACCGCTCAAGGTTGCTCTGGCGTCCGGCCCCTCGAAGGAATTGAACGAGCTCGCCTCGCAAAGCTTCGTGTGGCTGGTCGAAGATCTGCGCGACGGGCGCACCCCGATGGATGCGCGCGAGCAATGGTTCGTAGTCGATCCCGACCGTGATCTCTACCCCGCCGGTAAGATCATGGCCGAAGCACTGGCGAGCGGCGATATCGCCGGCACGCTGGCCAAGCTCAATCCGACCCATCCCGATTATGCCAAGCTCAAGACGGAACTCGCGGCAACGTCGGATGGCCAGACCGCCAAGCGCAAGCTGATCCGCGCCAATATGGATCGCTGGCGCTGGCTGCAACGCGATTTGGGTTCGCAATACCTGATCACAAACGTGCCGGAATTCCAGCTGCGATTGACGGTGAAGAACCGCATCATCAGCACCTACCGCACCATTGTCGGCAAGCCCGGTCGCACGGCAACGCCGCAGCTTGCCGAAATGGTCGAAGGCGTGGTGTTCAACCCGACCTGGACCGTGCCGCAGTCGATCGTAAAGGGCGAGGGCCTCGGCGCCCGCGCGCTCGCCAACCCCGCCTGGGCCAAGCGCAACGGCTATGTCGCGACCAAGGGCGCGAACGGCTATATCACCGTCGTGCAGCAGCCCGGACCGGGCAATTCGCTGGGGCAGATGAAGCTCGAAATGCCCAATGCCCACGCGATCTTCTTCCACGACACGCCGTCCCGCCATCTGTTCGGCGCCGATTTCCGGGCCTTGAGCCACGGCTGCGTGCGGACCGAACGCGCGCTGGAACTGGCGATGACGATGGCGATCCTCGGCAAGGGCGCGACCAAGGACGAGGCGGTCGCGATCTCGACCTCAGGCAAATACACCAAGGTGATGCTCGAAAAGCAGTGGCCCGCCTACATCACCTATTTCACGATGGCATCCGACATCAACGGCCAGATGGCGACCTTCAAGGACATCTACGGCCGCGATACCAAGGTGCTCGCCAGCCTCGACAAGCCGCGCGTGCGCAACCGCACCAGCGTGCCGACCGACGAGGTGATCGTGATCGAAGATGATTTGCAGGACAGCTAGGCCGGCGGCCGTAGCGCCTTAGTAAGCGCTGATCGTCGGGCGGGGGTAGAGATCGAGCGGCTGACGCTCGATCATCGCCAGTTCGGGCACCGGCTGGATGCTGCCATCTTCCTCCAGCCCCAGCGAATCTGCGAACAGCAAGCGCCCGCCGGACAGGTGCATCAGCGCCACGCGGAACTGTTCCTCGCCCATCGCAAAACACCCATTGGAGCGGCCGAGACGGCCCCATTTCTCCAGGTGGCTGCTCTCGGCATAATCGGCGCGGTGCATCACGATGTAGCGTTGCAGCGCGGCGTTGTTGCTATCGTCCAGCCCGCCGAGGCGGACAGAGGTGCCATAGCGGCCCTTGTACCATTCCCACGTCACGTAAGCGCCGCGGCTGGTCGCGTTGGAGCCTTCGGTGTTCGAGAATTGCTTGAGCCACCCGTCATGCTGCGGGTCGGAACCCATGCCGTGGCTGACGTGGTAGGACTGCACTTCGGCGCGTTCGAGATTGACGAAGTGAAAGCGCGGCTTGGCCGAATGGAGGCCGAAATCGGCAATGCCGACGATGTCGTGCTTCCAGATCGCATTGCCCGCGCGCAGCAGTTCGCGCTTGGCGATGTCGAACAGGATTCGGTCGCGGGGGGAGCCGGGAGCGACCGACGCAAACAGGCGGGAAGGCAGCGCCAATGCTGCCCCCGCTGCCAGAGTGCCTTTCAGAAGATCCCGACGCTTCATTGAACCGTAACGTAACCCTCGCTGCTTGCGTTCCCAATGGGGCGGACAACGGCTCATCGCATCTATGGCTCACTTCGTGGAGGATGGTGCCGGAAACGCTCTGTTTGCCTCGGCCATTGTCAGCATTGAAGCCGCATGGCGGGCGGCGACGACGCGCGGATCATCGCCGTAACCACCCCCCAACGCGCTCGCCACCGGCACGCCGCGGCGGCGGGATTCGGCGATGACGAAGCGGTCGCGTAGCGCCAACCCGGCATCGGTCAGCGCCAGCCGCCCGAGCTTGTCGTCAACATGCGGATCGACGCCTGCCTGATACAGCACGAAGTCCGGCGCGAAGTCGGTGAACACCTCCGGCAGGTGGCGCGTGAGGACCTCCATGTAGCCATCATCACCCACCCCGTCAGGCAGGCCGACATCGCGGGTGGAGCGGGCCTTCCTGACCGGGAAGTTCTTCTCGGCGTGCAGCGAGAGCGTGAAGATGTCCTCCCGCCCGGCGGTCAGGCTGGCCGTGCCATCGCCCTGATGCACGTCGAGGTCGACGATCAGCACGCGCGCCGCGTGGGCTTCAGCGATCAGGCGGTTGGCGGTGACGGCGAGGTCGTTGAACACGCAGTACCCCGCGCCCGTGTCATGCAGAGCATGGTGGCTGCCGGCGGCGGAGTTGGCGGCGTAGCCATGCTGGCGGGCGAGCTGGGCTGCGAGCCATGTCCCGCCGTTGGTGTGACGCACGCGGGAGGTGATCGCAGGGGTGACGGGGAAACCGATCCGGCGCTCCTTCTCTCGCGGAACCTCGGCGCGGAAGACCTGATCGACGTAATCGGGACAATGCACCGCTTCGAGCCATTCGCGCGGCATGGGCTGCGGCGCGTGCTCGGTGATGGGCGCTCCGCTCGCGCGCAGCTCCTCCATGACCAGGGTGTACTTGTCGAAGCGGAACGTGCCGCGTTCGGGGCGCGGGGCCATGTAGTCGGCGTGGTGGACGACGTGGAGCATCTCAGGCTGCCCGTCCCGCCGTGTTGGAGACACATGAGACACAGTCCAGAACCCAAAAACCACCCTGTGCACGGCCCCATGCGCAATACCGGCGGGCAAGGAACGGAAGCAGTGTCATTTGCAGAGCCATGCCATGTTCGCAGGCTGTAGGACAGCGTCAGAGAAAGCCGGTGTGTTCGGCGAGAATCTTCACCCCCAGCCCGATCAGGATGATCCCGCCCGCCCGCTCGGCCCATTCGCCAAGGTGGTCGCCCGCGCGGCGGCCGAGCAGCACGCCCGCGCCGCTCATGACGAAGGTGACGATCCCGATCAGCGCCGCCGCCAGCCACGGCGATACGCCGAGCGTCGGTAAGGTGATCCCGGCAGCCAGCGCATCAATACTGGTGGCCACACCGGCGATCAGCAAGGTGCGTCCGGTCAGCGCGCGCGCGGCTTCCTCGTCGCCCACGTGCCCGCCCAGCATCCGCACGCCGAGAAAGGTGAGCAGACCAAATGCAATCCAGTGATCGACCGCTTCGACATAGATCAGCGCCACTGCGCCAATCACCCATCCGGCGAGCGGCATCAGCGCCTGAAACACCCCGAAGGTGAGCGCAATGGCCAGCCCGCCGCATAGCGAAGGCCGGAATCGGCAGCCCTGCGTCAGCGCGACAGCAAAGGCATCCATCGCCAGCGCGAGGGCAAGGAGGAGGGCGGCGAGCATGGTTTACTGCGTAAGTGCCGAGGGGATGTCGGTCCGGACAAAGTCGTCACCCTTGAAAAGCAGTGGGGCATTCAGGGCCTTTGCCACAGCGTAAGCCATGCAATCGCCGAAGTTCAGTTGCGCCGGATGGCCTTGTCCCTTGCCGAAGCTCCGGAAGGCGTCGGTCGCGAGATCGGCCATGTGCGCGGTCCAGTCCAAGGTCTCGATCCCGGCATCCCCGAGGAAATCGTCCGCAACCTCAATCCCCGCTCTGCCGTACCTGCCACCCATCACTTGACGCATCTCGAACAATGTCGGCGCCCCGATTATACGTCGCTGCGCGGTGTAAAGTGCAGCCCCCAATTCGTCAGATTCGGGCTCGCGGTGAAGGATCGCTATGATCGCGGACGTGTCGATGACGATCAATGCGGGAGGCCATTCTCGTCATACATCCAGGCGTCGACTTCCTCTGCGGTCATCCGGCTCGGAAGGGCCGCGACCCGCGCCTGGATCTCCGCAATCGCTTTCATCAGCTTTTCCTTCTCCGCCGGGTCGCGTGTCTGGGAACGCTGCAACTCGTTGGAGACGGCGAGGCGGATGGTCTGCGTGTAGGACAGGCCCTTGATACCGGCTAGCTTGCGCACCAGCCTGTCGGTTTCCTCGTCCTTGATGCTGAGCGCCATCGGTGCCTCCGTTCTAGATAGTATAGAAAAGAGTAGTCGGATTGCAAGGCGTCGCCCGAGAGGGCGGCGTTAGTCGGGCTTGCCCGCCAACCCTTCCAACTCCGCGTAGATCGCGTCCTCGGAGCGGCTGCCCGCATTGCGCCAGCTGGCGGCGGTATCGAGGTTCACCGCGCGGCCCTCGGCGGTCAGCACCAGCACGGCCGGGGTGCCGGGCACTTCTGCCAACCCAAAGCGGCGAGCGATATCGAGATTATGCCCGTCGCCGGTCTGCGGCATCCCGACATTGACGAAGACGACCTCGTAGCGCTCGGCGGTCAAGGCGGCGAAGCGCGGGGTTTCGAGCCATCCGGCGAGTGCGCGGCTATCGTGGCACCAGTTCGCGCCCAGCACCACCAGCACGCGCTTGCCGTTCGCCGAGGCGCGGGCGAGCGCGGCGTCGACGTCGGCGGTCGCATCGGCGGTGACAGAATAAGCGCGTGCCTCGGGATGTGCAGCAGCTCCATCGCCCGTCGTCGCGCAGGCGGCCAGCGCCAGCGCCAGAAATGCGGCAATCGCGGCGCGGATCACGCGGCGGCTTCGGCGGGCTGAGCGTGGGGATCGAAGGCAGTCGCCTCGCCCGCTTCGATGGCAGCGGCCTTTTCCTCGACCAGCCGGACGATGTGATCGAGCATCGCCTCGTCATCAATCGCGTGGGCTTTCATGCCGGACAGATAGACCATGTGCTTGCCATTGCCGCCGCCGGTCAGGCCAATATCGGTCTCGCGTGCTTCGCCGGGGCCGTTGACCACGCAGCCGAGCACCGAAAGGCTCATCGGCGTCTTGATGTGTTCGAGCCGCTTTTCCAGCGTTTCCACTGTGCGGATCACATCGAAGCCCTGCCGCGAGCACGACGGGCAGGACACCACGCGGACTCCGCGGGTGCGCAGGCCCAGTGCCTTGAGCATGTGGTAGCCGACCTTGATTTCTTCTTCCGGCTCGGCCGAAAGGCTGACGCGGATCGTGTCGCCGATCCCGGCCCACAGCAGCGAGCCCATGCCGATGCTGGATTTCACCGTGCCGCCGATCAACCCGCCCGCCTCGGTGATGCCGAGGTGCAGGGGGCAATCGACCGTTTCGGCCAGCCCGTGATAGGCCGCGACGGCAAGGAACACGTCGGAGGCCTTCACCGCCACCTTATATTCGTGGAAATCGTGGTCTTGCAGCAGCTTGATGTGGTCGAGCGCGCTTTCGATCAGCGCTTCGGGGCAGGGCTCGCCATATTTTTCGAGCAGGTCTTTTTCCAGAGAGCCCGCGTTCACCCCGATGCGGATTGCGCAGCCATTGGCCTTGGCGGCGCGCACCACTTCGGCAACGCGCTGGGCCGAGCCGATATTGCCCGGATTGATGCGCAGGCACGCCGCGCCAGCGTCTGCCGCTTCCAACGCGCGCTTGTAATGGAAGTGGATGTCGGCGACGATCGGAATGCGCGATTCGCGGGTTATCTTCTTGAAATCGCGGGTGGATTCCTCGGTCGGGCAGGACACGCGGATGATGTCCGCGCCAACTTCCTCGCACCGCCGGATCTGGTCGAGCGTGGCGCGCACGTCCTCTGTCGGGGTGTTGGTCATGGTCTGCACGGTGATGGGAGCATCACCGCCTACGGGGACATTCCCCACCATGATCTGGCGACATTTGCGCCGTTCGATCGTGCGCCACGGACGGATGGAAGACATGGGCTGCCATATAGGCGGCAAAGCGTGGCGGGGCAATGACCAGCGAGGCCGTTCGGCGCGTGTCGGACCTATCTGCAAATCTTCCGACTGTCGCATATTGGCGCAGGGCCGGATTTGCCGGTTCGTGGGAAGCAAACCGCAAGGTATTTATGACACAACGGGGTCACCCAATACAGCAAGGTGCAGGCACACTGCGCATCAGGACGGAACACGGCGATGATCATGATCGGCGATCTTTGGCGGACAATTGTGGAGCTGGCGCGGTCGCGCGCGCTGCACATCGCGCTGATGTGCGTGGTTCCTTATGCCTGCGTGCTGGTGGGTCTGGATGTCGCGGCGCATTACGGCGATGCTACCGGTGCCGCTTTGCCGACGCAGTTCTTCATGTCGCAGGATGGTTCCTTTGCGGAATTCCTCGAATATTCGCTGACGGCCGCTTCGGCAGTGCTGCTGTTTGTGCTGTGGCTGCGCACCCGCGCGATGGTCTATCTCACCAGCGCGGTGCTGTTTGTATGGATGACGCTCGACAACTGGGGCGAGGTGCATGAACAGCTCGGCTTCTCGTTTGCTGCCGATATGCCGATTTTCGCCTGGATCCCGGTGCATCCCAATCACCTCGCGGAAACGCTGGTGTTCGGCGTGATCGGGCTGGTGTGGCTGGTGGGCATGGCGGTGGCGTTGCGTCAGGCGGACCGGCGGGCCGCGATCCACGGCGTGCTGATTGCGATGTGCATTGCAGGCGCGGCGGTGTTCGGCGTGGCGGTCGATATGGTGACATCCTGGGGGGAACATACGCCCGGCATGCTCAACCTCCTCGCCTTCATCGAGGACGAGGGCGAGTTCACCATGATCGTGATCATGTTCGCGCTGAGCGTCGGGATCTTCGATGTCGAAGCGCGCCGCCTGAAAAGCCAGACCTCTGCGCAAGGCGGGCTACGCACCGCCAGCGCTTGACTTGCCTCCCCGGCGCTGCACTCTGGTGCCACAAGGGGAGAGATCATGCTGACCGACAGTTCCATCGCGCTGCGCAGCGCCAGCCCAAGCCTGCTGATGCGGGTGATCAAATTCGTGATCGCGCGCGGCAAGCCGGTGTTCCCACATGACGCGGCTGGCTTTCACAGAGTGATGGCCGGGCGGCGGCTGCCGGTCGACGCACCGATGCCTGAGGGGTTCCGCAAGCGCTTCATTGTCGAGGAGCGCGAGGTATTGGGCAGCCGGGTGGTGACGCTCCACCCGAAGGCCGGCCCCGGCGCGTGGCACATGCTCTATTTCCACGGTGGCGGGTTCGTGCAGCCGATGTTCAAGGTGCACTGGCCGCTGGTCGCCGAAATGGTAAAGGCCTGCGGGATCAGCGTGACCGTGCCGCTTTATCCGATGGTGCCCGAAGCGCCCTATAGCGCGCAGGATGCGCTCGCGGACGCGGTCTATGCCGATCTGGCCGCGCGCCACGATCCGGCGCGGATCATTCTCAACGGCGATTCTGCGGGCGGGCATATGGCGCTGGCGTTGGCGCTCAGGTTGGCTAGGAGCGGTGGGCCGATGCCGGGCAAGCTGGCGTTGTTCTCACCATGGCTCGATCTCGGGCTGGCGGACCCGGCAATTGCCGCGGTTGAGCCGCATGACCTGATGCTCAAGATCGGCACCCTGCGCGCGTGCGGCGGGCTGGTGGCAGCGGGGCGGGCGATGGATGATCCCGAAGTCAGCCCGCTCTACGCCGCGCCCGACCAGCTGGCGCAGCTGCCCCCGACCCGCATCTGGACCGGGCGGCACGACATCTTCATCATCGATTCGCGCAGCTTCCTGGCACGCCTGCGCGCCGCCGGGGTGGACGCCAACCTCTACGAATACGAGGCCGCACCGCACGTGTTCATGGCGATCACCCCCACCCGTGAGGCGAAGGACGTGATCGGGTTACTGCGGGAATTCCTCGCCGATTAGCTCGGGAATTTGGCCCCGGTCAGCTCCTCGCTCAGCTTCCACAACTGGTCGGCAAAGCTGGGGTTGAGCGCGTAGGAGCGCACCCCGCCGCTGGCCGATTCGTCGTCCACTTCGGCGACGTGGCAATCCTCGCAATAGACCCCGCC
>DLGU01000188.1:0-1836 GCA_002482865.1 Porphyrobacter sp. UBA7686
AAGATACCGGCCCCGAAGTGACCCGCGACGATCCGATGATCGCGGCCGAATGGGCGCTCGGCCTGCTTGAAGGCGAGGAGCTGCTCGCCGCGCGCGGCAAGGCCGCGACCGATCCGCACTTCGCTTGGCGCAAGGAATGGTGGGACGATTGGTTCGCCCCGCTGACCGATGGCATGGCCGGAGCCGAACCGGGCGATCAGGTGTGGGACGGCATCGCCGCACGCATTGCCGCACAACAGGCCAATGCCGATGTTGCAGCCGCATCGCCCGAGGCGCCTGCCGTCAACGTCGTCGCGCTCGAAGCGCGGGTGCGGCGCTGGCAGTGGGTGGCGGGGATTTCGTCGATGGCCGCCGCCGTGGCGCTCGCGCTGTTCCTCTCTTCACCCTTGGGCTCACCCGTCGCACCGCCCGTGCAGATCGCCGCTGCCGAACCGATGGTGGCGACCGTACCGATTGGCGAGACCGGGCTCAGGCTGGATGTGACCTACATCCCCGAGAGCGAGAAGATGCTGGTCGCCGCGATCGGCCTGACGGCTGACGGCGTGCATGATCACGAGCTGTGGCTGGTGCCTGCCGATGGCTCCGCGCTGCAATCGCTGGGCGTGGTTGCGCCGGGCGAGGTGCGCAGCATGGCGTTGCCCGCCACGGTCACCGCCAAGCTCAGCGACGGGGCGAGCCTGGTGCTCACTCGCGAGCCGATCGGCGGCAAGCCCGAGGGCGTAGATGCCGGCCCGGTGGTGGCCAAGGGCGCTTTCACGCGCGTCTGAAGCGTTTTCGCTTCGCCGTATGCAAGCGGCAACTCATCCTCATTAGCAATAAGATCGCATCCGCCTGCCGCAAGCCTGCGTAGCTTCGTGGCAAGCGGGAGGGCTTGCAGACGTGACATTCCCTTTACGGAGATCCCCACTGTGACCCCCAAGAACACCCTGACTGCCGTGATTGCCGCCGCTCTGGCCGCCACCACCGGCTTTGCCGCACTCCCCGCCGTCGCCCATCAGCACGGCGATCATGCCAAGGCAGCGCCGAACATCGTGCAGGTCGCGATGAGCACTGGCGTCCACAACACCCTCGTCGCTGCGGTCAAGGCCGCTGGCCTGGTCGAAACGCTGAGCGGCCCCGGCCCCTTCACCGTCTTCGCGCCGACTGACACCGCCTTCGCCAAGCTGCCTGAAGGCACCGTGGCCACGCTCGTGAAGCCCGAGAACAAGGGTATGCTGACGGGCATCCTCACCTACCATGCGGTTGCGGGCAAAGTGACCAGCGCCGATCTGGTCAAGCTGATCAACCAGCACGGCGGCGAAGCGACCATCAAGACCCTCGCCGGCGGCGAGCTGACCGCGCGCCTTTCGGGTGACAAGATCGTCATCACTGATGCAGCCGGCGGCACGACCGCCGTGACGCAAGCCGACGTCATGACGTCGAACGGCGTGGTCCACGTCACCGACGGCGTGTTCCTGCCGGGCTGATCGTAACGGACAAGCTGGCGCTGTCCCTCAAACCCCCCATCCCCTCCATCTGAGGGGCAGCGCTTCTCCTGACCCCGTTCGGCCTCCCCCCCGAGGCCGGACGGGGTTTTGGTTTGCGCAACCCACGCGATTTCTTATACTTGCGAGGTGAAGACGATCCGACACCGCGGCATGCGCAAGATCATCATGGCATCAGCCGTTGTCCTGTTCCTCTCGGCGGCGGTGCTTTGGCAAGTGTCCAAGGCGCGCTGCCTTCAATTGGTCGGCGAGGTCACATGCCGCATCGATACCGATACCAAGCTGATCGCTCTGACGTTCGATGACGGCCCCACACCGGAAGGTGTCGATGCCGTTCTGGCCGAACTGGGAC
>DLGU01000188.1:1881-3045 GCA_002482865.1 Porphyrobacter sp. UBA7686
CTGATCGAAGCCGGACATGAGCTAGGCAATCACACCTACACACACCAGCGCAACATCGGCCACTCACAAGACTTCTATGCCGCGGAGATTGCGAGGACCGATGCGCTGCTGAAGCGTGCCGGGAGCGACACAAACCTATTCCGCCCTCCATTCGGCAAGCGCCTGATTGGCTTACCGCTTGAAGTCGAGCGCGCCGGTTATCGCACGATCATGTGGGACGTCGAGGATCAGCCGGAAAAATTCACGGAACCCCGCGCGTTCGCGAAAGATATTCTGGCCCGAACGCATCCGGGTTCAATCATCCTCATCCACCCGATGTATCGGAGCAATCAGGTTGCACGTGATGCTCTGCCGATCGTCCTCGATGGATTAGCGGCGCAAGGCTACGAGGTGGTTACCGTTTCGGAACTGCTGAGGCGGACAGGGAAGCGCTGATCGATCGCAAAGCGACCAGAAGGCCAACCGGCCGCCCAAGCTTATGCGAGAAAAGCCGGAGCGAAGCTGAACGAGCGAAGCGAGGACAACCGCGCAGATGAGCGCGCCAGGCGTTTGAGGGCGAACAAATTACGCCGCCTCTTCCTTCTTCTTTTCCAGTCCAATCACGCGGATCGGCTCCTTCTTGCCAGCAACCACATCGGCGTCGATCACGATTTCGGTGACGCCTTCCATGTCGGGCAAGTCGAACATTGTGTCGAGGAGCAGGCCTTCCACGATCGAGCGCAAGCCGCGTGCGCCGGTCTTGCGCTTGATCGCACGCTCGGCAATCGCCTGAAGCGCGTCGGGCGTGAAGGTCAGTTCCACATCCTCAAGCTCAAACAGCTTGCGGTACTGCTTCACCAGCGCGTTCTTCGGCTCGTTGAGGATCGTTACCAGTGCCGGCACGTCGAGATCGTGCAGCGTGGCAATTACCGGCAGGCGGCCGACGAATTCGGGGATCAGGCCAAACTTGAGGAGATCCTCAGGCTCGGACTTTTCGAGCAGCTCGCCCACGCGGCGCTTGTCCGGATCGGCAACATGCGCGCCGAAGCCGATGCTGCGCTTTTGCAAACGGTCGGCGATGATCTTGTCCAGACCCGCAAACGCCCCGCCACAGATGAAAAGGATATTGGTCGTATCCACTTGCAGGAATTCCTGCTGCGGATGCTTGCGCCCGCCCTGCGGCGG
>DLGU01000188.1:3080-11881 GCA_002482865.1 Porphyrobacter sp. UBA7686
GCCCGACACATCGCGGGTGATCGAGGGGTTTTCGGCCTTGCGCGTGATCTTGTCGATCTCGTCGATGTAGACGATCCCGTGCTGCGCCTTTTCGACATTGTAGTCGGACGATTGCAGGAGCTTGAGGATGATGTTCTCGACATCCTCGCCCACGTAACCCGCTTCGGTCAGCGTCGTCGCATCGGCCATCGTGAAGGGCACATCGAAGGTGCGCGCCAGCGTTTGCGCCAGCAGGGTCTTGCCCGAACCGGTCGGGCCGACCAGCAGGATGTTCGACTTCGCCAGTTCGACATCGCCCGATTTGCCGGAGTGCTTCAGCCGCTTGTAATGGTTGTGCACCGCGACCGAAAGCACGCGCTTCGCGCGGTCCTGCCCGATCACGTAATCATTGAGCTGGGTGAAGATATCCATCGGCGTGGGGATCTCGCCGTCTTTCTTGCCGGCGATCCCTGCCTTGGTTTCCTCGCGGATGATGTCGTTGCACAGCTCGACGCATTCATCACAGATGAATACGGTGGGGCCGGCGATAAGCTTGCGCACCTCGTGCTGCGACTTCCCGCAGAAGCTGCAGTAGAGGGTGCTCTTGCTATCGGATCCGCTCAATTTGGTCATTCCTGTGTCCTCGAATCCGGCCGTGCGCGCTGCGCGATGCGCATGGCGGATTCGTCAAGTGTATCGCTCACAGCCAATGAATCAACACATGGCGCGCGATTTCGTGGTGTTACCATAGTGCCGTCCACCGCGAAGCGGCGGAACAGACAGGCCGCCAGGCCGGCTGTCCCGCTCCGGTGCAGGTGGAGGCGAACGGATTAATCAGGCGCGCCGCCCGAACCGCTTTCGTCGCCGGTTTCTTCATTTTCCGGGCGGGTTTCGAACACCTTGTCGACCAGACCGAAGGTCTTGGCTTCTTCCGCTTCGAGGAAGGTGTCGCGGTCCATCGCCTTTTCGATTTCCTCAAGGCTGCGGCCGGTGAACTTCACGTAGAGATCGTTCATGCGGCTGCGGATGCGCAGAATCTCGCGCGCCTGGATCTCGATGTCCGACGCCATCCCGCGCGCGCCGCCCGAAGGCTGGTGAATCATGATCCGCGCATTGGGGAGCGCGATGCGCATCCCCGGCTCACCCGCGGCCAGCAGGAAGCTGCCCATGCTGGCGGCCTGCCCGATGCACACGGTGGACACCCGCGGCTTGATATATTGCATGGTGTCGAAGATCGCGAGACCGGCCGTCACCACGCCGCCCGGCGAGTTGATGTACATGCTGATCGGCTTGCTGGGGTTTTCGCTTTCGAGGAACAGCAGCTGCGCCACGATCAGCGAGGCCATGCCATCTTCGACCTGTCCGGTGACGAACACGATGCGTTCGCGCAGCAGGCGCGAGAAGATGTCAAAGCTGCGTTCACCGCGGCTCGTCTGCTCGACGACCATCGGCACCAGCGCGCCCGTAACGGGATCGCGCGTGAACTGTCCCTGGGTGCCGTGGGTCTCGCCGGAATTGCCGAACAGATCGATCATGTCAGTGCCGTGTCCTTCGTAGGTGTCGATACGGCTATGTCGGACGCTGGGGGGCAATTTCAAGGGCGTTTACCTTGTCCCTGTGAATTGGTGTGCATTGGCGGCGCATAAGCATCAACATCCGGTGCGTTTTGCCCCTTGCCGTTGCGTCTAACCGTGGCAAACCCTCAAGCGATGAAAACAGCGCACCTCGCCCGCCCGGCCCTCGCCCTGCTGCTTGCCACCTCGGCCACCGCAGCCTTAGCCCAAACCGCAAGCCCCGCCCCGGCCAACAACACGCAAGACCGGGCAGCCATGAACGAGTTGCTGGCGGCGGATGAGTACATTTTGCGCATTCAGGCGCTCGACGATAACGGCCCGCGCATCAATGCAGTGATCGATTATGATCCCGCTGCTTCGGTCAAGGCGCGACAATTGCTTGGCACCGGACCCTTGCGTGGGCGCACCGTGCTGGTGAAGGACAATGTCGAGACCGCCGAATGGCCAACGACCGCGGGTAGCCTCGCCTTGAAAGACAATACCACGGGCCGCGATGCGACGCTCATTGCCCTGCTGCGCAAGAATGGCGGTGTGGTGCTGGGCAAGACGAACCTGTCCGAATGGGCCAATATCCGCTCCGACGGTTCAACCAGCGGGTGGAGCGCGGTCGGCGGGCTGACGCGCAACCCCTATGCTATCGACCGCAACTCCTGCGGCTCGTCCTCGGGCAGCGGCGCGGCGATTGCGGCGGGCTTTGCCTGGGGCGCGATCGGGACGGAGACCAATGGCTCGATCACCTGCCCGGCGGCGATCAACGGCCTCGTCGGGTTCAAGCCCAGCGTCGGTATCGTCAGCCGCACCAACGTCGTGCCGATTTCGAGCACGCAGGACACAGCCGGGCCGATGACGCGCACGGTGCTGGACGCTGCCTTGCTGCTGACCGCCATCGCGGGCGAGGACAAGGCCGATCCGGTGACGCGCGAAGCCAAACGGGTGAAGGACTACACCGCAGGGCTGGAGACCGCCTCGCTGCAAGGCGTGCGCATCGGCGTGTTACGCAGCGCCGTCGGAAGCCGCGGGGATGTGAAGGCGCTGTTCGAAGCGGCGCTGGCCGATCTCACGCGCGCAGGCGCCGTGCTGGTCGATGTCGAATATGCCCCGCCGGGCGAACTGTGGGGCGCTTCGCTCCCGGTGCTGCTCTATGAACTGCGGGTCGAGATGGACAAATATCTGAGCGGTCGCCCCGTCGCTGAAGGCCCGCGCAGTCTCGCCGATGTGGTCGCCTTCAACCGCGCCAACGCAGCGGAAGAGATGCGCTGGTTCGGGCAGGAGCTGTTCGAACAGGCGCTCGAGACGACCGACGCAGAAGCCTATGCCAAGAACCTCGCAACCCTGCGCCGCCTGACCCGCGCCGAGGGGATCGACAAGCTGCTGGCAGACAACACCGTCAGCTTCCTTGTGGCGCCGACAAACGGCCCGGCATGGACCACCGACCTCGTCAATGGCGACAATTTCGGCGGCGGGATCGGCGCGGGCTACCTCGCCGCGATCGCTGGATATCCGCACCTCACTGTGCCGATGGGCGGGGTCGAGGGCCTGCCCGTGGGGATCAGCATCATGGGCGGCCAGTGGCAGGACCATGCGGTGCTGAAGGCGGGCGCGGCTTACGAAAAAGCGCGGACAGCCAAGCTGCCCGCGCCCACATTCCGTCCATGGCGGCCGCTCGAAGATTAGGGTGAGTCCCCGCGCAGGCGGGGACCTCGGTCTGCTTCGCGCTATCACGCCTGAGGCCCCCGCCTTCGCGGGGGCGCTCACTGGTAGATTACTTCTTCGCAGCCGCCTTCTTGGCCGGAGCCTTCTTCGCAGCAGGCTTTTCCTCGGCCGCAGCTTCGGCCTTCTTCGCCGGGGCCTTCTTGGCGGCAGGCTTGGCTTCCGCCGCCTCAGCCGGAGCGTCGGCCTTCTTCTTGGCAGGCGCCTTCTTGGCGGGCTTTTCTTCGGCCGCCGGAGCTTCCTCAGCCGCAGCTTCCGCCTTCTTGGCCGGAGCCTTCTTCTTGGCCGGGGCCTTCTTCGGAGCCGGTGCGGCTTCCGCGCCGTCTTCAGCTTCGATCGCGGCCTGAAGTTCCTCGACGGTTACTTCGCGTTCCGTGACGTCGGCCTTGTCGAACAGGAAGTCGACGACCTTGTCTTCGTACAGCGGGGCGCGCAGCTGGGCGGCGGCCATCGGCTCGGACTGGATGTACTGCACGAAGCGCTCACGGTCCTCGTTGCGGTACTGCATCGCGGCCTGCTGGATCAGCATGGACATTTCCTGCTGCGTCACTTCAACGCCATTGGCCTGGCCGATTTCCGAAAGCAGCAAGCCCAGACGCACGCGGCGTTCGGCGATTGCCCGGTATTCGTCCTTCTCGTCTTCGATCTGCTTGAGCGCGCCAGCGGGATCCTCGTCACGCGCGGCCTCCTGCTGAAGCTGGGCCCAGATCTGTTCGAATTCGGCCGCGACCATGGTGCTCGGGACTTCGAAGCTGTGACCGGCAGCGAGCTGATCGAGCAGCGCGCGCTTCATCTGGGTGCGGGTCAGGCCGGCGGTCTGCTGTTCCAGCTGCGCCTTCATGATCTCGCGCAGCTTGTCCAAGCTGTCGAGCCCGAGGCTCTTGGCGAATTCTTCGTCCAGCGTGGTTTCGGTTTCGACCTTCACCGCCTTCACGGTGATGTCGAAGGTGGCGTCCTTGCCCGCGAGATGCGCGGCCTGGTAATCAGCGGGGAAGGTGACCGTGATGGTCTTTTCCGCACCGGTCTTCACGCCGACCAGCTGGTCTTCGAAGCCCGGGATGAAGGTGCCCGAACCGATCACAAGCGCAGCGTCTTCGGCCTTGCCGCCATCAAACTCAACGCCGTCGAGCTTGCCGACGAAGTCGATGATGAGCTGATCGCCATCGGCCGCCTTCTTGGTCTTGGGTGCGTCCTTGTAGCTCTTGTTCTGCGAGGCAATGTTGCCAAGCGCTTCGTCGATCTGTGCGTCCGTCACAGGCACGACCAGCTTTTCGAGCTTCAGCCCGTCAAGGCTCGGCGCTTCGATTGCGGGCAGCACTTCGAGGCTGACTGTGATTTGGGCGTCTTTGCCCTGCTCGTAATCATCATTGAGGCCAATTTCCGGCTGCATCGCCGGACGCAGCGCTTCATCGCGCAGCAGCTTGTCGACCGATTCGCGGATCGTGTCGTTCACCACCTGGCCGTGCAGGGCTTCGCCGTGCATCTTCTTGACGAGGTTGGCGGGCACTTTGCCCGGACGGAAGCCGGGCATCCGCACCTGCGGCGCAACCTTCTTGATCTCGGCGTCGATCTTCGCGGTGAGATCGGCGGCGGGGATCGTGATGAGATAGGCGCGCTTGAGCCCTTCGTTGACGGTCTGCTTGGTCTGCATGGTGACTGATTGAAGCCTTCTTGCCATAAATCCGGTGAGCCGGGCTGGTTCGGGGCGAATTTGGTGCGGGCGAAGGGACTCGAACCCCCACATCTTGCGATGCCAGAACCTAAATCTGGTGCGTCTACCAATTTCGCCACGCCCGCATGCCCGAACGAAGCCGCGCGGGGAAACCGACTAAGGCACCCCGCGCGTATTAGCGAGCGCCTCTATCCCGCTCCGCCGAAAAGGGCAAGCGCAACACGCTTGAAGGGAGCGGCATTGGCGATTAAGGGCGCGCGCATGACCGAAGAAACCCCTGAAATCGTCCCCGCAACCACCGCTGGTGCAGACGTTCCGCCCGATCACCTGTCGGTCAATCCGCGCAGCCCGTTCTTCGACGCGGAAAAGCTTCAGCGCGGCGTCGGCATCCGGTTCAAGGACCGCGTGCGCACCGATATCGAGGAATACTCGATCTCCGAAGGCTGGGTCCGGGTGCAGGCCGGCAAGGCGATGGACCGCAAGGGTCAGCCGTTGACGCTGAAGCTCACCGGCCCGGTCGAAGCCTGGTTTGAAGACCTTGGCGAGAACCCGCCGGTCGCCCGCAAGGGCTGACGCGTAAGGGCGATTCTCCCTCCGGCTTGCCAAAACGGGCGTTTGCGCCCACTTGGGCGGGGTTATGCCCCTCCCCAAAAAGCCTGAAGTCGTCATCATCGGTCGCCCCAATGTGGGCAAGTCCACGCTGTTCAACCGGCTGGTGGGCAAGAAACTCGCCCTCGTCGACGATCAGCCCGGCGTTACGCGCGACCGGCGGATGGGCGATGCGGAGATCGCAGGGCTGAAGTTCACCATCGTCGACACCGCCGGGTGGGAGGACGAGGACGCGCACACCCTGCCTGGCCGGATGCGGATCCAGACCGAAGCCAGCCTTGAAGGCGCAGACGCGGCAGTGTTCGTGGTCGATGCGCGGGCGGGCCTGACCCCGCTCGACGAGGAAATTGCCCGCTACCTGCGCGAGCAGGAAGTGCCGGTGGTGGTCGTTGCCAACAAGGCCGAAGGCAAGGGCGGTGAAAGCGGCGCGATGGAAGCCTATGCGCTCGGCCTTGGCGAACCGCTCGCCATGTCGGCAGAGCATGGCGAAGGCATTGCCGATCTGTTCGGCGGGCTATGGCCGATCATTGGCGCTGCATCCGAAGAATGGGAAGAATTCAACGACATCACCCGCGCCGAAATCGCGGCGATGGACGAGGATGATCGCCCCACTGGTCCGCTGAAGCTGGCGATTGTTGGCCGGCCCAATGCGGGCAAATCAACCCTCATCAACCGCCTGCTCGGCGAAGACCGCCTCCTGACCGGCCCGGAAGCCGGGATCACCCGCGATTCGATTGCGATCGATTGGGACTGGACCGACCCGAAGACCGGCGAGACCCGCGAAATCCGGCTGATCGACACCGCCGGGATGCGCAAGAAGAAGAACGTGACCGAAAAGCTCGAAAAGCTCTCGGTCGCTGACGCGCGCCGGGCGGTGGATTTTGCCGAGGTTGTGGTGCTCCTGCTGGATGCGACGCAGGGCCTTGAGCATCAGGACCTGAAGATCGCCAGCCACGTGCTTGAAGAAGGCCGCGCGCTGATGATCGCGATCAACAAGTGGGACGTGGCCGAGGATGCGAGCAAGCTGTTCAACGGCATCCGCGCCGCCTTGGACGATGGCCTTGCGCAGGTACGCGGGCTGCCGCTGTTCGCTGTCTCGGCCAAGACCAGCAAGGGCCTCGACCAGATGCTCGGCGGCGCTTTCGAACTGCGTGATGCGTGGTCCAAGCGCGTTTCCACCGCAGCGCTCAACCGCTGGTTCGACGACGCGCTGGAGGCCAACCCGCCGCCCGCGCCCGGCGGCAAGCGGATCAAGCTGCGCTACATCACCCAGGCTGGCACCCGCCCGCCGCGCTTCGTGATCTTCGGCTCGCGGCTCGACCTCCTGCCGACCAGCTATGAACGCTATCTGGTGAACGGCATCCGCGCCAAGCTCGGCTTTGATGCTGTGCCGGTGCGCGTCACGCTCAAGACCAACAAGAACCCCTACGCCAAGGACTAGCCGGGATGGTGCTCGATCTGCTCGCCCCAGCCGCTGCCATCGCCGCCGAGGCCCGCCTGCCGTTCGCGCTGGAGATTTTCGAGCGCACCGCCTCCACCCCGCGGGTGCAGCAGGTGGTGCAATTGAGCCTGGCGCCTGCGTTCCTGCTGTCCGGGATCGGCGCGGTGATGAATGTCATCATGAGCCGGATGATCTGGATCGCCAAGCGGATCGAGACCATCGAGGACAAGATGGAAGAACACCGCACCCCGCGGCAGGTGCGCGAATTCGGCTGGCTGATGCGGCGGCGCAAGCTGATGCAGGGCGCAATCTTGTTCTCCACCGCAGCGGCGGTGATGATCAGCGCGGTGATCATGCTGCTGTTCATCTCGGCCTACATCACCTCACAGATCGGCACTGTGATTGCCTTTATGTGGGTGCTGACCATGGCGCTGCTGGTGACGGGGCTGGGGTTCTTCTTGCTGGAGACCCGCTTGGCCGCCATCGGGGCGCAGGTGCCGAAAGACTGATCCAAAAGGCAAAAGGGGCAGAGCCGCATCCGACCCTGCCCCTTTTTTCAGCACCCTTGCGGATAGCCCTTAGCTGTCGCCGGCAGGCGCGCTTTGCAGCTGGCAGTAATTGTGCAGCCCCATGCGCTCGATCATCTCGAACTGGGTTTCGAGGAAGTCGACATGCTCTTCCTCGTTCTTGAGGATGTCCTCGAACAATCCTGCCGAGGTGTGATCCTTTACGCTGCGGGCATATTCGGCCGCATCCTTGAGCAGCGGGATCGCTTCATGTTCGAGCGCGAGATCGGCCTTGAGAACTTCCTCGACCGTCTCACCGACCTTCAGTTTGTGGATTGCCTGAAAATTGGGCAGCGCTTCGAGGAACAGGATGCGTTCGGCCAGCTTGTCAGCGTGCTCCATTTCCTCGATCGATTCATGGCGTTCGTAAGCCGCGAGCTTCTTCATGCCCCAGTTGTCGAGCACGCGGTAATGGAGCCAGTACTGGTTGATCGCGGTCAGCTCGTTCGTGAGCGCCTGATTGAGATAGTCGATGACCTTGGGGTCGCCCTTCATGGGGATGTCCTTTGCGAAATATCAAAGCCGGGTTGCGGCATTACGCGCAAGATACACGCTGCCGGGACTTGTCCGCAAGTGGGCGTCAGGAAATATCTTTGCGAATCAGTCGCTTGCGAGACGTTCGCAATCGCGATTCACGCCGCCTCTACTGCGAATACCTCGCATGATGCGGCTGCGCGTTCCTGATCAATAATTTCCTGCGCTTCTTCAAGGCACTGGCCGCAATTGGGTCGCTTGCCGAGGCAGGCATAGGTCGCTTCAGCGTCGCCTTCGCAAGAAAGCGCGGCCTTACGCAAATCAGTTTCACGAATGGCATTGCAGATGCAGATGTACATGAGCGTGCGAATCTTTCCTGCGAAGCGTTTGCAGGAGCGAATGTATGCGAGTTATTCGCAATAACAACTCTTTTTTTCACATCGCATCCGCAATGCGATTTCCTCGCTCACTCGCCCTGCAGGCGCGTCGCTGCGGGCGCGCGGTCGCGCTTGCGGCCTGTCCTTCGACAGGCCGAATCAGCAGTTGTTGGTGACGTCTGCCGCTTGGCGCTATTTCTTGAGGGGGAACACCGTCCGATAGGTCAGGCACCGCCACAGCCATTCGAGCGGGCCGTAGCGGTAGCGATCAAGCCAAGGCTTCGACCACGCCAGCATCAGGACGCAGGTTAGTGCCACCACGATATAAAGCTGCGGACGGTTCAATTGTCCGAACAGGCCCAGCGCCCAGCCGTGGAAGACGAACATCATGACGATCGA
>DLGU01000188.1:11919-24405 GCA_002482865.1 Porphyrobacter sp. UBA7686
CCAGCCAGCCGGTCGCGCCGGGCGAATAAGCGACCAGCAGCGCGGCAATGCCAAGCACCATCCACAGACGCGGCAGCGGGCTCCAGCCCATGAAGGCGGCGAGAGTCCCGTAGAATGTGAAACCGCCGGCCTGCACCACCAACCCGAGCGCCAGATGCGCAGCCACACCGGCGATCAATCCGATCCAGCCCCAGCGGATCATCTTTCCCCGGTCAAACCCGCCCGAAAAGAACCCCATCCGATAGAGCGCGATCCCGATCAGCATCAGCGGAATCGTCTCGAAGCAGAAGAACAGCGCATTGCTCCACGGCTCCATCCACTGTTCGGCCAGACGGTGCGCTACCAGCGCGGGATATTCACCCGCGACGATTGCAGCATTGGGTACCGCACCATGCGCCACCGCCTCATCGATCCCGGCGATCATCTCGGCGCGCGTGTCCAGCATCTCGGGCGAGCTTGCGCCGAAGGACGTGTCGACCACAGCCCACGGAAAGCTCATCGCCGCAGCATAGAACACCACGCCGACCATGTAGCCTGCCAGCCCTACCCCCAGCTGGGTTTTCACTTTCCACTGGAGGCAGGCCAGCACGACGAGGCCAAACAAGCCGTAATAGAACAGGATGTCGCCCGGCCAGATAAAGAAGAAGTGGATCATCCCGAAGGCCATCAGGATCACCAGCCGCCACGCCTGGAGCTTGCGGGTCGCGCCGCGCGCCCAGGCTTTCTCCATGAAGAGATACATCCCCGCGCCGAACAGCAGCGTGAACAGCCCGCGCATCTTTCCGTCGATCAGGATGAACTGCGTGATCCACATCCACCCGCCCGGATCACCCGCATCGGTCAGGAACGCAGCAGGGTACATATAGGCTTCGAACGGCTGGCCGAAGGCGACGATGTTCGCCGCGAGGATGCCCATCACTGCAAGACCGCGGATAAAATCGAGCGTATCAATGCGTTCGGCCGCGCTGACAGGGGCGACGGCGCGCGCCTGCGTGCCGAAGATTTCCCCTGCCGCTTGCGGCGAAAGCGTCTCATTCATGGCTGATCCCCCGGCCTGTAACCCGGAGGATAGTATCACCTCTGCAGCACTTGGGAAGCGCTGCTTGTCGGGGTGTTTTGGCGGCCGGTCGGATGCCTAGCCTTGCCCGGCGACGACGCAGGCTTTCCCGTCGCGCTTGAGCGCGGCGCAGGCGCGGGTGGCTTCGGCCTCGCTGGCAAAGCCGGTGGCCAGCAGGCGCGTGAGATTGCCGCTGGGCAGCAGTGTCTTTTTCGTGCCCGCGAGGGCCGCGTGCTTGCCAAGCTGGCTCCACAGCCGGTCGGCATTTGACGCGACCCCGAAGGCACCCAGCTGGACGCGCCACCTGCCCTGCTTGCGCGTGGGCGCGGGCGTTGCCGCGGCGGGCGGGGTGACCGCTGGGGCAGGCTTGGGCGTCATGGCGAAAGCAAGCGGAACGGGCGTCACAGGCTTGGGCGCTGGCTGCGTCACGGCAGCAACCACGGGAACCGGAGCGGAGGGGCGCGTTCCCAGGTCGGCAGCGGCCAGTTCGGCCGAACGCTGCGCCTTGGCCTTGGCTTCGATGTCTCGGGCAAGCGACTGGGCCTGGCTGCGCTGGCCTTGCGGAATATACTTGTCCATCTGCGCCAATGCGTCACGCGCCTGCGGCAAGCCTGAGCCGTTCGCCAGCGTCATCAATGCATAGGCGCGCACCCAGTCGCGCGGGGCGTAATCGGCGTTGAAGTGCGACAGGCCCAGCACATATTGCGCGCGCGGATCGCCGCGCTCAGCCGCCGCCTTGACCAAAGGCATCGCCTTTTCCTGCTCGCCTTCCTGAAACAGGAGCAGGCCGTAATTGTCCGCCGCCTTCACATGGCCGAGGCTGGCAGCCTGTTCATACAGCTTGCGGGCGCGCGCATTGTCGATCTCGACCCCGCGCCCCAGACGATAGGCCTGCGCGAGGTTGAACAGCGCATCGGGATCGCCCGCCGCTGCCGGACCCTGCCATTCGACCACGGCGCGCGAGAAATCGCCCGCGCTCCACGCGTCGACCCCAGCCTTGACGTCGGCCACGGCGGGCGCGGCCAGCATTGCCAGCACCGCTACGCCCAGCCCGGTCGCCGCCTTACGCGAAAACTCTGCTGCCATCATCCTTACCATTGCTGTCACGCCTCGTCGGGTATGAGAAAAACTCCGTCCCGCACAATGTAGCCGAAACAGGGTTAGCAAATGGTTGCCCGCCCCTCACGCGGACTGCAGCGGGGTGCAAGCCCTTGCGCCAAAGCGATTGCCTGGTTGCATGAAGGTCGGCGATGTTAACCCTAAATTAGGGGTATCCTGCGATCCCGTGTCCATCCAGCCGTTATCAGGTGTCGCAATAGGGCGGGCCTGGACGGTTCAATCCAGGGGGACCCAGGCGTGCGTGTACTCGCTTTGGCATCGCAGAAAGGTGGATCGGGCAAGACCACCCTGTCCGGACATCTTGCCGTCCAGGCTCAGCGCGCTGGCGCTGGCCCGGTCGTACTAATCGACATCGACCCGCAGGGCTCGCTGGCCGACTGGTGGAACGAGCGTGAGGCGGAATATCCCGCTTTCGCCCAGACCACCGTGGCGCGGCTCGCCAATGACCTTGCGGTCTTGCGCCAGCAGGGCTTCAAGCTCGCGGTAATCGATACGCCGCCCGCCATCACCATGGCGATCCAGTCGGTGATTTCGGTCGCCGAACTGATCGTCGTGCCGACCCGTCCCAGCCCGCATGATCTGCGCGCTGTCGGTGCGACGGTCGATCTGTGTGAGCGTGCGGGCAAGCCGCTGGTGTTTGTCGTCAATGGGGCGACGCCAAAGGCCAAGATCACCTCGGAAGCCGCCGTCGCGCTGTCGCAGCACGGCACGGTTGCGCCGATCACGCTCCACCACCGCACCGATTTTGCCGCTTCGATGATCGACGGCCGCACCGTGATGGAAGTCGATCCCGAAAGCCGCTCGGCTGCGGAGATCGCGGCGCTGTGGCGCTATATCGCCGACCGGCTCGAAAAGAACTTCCGCCGCACCGTGTTTGCCCCGGCTCCCAATGGCCAGGCGCAGCAACTCGGCGGCCTGCCGCGTCCTTCTGGCGGCTTCGGTCGCCGGGTCGCACAGTAAGCGCAGCGGAGGCAACAGGCCATGTCCGAACCCGGTTTTGCCTCGCTTGGCCCTTCGCTGTTGGCCCGCAAGGGCGGCGCGAAGCCCGCGATGCGTCCGCAGGTCGCGCCGCTGGTGGCTGACGAGACGGCGATTGCCACGCTCGGCGAAGACCAGCTCGAAGACTTGGGCTGGAACGACATGGGCGATTCGGAAGGCCATGGCGCCGGCGCGGACATCGTGCCGATCAACGCCGATATCTCGGCGGACGATTTTGTATCTGGTCCCGGTCCGATCGTGCGCCGTCAGCAGCGCCGTCTCGAAGAGCGCGTGCTCGCCGATGCGGTGATGACTGGCCCCGAAGATGCCGACCCCGAATATGATGAAGACGACGAACCGGTTTACGGTGAGGCCTTCGACGACGAGGAAGACTACGCGGACGAAGACGAAGGTGCCGATTACGCGGCCCTCGCCCCTGCCCCGCAGTCTGAGCCTGTCATTGTTGCACCGGCCCCTCGGCCGCGCGCTGTGCGCAGTGCCCGCGTGCCGGCCGCGCAGGCTGGCCGCCGCGCTGCCTTCACGCTCCGGCTCGATGCCGATCGTCATCTCAAGCTGCGCCTTGCCGCGACCATGCAAGGTGTGAGCGCACAGGCGCTCGTGACCGAAGCGCTCGACCGGCTGCTGGCCGAATATGACGAGCTTGATGTCATCGCCAACCATATGAAACGCCACTGATCGTCAACTTTTCAACTTGACTTGAACCAACCGGATTTACGGGGGAAATGACAATGGACCGCAGCTTCAAGACCGGCAGCCGCGCCAAGCCGTATCGGGCGCCGCGCCTCGCGCTTGCCATCACCACCGCGATCGCAGGCCTGACGCTCGCTAGCATGACCGCCAATGCCGCGCCGGGCGCGCAGGTTTCCTTCAGCAAAGCGCAGACCGCGCTGAGCAAGGGCCAGGTCAACAAGGCGATCACCTACGCCGAAGCTGCGGTCAGTGCCGATCCGCGCAATCCGGGCTATCGTGCGCTGCTCGGCGCTGCCTATCTTGAAGCCGGCCGGTTCCAGTCGGCTGCGACCAGCTTCGGCGACGCGCTCGACCTCGGTGACGAGAACCCGCGCACGGTCCTGAGCTTCGCGCTCGCCAAGATTGCGCTCGGCGATTCAGGCGCAGCCGTCAGCGTGCTCGACGAATATGCGCGGGCCATCGATCCGACCGACCTCGGCCTGGCGCTGGCGCTGGCCGGACAGCCGGAACGCGGGATGCATGTGCTGGTGAACGCGGTGCGCTCGGCTGAGCAGACCACGCCCAAGCTGCGGCAGAACCTCGCTTACACCTATGCGCTGGCGGGCAATTGGCGCGCGGCACGGGTGATGGCGGCCGAAGACGTGCCGGGCGATCAGCTCGAATCGCGTCTGTCGCAATGGGCATCGATGTCCGCGCCCGAGATGTTCCAGCAGCGCATCGCTGCGCTGCTTGATGTGACCCCGCGCGCCGACAGTGGCCAGCCGCAGCAATTGGCACTCGCTAACTTCCCGAGCCAGGAAATGCTGGCCGCCGCATCGGCAGAGGACGCAGCGACAGACCTTGCAATGGGTGAGCCTGCGCCGATGACAATTGCCTACGTCGCACCGGCGCCGACCCCTGTCGCGCAGCCCGCGCCGGGCACCACCTTCGCGCAGGCCTTTGCCGCATCCGAACCTGCGGGCTCGGGCATCCGCTACGTTTCGAACCCGGTTGTGCAGGAACTCCCGATGCGCGCAGCACCTGCTGCATCGCGCGTCGCCGCAGCTTCGCCGCAGCGCCGCATGGCCCCGGCGGCCGCACCGGCACCCGTCGCCAGCGACAAGGCCGCGGCCACGCACCTCGTCCAGCTTGGGTCCTACAGCAGCAAGCTTGAAGCCGAGCGCGGCTGGAACGTGCTGAGGGCGAAGTTCCCGCAACTCAAGGATCACAAGCCGGTCATCACCGAAGCAGTGGTCAATGGTCGCAATTTCTGGCGCGTTGCTGCCGCTGGTTTTGGCCCGAAAAGCGCGCAGTCGATGTGCGGCACGGTCAAGTCATCTGGTCGCGGCTGCTTTGCCTATGCCGCTTCGGCGCCGCCCGCCGGTGCCGTCAAGCGCGACGTGCAAATGGCCTCGCGCAGCCGCTGAAATTCCCTGCCTCGGCAGGAATGAGCAAGCCTCGCTCCCGGATGGCATTCGCGCTGTCCGGGAGTTTTCTTATGCGGACAGGCTGACCCCGCCCTTCCACAGACCCAGCACCCGCCCCTGCGCGCCCTGCCGGTCGAACGGGGTGTTGTCGGCGGTCGCCTCCATCTTGCGGCGGTCGATAATCCACGGCGCGTCGGGGTCGATCAGGGCGAGGTCGGCCTCGAGCCCTGCCGAGAGCGCGCCCGCTGGGACCCCGAGCAATCGCGCGGGATTGCGGGCGAGGCAATCGAAAGCGCGGGTCGTATCGATCACCTCGTCACGCACCAGCCCCAGCACCATCGCGAGCAGCGTCTCGGCCCCGGCCATGCCCGGCGCGGCATCGGCGAAGGGCAGGCGCTTGTCCTCCGGCCCGCGCGGATCATGACCGCTGGCGATCACGTCCACCGTGCCGTCACCAATCGCTGCCAGCGCCGCCTGCCGGTCCGCCTCTACGCGCAAAGGGGGCGAGATGCGGGTGAAGGTGCGGAAATCGGCGGTTGCCAAGTCCGAAAGCATGAAATGGGCCGGCGTGATCCCGCAGGTGACGGGCAAGCCCCGCGACTTGGCTTCGCGCACCAGATCGAACCCGCGTGCGGTGGTGACCTGCCGGATGTGTATCCGCGCACCCGCCAGCTCAGCCAGCGCAATATCGCGGGCAATGGCGAGCGCTTCGGCCTCGGCAGGCGCGGCAGGCAGGCCCAGCCGGGTGGCGATCTCGCCCGCGGTCGCGGCGGCCTCTCCGGTCAGCCCACCATCCTCGGCGTGCGTCACGACCACCAGATCCAGCATCGCGGCATATTGCAGCAGCCGCAGCATCACGCCGCTGTCAGCGATCCAGCGCCGCCCGGTCGCAATCCCGCGCGCGCCAGCGTCCTGCATCAGCGCGATTTCGGCGAGCTCCCGCCCTTCAAGCCCGCGCGTGGCTGCGGCAAGCGGGTGAACCCACAGATCGGGCTTGCCGCTCTTGGCGATGAAGTTGACCCGGCTCGGCAGATCTAGCGGCGGGGCTTGGTCCGGCATCAGCGCCGCCCGGGTGATCCCGCCGAAATGGAACGCAGGCTTGTCGACTGCGAACACGCCGAGATCGACGATGCCGGGCGCTAGCAGCTTGCCGCGCGCGTTGACGACCTCGTCACCGTCCTCGGCCGTGACATCCGGGCCGAGGGCGGCGATCAGCCCGTCCACGCAGCGCAGCGCGCCCGCTGTAACGCCGCCGGGGGTGACCAACTGCGCATTGAAGATGGTGAGCGGGCGCGCCTGCTTCATGCCGCCCACCCCGCAACGCCGCGCGCCTCGCGCGTCAAGATATCAAGGCACGCCATGCGGATCGCCACACCCATCTCGACCTGCCGGGTGATCAGCGAGCGGCCCTCCAGATCGGCGATCTCGCTATCGATCTCGACCCCGCGGTTCATCGGGCCGGGGTGCATCACCAGAGCGCCCGGAGCGGCGAGCGCCAGCCGCTTGGCGGTCAGCCCGTAAAGGTGGCGATATTCGCGCGGGCTTGGGATGAACTGGCCGCTCATCCGTTCGGACTGGAGCCGCAGCATCATCACGACTTCCGCGCCGTCCAGCGCATCGTCGAACCGGTGAAACACCTCCACGCCCATCGCTTCGATCCCGGTCGGCATCAAGGCAGGCGGCGCACAGACGCGAACATTAGCGCCCATTGCCGTGAGGCACAGGATGTTCGAGCGCGCGACGCGGCTGTGCAGGATGTCACCGCAGATCACGATGTTGAGCCCGGTGAAATCCTCGGCCCCCTCGCCCCGCTCAGCCAGCGCATGGCGCAGGGTCAAGGCGTCGAGCAGGCCTTGCGTCGGGTGTTCGTGGCTGCCGTCGCCTGCGTTGAGCACCGGACAATCGACCTTGTCCGCTATCAGCCCGGTCGCGCCCGACGAACCATGCCGGATCACGATCGCATCGGCACGCATCGCGTTCAGCGTGATCGCGGTGTCGATCAGCGTCTCGCCCTTTTTCACCGAACTTTGCGCGGCGTGCATGTTGACCACATCCGCCCCCAGCCGCTTGCCTGCAATCTCGAAGCTGAGCAGCGTGCGGGTGGAATTTTCGAAGAAGGCGTTGATGATCGTCAGGCCCGCCAGCAAGTCCGAATGCTTGGTACGCTGGCGGTTGAGCGCGACCCATTGTTCGGCCTGATCGAGCAGATAGAGGATCTCGTGCCGCTGCAACTGGCCGATGCCAGTGAGGTCGCGATGCGGAAACGCCAACCGCCCGGCCGGAAAGCGGCCCTGTGTCGGTGAAGTCTCGCGTGCATCCATCAAGTCCATGCCCCTAGTCGAGCCTCATCCGCTGCTCAACCCATCGCGTAAGGTTTCCGATAGCAGTTACCGTGCAAAGCCCCTAGATCGGCGGGGCAAGCTGAAGGAACGAATGCATGAATTTTGTCGGCAAGGTCTGGAAGATCCTCGTGGGGATCAAGGACGGACTGGTGCTCCTGTTCATGCTGCTGTTCTTTGTGGCGCTGTTTGCGATCCTCTCGGCCCGCCCCAACCCCGGTCAGGTGCGGGAAGGGGCGCTCTTGATCGATCTGGACGGCATCGTTGTCGAAGAAAAATCGGTGCTTGATCCGATCGAGACGCTGCTGTCGGGCACCGCTCCGATTGGCGAATACCGTTCCCGTGACATCGTCCGCGCGCTGGACGCCGCCGCTACCGATGACCGCATCAAGGCCGTGGTGTTCGATCTCACCACCTTCCTTGGCGGCGGGCAGGTGCACCTCAAGGACATCGGCGAGGCGATGGACCGGGTGCGCAAGGCGAAGAAGCCGGTGCTGACCTATGCTGTGGGTTATGCCGATGATCACATGCTGCTGGCCGCTCATGCGAGCGAAGTTTGGCTCGATCCGCAGGGCCTGGCCGTCATCTCCGGTCCGGGCGGCAACCGGCTTTATTATGCGGGCCTGCTCGAAAAGCTCAGCGTCAATGCGCGGGTGTATCGCGTGGGCGCATTCAAATCGGCGGTGGAGCCCTATTCGCGTAGCTCAATGTCGGACGAGGCGCGCCAGAACCTTGGCGGCCTGTACGGCGCGATGTGGGAAGAGTGGCAGGCAAACGTCACCAAGGCCCGTCCCAAGCTCGCACTGGCGCGGGTGACGAGCGATCCGATTGCGTGGATTCAGAGTTCGGGCGGCGATCTGGCGCAGGCGGCTGTCTCCGCGGGGCTGGTCGACAAGCTTGGCGACCGCGTCCAGTTTGGCGCGCGGGTGGCGGAATTGGCGGGCAAGGACCCGTGGAGCGACCTGCCCGGCACCTACGCCTCAAGCGAGCTTGGCTCCTTCCTCGCCGATGCCGGAAAAGATCGCTCAGGCAAAGCCATCGGCGTCATCACCATCGCGGGCGAGATCGTTGATGGTGATGCCGGGCCGGGGATCGCCGGGGGCAGACGGATCGCTGATCTGCTCGATGAGGCGCTCGACGATGATTTTGCCGCGCTGGTGGTGCGGGTCGATTCGCCGGGCGGATCAGCCACTGCGGCCGAGGAAATCCGCCGCGCAATCCAGCGCCACCGCGACCGCAAGATTCCGGTCGCCGTGTCCTTCGGCAATGTCGCGGCAAGCGGCGGCTACTGGGTCGCCACCTCAAGCGACCGGATCTTTGCCGAGCCCGATACCATAACCGGCTCAATCGGCGTCTTCGCCGTGGTACCAACCTTTGAACAGGCCGCCGCCCGGCTTGGGGTAAACGCCGATGGCTATCGCACCACACCGCTTTCGGGCCAGCCCGACTTCATCGGCGGCTTCAGCCCGGAAATGGACACACTGTTCCAGACTTCGATCAGCGGTACATACAAGGACTTCATCACCCTCGTCTCCAAGGCGCGGCGTATGTCGGTCGACCGGGTCGATAGCGTCGCACAAGGTCAAGTCTGGGACGGCGGAACCGCGCGCCAGAAGGGACTCGTGGACGAATTCGGCGGCTTGGATGCGGCGCTCGGCTGGGCGGCGGCCAAGGCTGGCTTGAAGGACGGCGGATGGCACGCGGTCTATCTTGGTGAACAGAGCGAGAATTACGATTCGCTGATCCGCCAGCTGGTTTCCAGCCAGGCCGCGCGCGCGCCTGCTGTGAACAATGGCGATCTGTTCGCGATGGCAGCGGCGCGGAGCGAGAACCTCGGCGCACGGCTCGCCCGCGATGCCGAGCGCCTGCTGGGAACACGCGGCGTTCAGGCATTTTGTGCCGAGTGTCCGCCAAGCTCTGCGCCCCCGCCCTCCCCCGCCAAGCGGCCTGAGGGGATGCTGGCCCTGCTTGCGTGGCTGACCGGCAGCTAAGCATCAGCGAAATCGCACGTCACCTGGCCGCGAGCGCTTGCCAAGCACGCAAGGCCCGATTAAAGGCGCCCCCCTGTCCGGGTCGTATGGCCCCACGGACGGGCGCGTAGCTCAGCGGTAGAGCACACCCTTCACACGGGTGGGGTCACAGGTTCAATCCCTGTCGCGCCCACCATTTCCTCCCCTTTGCGGCAGAGCGGAAATGGAATGACTGTGGCCTGCCACGGCGCGCTGCGTCTCCTACTTGCGTCATTCGCCCCTCCTGCCTTGACCGGGCCGCCGTGTTCGCGGCAAGGCTTGTCGCTCACGCCCACGGGCGATCATGCGAGGTTCTTCATGCGCAATAGATTCTGGGGCCAGTGCCTTGTTGTATTGGCGGCTCTGATTGGTGCAGGCCAGCCTGCCACGGCGCAGTCCTTTATCGAAGGCAGCTTCGATCCAGCGATCCCCACGCTGACCGCCACGGTCGGCCATGCACCGGGCGCCCGGATTACCTCGCCCGACCAGACCTATGCCTATCTGAAGGCGCTTGCCGAGGCTGCTCCAGATCGGGCACGGCTGGTGCAATATGCGGTGAGCTGGGAGGGGCGGCCGCTCTATTATCTCGTGCTGTCCGCATCGGCGAACATGGCGAAGCTCGACGCCATTCAGGCCGATATGGCAACGATCGCTGCGGGACGACCCGGCAACGGCACGGCACTGCCCGTGACATGGCTGGCCTACGGCGTGCACGGTAACGAGATTTCCTCGACCGATGCGGCTTTGATGACCGCCTATCACCTGCTCGCGACCACAGATGACGCGCGTGCCGCCAAGATCATGGCGAACACCATCGTTGTGGTCGATCCGATGCAGAACCCCGATGGGCGCGCGCGGTTCGTGAACAATTTCCTCGCTTCGACGGGCATCACCCCAGCCGCCGACCGGCAGGCGGCCGAGCATGACGAGCCGTGGCCCTCTGGCCGGGTCAATCACTACATGTTCGATCTCAACCGCGACTGGTTCACGCTCAGCCAGCCCGAGACCCGGGGCAAGGTTGCCGCGATCCGTCAGTGGAACCCGGTGGTGGTGGTTGACCTCCATGAAATGGGCGGGGACGAGACCTATTTCTTCTCCCCCGCCGCCCAGCCCTTCAACCCCAATCTCTCGGCCGCGCAAATCCGCAGTTACGAGCTGATCGGGCGCTACAACGCCGCCGCCTTTGACGCGCGCGGTGAGCCCTATTTCACCCGCGAGGTCTATGACCTGTTCTACCCCGGTTATGGCGACACTTGGAACGCGCATCAGGGGGCGATCGGCAGCACCTATGAACAGGGCTCGGCGCGGGGGCTGGTGTTTGCGCGGCGCGACGGGACGGAGCTGACTTACGCTGACGGCATCACCAACCACTTTACCGCCAGCCTTGCCACCGCTGCTGCTGTGGCCGACAACCCGTCTCGGTTCCTGAGCGATTTTGCCGCCTATCGCAGCGGAAATGCCAGTGGCTCAGCCGGACGCGGCACCTATGTCATCGACCTGTCGAAGCGGCGCTGGAATGCCGAGCGGCTGGGCCGCCGCTTGGCCGAACAGGGCATCACCGTGCTGCGGCGCGAGGGCAGCGCAAGTGTTTGCGGCAAGTCCTATCCGGCAGGCTACCTCGCCGTGCCGCAGTCCCAGCCCGCCGCGCGGCTGGTCAAGAGCCTGCTCGACCGCGACACCCCCTTGCCGCCCGATTTTCTCGCCGAACAGGAGCGCCGCCGATCGGTCGATCTGCCGCACGAGCTGTATGATGTGACCGCCTGGTCGGTCGGGCCGATGGCGGGCGTCGATGTGGCGCTGTGCAATGCGGCCGTCAGCGGCGAGGCGATGCGCGCCGATGCGCCGATTGCTGCCAAGGCGGAAGGCTCCGGCAACTTTGGCATCGCCGTGCCGTGGACCGACAGCGGCCAGGCGCGGCTGGTCGCCTTGGCGCTGCGCGAAGGGATCGACGGGCGCGTGACTGACCGCGCCTTCACCACCGCAGGCCGCGAGTTTCCGCGCGGGACAGTCGTGTTCCCGGCAGGCTCCAACAGCCCGGACAAGATGGCACGCCTCACCGAACTCGTCCGCGATGTCGGCGCGCATACTGTGGCGCTCGAAAATGGCTGGGTCGACAACGGGCCGAACCTTGGCAGCGAGCATTTCGTGCGGCTGACAATGCCGCGTGTCGCCGTGGCGTGGGACGATGGTGTCTCGCAATTGAGCGCAGGCGCCCTGCGCTATGTGCTCGAACAACGGCTCGGCCTGCCGGTGACGCCGATCCGCACCAGCCGCTTGGGCCGCGCTGACCTGTCGGATTACGACGTGGTGCTGATGCCCGAAGGCGATCCGTCGAGCGTGCTCGGCGATGGGGGCCTGCGGGCGATCCGCAGCTTCGTGCAGCGCGGCGGCGTGCTGGTGGCAATCGGCGAGAGCTTGGAAACCTTCAGCAGCGGCGACAATCCCTTGCTGGCGGTCAAGCGCGAAGCGGCGCTGGGGCGTGAGCCTGCCGACAGCGATGACGACAAGGCCGCGCTGGCTGAAGCAGTTGCGATCGGCAACGACGCGGAATACCGTGAAGCGATCAAAGACCAGCAGGCGCTCCCCGACACGTTGCCCGGTGCGCTGCTCAATGTCGTTGGTGAGCCCGATCACTTCCTCTCCGCCGGTTACGATAATGGCGCGGTGGTGCTGGCGACGGGCACGCAGATTTTCACCCCGCTCGACCGGGCCAATGGGATCAACGTCTTGCGCTTCGCCGCGCCAGGGAACCTGATCGCCAGCGGCTATGTGTGGGACGAGAATCGGCGGCAGCTGGCCTATAAGCCCTACCTGATGGCGCAGCCGCAAGGACGCGGGTTGGTGATCGGCTTTGCCCATGATCCTTC
>DLGU01000188.1:24454-35445 GCA_002482865.1 Porphyrobacter sp. UBA7686
CCGTCACGGGTGCGGTGACAGGCTCTAGGCGCGGCGCGGCGATTGTGTCATCCTGACCGCGATGGCGTTGTTTGAAGCCCTTGTCGTCCTTCATGTCGCCACCGGAGCGCTGGGGCTGACGGCGTTCTGGGGGCCGATCGTCACGCGCAAAGGTGCCACCAAACACCGCAGGTGGGGCCGCGCGACGTGTTACGGCTTTCTGGGCGCCGGCGCACTCGCCATCGCGATGGCGCTGCTGTCGCTCTACGGGCCCGACCATCGCCACCCCGAAGTCACTGACCGCGCGCTGTATGAAGGCTTGTTCGGGTGGATGATGCTGTACCTTGGCGTGCTCACCATCGGCTTTGTCGACTATGGACTCGCCGTGGTGCGGCACAGCCGCGACCGGCGGGCGCTGCGTTCGGCCCGGTATCAGGCGATGATCGCCGCTGTGGTAATCTCGGGTGCGTGGTGTGGGATTTACGGCTCCCGGGTCGGGCATCCGCTCATGATGCTGGTCGCCTTCATCGGGATCGTCGCCATGCTGATCCAGCAGCGATATATCTGGCGCAAGGATGATCCGCCGCGCACGACATACGTCGGCGAGCATTTCCGCGCGCTGATCGGCATGGGCATTTCGGCCTATACCGCCTTCCTTTCGGTCGGGCTGATCCGGCTGATCCCCGAACACGTGTTCAACCCGCTGATCTGGGCGGGGCCGAGCATCATTGGGGTGAGCCTGATCCTCTACTTCACCGTGAAGGGCAAACGCACCGCCACCGGCACAAGCTCAGGACCGCGCCCACATCCGCAGTAGGTTGGCCATGGTCTTGTCCAGCGTCAGCAGCTCGGCCGACTGGGCGGGCAATTGTTGGCGGAGCGCGGTGCGCAGGTTTTCGAGATCGAACAGCATCTCGCGCTGCGCCGGATCGGCGACCGTGCTTTCGATCCAGCCGATGCAAACGATCCGCGTGCCTTTGGTCACCGGCTTGACCTCGTGGATGCTGCCCGAGGGATAGAGCACCAAATTGCCCGCCTCGCCCTTCAACTCCTGCGTCATGCCTGCGGCGTGGATCACAAGCTCGCCGCCCTCGTATTCGCCGGGCGGAGTCAAGAACAGCGTGAAGGAAAGATCGGTGCGCAACCGCTGCGCGCCCCGACCCATCAGCGCATTGTCGACATGGGCGCCATACTTTCCGCCCACGCCCGTCCTGCTGATGATCACCGGCGAGAACCGGCGCGGCTGCGCGGCGGCCTTCACGACCATATTGTCCGAAACCAGCTGAGACAGCTCGTCCTGCAAGGCCCGGCCCGCGGGTGAGTTCATCGCCGCCTGCTCGTTTCGTTTCACCTGCCGCGCGACCGATCCTGCGGTCTCGCGCCCGTCGCGCCATGTCAGCATCGCGATCCGCTCGGCAATGGCGGCGCGGTGGTCGGCATCTTCGAGCACGTTGATGACAAGGATCATGGGTCCGCTCTAACGCTTGGGCCGCCACCCAGCAAGAAGGCCGGCGGGAAGCGAGGACACAGCTTCCCGCCGGCAGGGGCACCGAGGATTGGGGGATGCTTAGCCGCCCTTGCGGGACGTGCCTTCCTCGATCAGCGCCAGCGCCTTGGCGCTTGCGGCTTCGGGCGTCTGCTTGCCGTCCTTGATTGCGTCGGCGAGCAGCATCAGTTCATTGGCGATGGTGGTACCGGCACTGGCTTCCTGCGCGATGCGGATACCGCCATTGGCTTCGGCGACGGCGTCCCACTTGCCGCGCACAGCGTCCCAATATCCCTTGGTCTTGGCCCAATAGGTCTCGGCCGCGGCGACGTTGTAGCCGTTGAAGCGCTCATAGGTGTTGAGGACATATTCCTGCACCACCGGCGCGGCCTCGCCCCCGTCCTTGGGCGTCACCATCTTGGTGTTGTCCTGCCAGTGGATCCACCCGGTCGGGGTCAACTGGTGGCGGTTGATACCCATGTAATGGTCGTAGACCGGATTGCGGATCGCATCGCGCCGGGCGAGCGGGCGGGCCGTCCAGTTGGAACGCCAGCGGCGGATGCCCTGCGTCGTCTCCCACTCGCCCCACCCGGCGTAACGCGGGCTGTCATCGACCTGATACACCGTCTGCGACCAGCGCCCGGCGCGCATCTTTTCCGGCACGGCGGTCAATTCCCAAGTGTCACCGCCGGTGAAGGCGAGGATTTTTTCGGGCTGATATTCCCAGTCCTGCCGCCAGTGCTTGACGACATAGGGATTGGCGTCGTCCCCCGTCACCAACAGGTGCTGGAGCACGATGCGGGTGCCCGTGTCCTCAATCACGCGGACGCTTTCGTAGCCCCCGGAAATCTTGCGCTCCAAGGGGGTGTAGCCCTCCATCCACGGGGTCGATTCCTGCATGTCGAAGGTGACTTTGAAGTCCCCCGCCATCGCAAGGATGGTCTGGCGGTCTTCCTCGAAAGCAGCCTTGGCGACCTCGGCGGTCTGGACAATCGGGCCATCGGCCAGCGCCGGAGCGGGCACTGCGGCCAGCGCGAGCGCAGCGAGGCCGGATGCGAACAGGGTTTTGGTCAGTCGGTTCATGGGGTCCTCCATTCAGGTTCAGAAGCGGTAGCTGGCCGAAAGGCTGAGGTTGCGGCCCGGGCGGGTAAAGGAATCGGCGATGCCCGCGTCCGCGACGCTGAGGCCGCGCACATCGGACCACAGGGCGTAAGTCTCGTCGGTCAGATTGAAGAGGCCGGCGCGCAGCTTCAGCCGCTCGGTCACGGCGTAGAAGGCGGTGAGGTCGAGGATCGTGGACGCGTCGGGCCGCACGAACAGATCGTCGCCATTGGCCGCGCGCTCCAGATCATTGGCGCCCTTGCGGGCATTGTGGGTGAGGATCAACTCGCCCCCGAACCTGCCCGAAGGTGCGCGGTAGCCCACGCCTGCGATCATGTTGAACGGATCAATCGTGTCGAGCGGCGTGCGGCTGCCATCAGGCGCAATCACATCGCCATTGGCATAGGCCAGCGCGACCCGTGCATTCCAGCCGCTGTCCAGCTTCACCTCGCCGCGCGCTTCCAGCCCTTCAATTTCCACCGCGTCGAAATTGACGAACTGGTAAATCGCCGGATCTTGCGGAGTGAAGCTGCCGCTCACCACCTGCTGGCTGATGAAGTTGTCATAATCGCCCTTGAAACCGGTCACCTGGAGCGAGAAAACCTCGCCCACATAACGCGCGCCAACCTCCCAGCTTTCGCTGGTTTCAGGCCGCAGATCGGGGTTGGGGATCGAGGTGTAGCCGCCCGCGATGAACTCGAAGAAGTTGTTCACCTGGCTTGGCGTCGGCGCGAGGAAGCCTTGCGCGTAATTGCCGAACAGGATCACCTCGGGCGCAAGCTTTACCGTGACGCCCAGCTTGGGGGAGAAGCGGCTGTCGCTCTGGCCCGAGGCGGTGAAGGTCGGGAGCAGCGGGTCTTCAGTCGGGTTGAGATCGTAGAAGTCGAACCGCAGCGCCGGGAACAGCGTCACCGCGCCATCGAGCAGTCCGATCTCGTCGGCGACGAACAGCCCCCCCAGCGTGAAATCGGTCGCCGGGAAAGCCCGGGTCGGGAAAGTCTCGCCCCGCCCCGGCACCGTGCCGCTGCGCAAGCCTTCCTGCCGGGTCCAGCTGACATCGCCGCCGATTGCGACGCGGTGCGCCATGCCGCCGAGGTCGAAGCCTGAGCGCACCTCGCCCGCAGCGCCGTAAACGCGGTTTTCGAAGGTGTTTAGCCGCTCGCGATCGGGCGCAGGTGTCGCGGTGAGCGTGGTCCGCTCCTCCAACGCAAACTGCCGGTCTTCGGCGTCCTGCCAGTAGGCCGAGAGAAAAGCGTATTCGATCGCGTCCTCGGGCGAACCTTCAAAGGTCCAGTCGAGCGAGGCGCGCAGCCGCTCGGTCGTGTCGCGGGCGTTGAGGGCGTCCACGGTCCACACCGGATTGGGGCCAAAGGTGAACGCCGGGCCGAGGCCGGTCAGCACCTGCGTCTCCACCGCGCTGTCGAGATATTCGCCCGTCAGGCGGACGCGGTGCGGGCCATTCTCCCACACCAGCTTAGCCAGCACCGCATCGCTGCGCCCGTCCTGCGGGTTGGGCGCGGTGCGGGTGCGGCCTGTGCCCTCGGTAGTGCCCTGATTGTCGAGTTCACTGAAATCGCGGCGGGTATAGGCCGCCATCGCCGACCAGTTGCCGGTCTGGCCGGCCAGCGTTGCGGTCTGGGCGAATTCATTGTCGTCGCTCGAATATTGCGAGGAGACGAAGCCGCCAATGCTGGCGCCTGCGATAATATCGGCCGGGTCGGAGGTGACGAAGCTGATCGCACCCGCCAGCCCGTCTGAACCATAGAGGGCCGAGGCCGGACCGCGCAGGATCTCGACCTGCTTCACGAGGCTGACATCGGCGGACCCGCCACGCCCGGCGTCTTGTGGGCCGAAGCTGAAGCCCTGCGGCGCGCGGATGCCGTCGACCTGGACCAGCACCCGGTTGCCGCCGATCCCGCGCACGGTGAAGCCTTCGTTGCGCGCCCTTCCCGTCGCCCCGATCGCCGCACCGAAGCGGGCGGGCGCGCGGCGGACCGAGACGCCGGGTTCGAACCGGACCAGGTCCTTGATGTCGGTTGCGAGCTGGTCGGCGATCTCTTGGTCGGTGATGATTGTAACGGTGGCGGGCGCTTCTTCCTGCAACACAGGCGTGCGGGTGGCGGTGACCGTGATCCGCCCGGTCTGCTGCTGCGCTTCTGCCTCGGCGTCGACGGAGAGATCCTCGGCCGCAGCGGGTACGGCGAGCAGGGCGAGGGGGGGGGCGGAGAGGGCAAGTTTGTTGATAAGGTACACGCGGAGGGCATCCTGCTGGGGGAGTGAACGAACCCCAGCCTGATGTTCTTATTGCGAATGAGAGTCAATAAGGAATGCGAATAAGAATCTTTCGCAATTTACATGCGGTGCTCCGCCAATGCCGGATCCCCCACCTTTACCGCCGCAGCACCCCCTCAGCGAGCAGCCGGTTCACCCCGGCCGCGACCTCATCCGGCGACATTTCCGCGCCGCCCCACACCACGTAGCGCAAGCCAACGAACACGTTCATTCCCATCATCGCCCAGGCCTCAAGCTCTCCCAGCCCCTCGCGGAACTCGCCCCCAGCAGCGCCGGCCCGCAAGCGGTCAGCGATGCGGGCGGCGATGGTTTCGTAGTGCTGGCGGTAGCTTGCCGGATCGACGAATTCGGCTTCGTCGATAATCCGATAGACCTCCTTGTGCTCGGCTGCGAAGCGCAGGAACGCCGCCAGCGCCGCGCGCTCGATCTCGAGCGGCCCCATGCCTTCGTGCAAGGCCGAGCGCGCGCTGGTGCGCACCTTCTCGCTCATGTCGGCGACCAATGCGCGGAACAAGGCGTCCTTGCTGTCGAAGTATGTGTAGAAGCTCCCCAGCGCCACACCCGCCCGCCGCGTGATTGAGCTGACCGAGGCTTCGTGGAAGCCCTTCTCGCCAAACTCCTCCGCCGCCGCATCCAGCAGCTTGCGCAAGGTCCGCCGCCCGCGCTCGGTGCGCGGCGTCTTGGCGTCGCCGCACGCGGCATCAGCCACCCCTGATGCGACTTTGGTCGCGCTGCTCTGAGTGTTGCTCATCAGCTACTCCCTCCACGCTTTCGGTAGGCGGCACAAGACTCGTGCACAAGTCTAAACTTGAAAGGTGGTTCAACTTTCAATATTGGTTGCAGCCACAAGAGGGCCAGGAGAGGAAACACCCCATGACCATTAAGCTTTACACGCGTGCCTTGCTGCTCGCCGGAACCGCCGGGTTTGCCGCCTTTGCCGCGCCGCTTGCCGCGCAAGACAGCGCTGCGGATGCTGCCGCCGAAGCCGAAGCCCCAGCGGCCGAAGAAGATAACACGATCTACGTCACGGCCCGTCGCCGCGAAGAACGTCTGATCGACGTGCCGCTGTCCGTCACCGCGCTGTCCGGCGATGATCTGGTGAAGCAGGGCGTGCAGGATCTGACCCAGATCGCGCAGCAGGTGCCCAACATCACGCTCGAAGTCAGCCGCGGCACCAACACCACGCTCACCGCCTTCATTCGCGGCGTCGGCCAGCAGGATCCGGTCGCCGGGTTCGAAGCGGGCGTCGGGCTCTATGTCGATGACGTCTATCTCAACCGGCCCCAAGCTGCCGTGCTCGATATCTATGATGTCGAACGCATCGAAGTGCTGCGCGGGCCGCAGGGCACGCTCTATGGCCGCAACACCATCGGCGGCGCGATCAAGTATGTGACGGCGGAACTGCCTGACGAAACCAGCGTGAAGATCCGCGGCACCTATGGTTCCTATGATCAGGCCGATCTGATCGTCACTGCCTCCACCCCCATCACCAGCAACCTCAAGATCGGCGCCAGCGGCGCGCGGCTTTCGCGCGGCGGCTTTGGCGACAACCTGACGCTCGGGACCGAGAACTACAACAAGGACGTCTGGGCCGCGCGCGGTACGATTGAATTCGACAACGGGCCGGTGTTCGTTCGCCTGTCGGGCGATTACGTCAAGGACAGCTCCGAAGCACGTCAGGGCCATCGCTTCATCCCCAGCCTGCTCAGCAGACAGCCTGTGCTGGACAATGTGTTCGACACCCGCGCCGGGCTCAACATCGTCGATCAGGAAGTCGAGGCCTATGGCGGCGCGCTGAACGTCGCGATCGAACTCAGCGACACGCTGACCTTCAAGTCGATCACCGGCTACCGCGAGGACAAATCGACCACCCCGATCGATTTCGACAGCCTTGCCGCCGTCGATCTCGACGTGCCGGCAATCTACAACAATGATCAGCTGAGCCAGGAATTGCAGCTGCTTTATGAAAGCGACAGCCTGTCAGGCGTCGTGGGCTTCTACTACCTCGATGCCAATGCTTTCACCGCGTTCGATGTGGCGCTGTTCACCACCCTGAACGGGTTGACGGCTCAGACGCTGGGCGATGTGAACACCAAGACCTGGTCGGTCTTCGGCGACTTCACCTATGATCTTTCGGACACGATCAGCGTCTCGGTCGGCGGGCGTTACACCAATGACAAGCGCACCAGCACGGTGCTGAGGACCACCTTCCTCGGCGGGTTCTCCAACCTGTTTGGCGGTACCGGCGTTGCTGCAGCGGTCACCAGCAACTTCAATGGCAGTGCGACCTTCAAGGACTTCAACCCGCGCGCGTCGATCAGCTGGCAGCCGAATTCTGATCACAACCTCTATTTCACCTACTCGCAGGGCTTCAAGGGCGGCGGCTTCGATCCGCGCGGCCAGACCACAGCCTGCCGCAACGCGCGCGGCGGGGCCTGCACCGCAGACGAGGTGTTCGATTTCCTCGCCTTCGATCCCGAAACGGTCGACAGCTTCGAACTGGGCTGGAAGGCCTCGCTGCTCGACAACCGCCTGAACATCAGCTTGGCGGGCTTCCTGGCGCAGTACAAGGACGTCCAGATCCCCGGCTCGGTTGGCTTCGATGGCAATGGCGACGGGGTGAACGAAAGCTTCATCGGCATCACCTCGAACGCGGCGAGCGCTGACGTCAACGGGATCGAATTTGAAGGCAACGCGCTGGTCGGCGAAGACTTCGCGGGCGAAGGCAGCCGCTTCAGCGTCAACTGGTCGCTCGGCGTGCTTGATGCGAAGTTCAACACCTTCATCGACGCCTTTGGCCGCGATGTGGCGGATCAGCGCGTGTTCCAAAACACGCCGGACATCACCGCGCATATGGGCTTCAACATGGGCGTTCCGCTAGCAGGCGGCATGATGGATTTCATCGGCCTCGCCTCGCTGCGGTCGGATGCGAGCCAGTTTGAAGTGCCCAACCCGTTCCTCGATCAGGACGGTTTTGTGCTGGTCGATGCGAGCATCATCTACACCTCGGACAGCGGGCTCTATTCGATCGGGGTTCACGGCAAGAACCTGTTCGACAAGGAGTATATTGTCGCCGGTTACAACTTCGTCGCTGGCGGGGTTGGCGGTGCGCCGTTTATCCCGACGCTGGGTCGCGAAGGTACGCTGACCGGCTTCTACGGCGATCCGCGCCGCGTGTTCGTCACGGCGCAGGTCAACTTCTGAAGACTCTTTCCCCAGGGGGCGGCGGCCTCTGAATTGCCACCGCCGCCCCTGTCTCCAAAACCGGGTTACTGCTGGACGGGAGCAGTCGGCGGGGTGGGCTTGGTGGCCTGCTCCGCCGTATTCTTGTCCATGACGCGCTTGGCGACATAGCCGCCGACACCCAGCGCCACCATCGCGGGCAGGCTAACGCGCGAGATGATGAAGGGAACGGCGGTCGCCAGCACGACGCCGGTCGCCCCGCCCACGGCCGGATGCTGCTTTGCCACACGCGCGCCGATCGCGGCGCCAATCAGTTTACGGATCATTTTGCGATACCTCCTGCGCAATCAACCTTCCGAAGCGCCGGGATGTTCCATGGCGATTGCGGCTTTTCTTGCCCAGCGTGAGCGGGCATAGCGCGGCCCATGCACGATATTCGCTTGATCCGAGACAATCCCGAAGCTTTTGACGCAGGCCTCGCCCGGCGCGGGTTGGCCCCACTGGCCGCGCAGCTGATTGCGCTGGACGAAGAGCGCCGCGCGGCGACCACGTCCGTGCAAGTCGCGCAATCGCGCCGCAACGAAGCGTCGAAGCTGATCGGCGCGGCGATGGCGAAGGGGGACAAGGACGCCGCCGAAGCGATCAAGGCCGAGGTTGCGGCGCTCAAGGATCAGATGCCCGCCTTGGAAGCCCGCGCCGACGAACTGGCGACGAAGCTGTCAGAGGCGCTGGAGATCATCCCCAACCTCCCCGGCGCGGATGTGCCCGATGGCGGGGGCGAGGAGGACAACCGGGTTGAAAGCGAATGGGGTACGCCCCGCAGCTTCGACTTCACCCCGCGCGAACACGCCGACATCGCGCCTGCCCTCGGCATGGATTTCGAGACCGGCGCACGACTATCCGGCGCGCGCTTCACTTTCCTGCGCGGCGGGATGGCGCGGCTGCACCGCGCGCTCGGCCAGTTCATGCTGGATGTGCAGACGGGCGAGCACGGCTATGCGGAGTGCAACCCGCCTGTGCTAGTGGGCGACGATGCCATGTATGGCACCGACAAGCTGCCGAAGTTTGCCGAGGATAGTTTTAACACCACCAATGGCCGCTGGCTCATCCCCACCTCCGAAGTCTCCCTCACCGCCAGCGTCATGGGCGAGTTGCTCGACGAGGCCGCACTGCCGATGCGCCTCACCGCGCTGACCCTGTGCTTCCGCTCCGAAGCGGGCGCGGCGGGGCGAGATACGCGGGGGTTCATCCGCCAGCACCAGTTCGAGAAGTGCGAGCTGGTCAGCATCGTGCGCCCCGAGGATTCCGAGGCAGAACACCAGCGCATGGTTCGCGCTGCCGAAACGATCCTTGAGCGTCTGAACCTGCCCTATCGCAAGCTGCTGCTGTGCACCGGCGACATGGGCTTTGGCGCGCGCAAGACCTATGACCTTGAAGTCTGGCTCCCCGGCCAAGGCGCCTTCCGCGAGATCAGTTCCTGCTCGAACACCGGCGACTTCCAAGCCCGCCGCATGAACACCCGCTACCGCGTGGCGGGCGAGAAGCGCACCGAGTTCGTCCACACCCTCAATGGCTCCGGCCTCGCCGTCGGGCGCACGCTGGTGGCGGTGATCGAGAATTACCAGAACGCCGATGGCAGCGTCACGGTGCCGGAGGCGCTCAGGTCGTATATGGGCGGGCTGGACGTGATCGCGCCCAACTGACCGTCTTCGTCACCCTGAACTTGTTTCAGGGTCCATCAATCCGCAAGAACCTGCGCTGAAAGGAAAAATGGATGCTGAAACAAGTTCAGCATGACGACGTTGGAGGTGAGGCATGAGAATCCTCCTCACCAATGACGACGGCATCCAAGCTCCCGGCCTCAAGGTGCTGGAAGAGATCGCGCGCCAGTTCTCCGACGATATCTGGATTTGCGCCCCGTCCGAAGAGCAGTCCGGCGCGGGCCATTCGCTGACGCTCACGCGGCCCGTACGGCTGAACAAGCTGGACGAGCGGCGCTTTTCGGTGACCGGCACGCCAACCGACAGCGTCATGATGGCCCTGCGCACCGTCATGCCCGATGCGCCCGATATCATCCTGTCGGGCGTCAACCGCGGCGCCAATCTGGCCGACGACATCACCTATTCCGGCACCGTCTCGGCCGCGATCGAGGGGGCGCTGGCGGGCATCCGCTCGATTGCCTTCAGCCAGGTCTATGCCCGCGAAGGCATGGGCGATGACGTGCCCTTCGGCGCCGCGCGCGAGTGGGGCGCCAAGGTGCTCAGACCCCTAATCGACGCGCCGATGGCCGACCGCACGCTCATCAACGTCAACTTCCCGGCCCGCGCGCCCGAGGACGTCAAAGGCATCCGCGTCGTGCGTCAGGGCTTCCACGATTACGCCCGCGGCACCATCGTCGAAGGGCGCGATCCGCGCGGCTATCGCTATTTCTGGTTCGGGCTCGACCAGATCGAGCATACTATGGATCACGGGACCGACCTCGAAGCGATCGAGGATGGCTACATCGCGGTGACGCCCTTGCAGCTCGACCTGACGCACTATTCGACCATCGGCATTCTGGCCGAGCGGTTCAGCGACTGATGGCTCCGGCGCCCAGCCGCAATCCGTTCAAGCGCAAGGCGCTGCTGGCCGATCAGTTCCGGCCGCTGCGCCGTCAGGTGCGGATCCCGGTGTGGGGCGATCTCGGCATCCGCACGGGACTGGCCTTCGGGCTGATTGCCTTGGTGATCGCGATCCACTGGTGGGACCGTGCCGGCCTCGTCGACAATTACGATGACCACATCAGTTTCCTCGACGTCGTCTATTTCACGATGATCAGCATCACCACCACGGGCTTTGGCGACATCGCTCCGATTTCCGACCGCGCGCGGCTGATCGAAGCGGTGATTGTCACCCCGGTTCGCATCGCGGTCCTGTTCATCTTCGTGGGCGCCGCCTACGATTTCGTCAT
>DLGU01000196.1:0-4390 GCA_002482865.1 Porphyrobacter sp. UBA7686
GGCAACGAACGCCAGGTCGATGCCGATATTCTCGCCAAGTGCCTGCTGGCGGCGCGGTCCAAGAACCGGCTGGCGCAGACGATGGGCAAGATCACGGTGGATTCGCCGATCCCCTATCTCCTCAGCGATTTCGGCAACATCCTCCAGGACGAGATGGGCAAGCTCGACAAGGCGACCTCGTCTGCGCCCTATATGCGGATCAAGGGCAAGCTTGACGAAATCAAGGCCGATCCGCGTTACCAGTTCATGTTCTCAGGCATGCTGGTGGGCGACACGATGGTCGATTTCATCGGCAAGATTTTCCGCATGCCCGGTTACGGCCGCCCGATCTCGATCATCGACGTGTCGGGCGTGCCGTCCGATATCACCTCGACCGTGGTGGCGGTGCTGTCGCGCCTCGTGTTCGACTTCGCGATCTGGAGCCGCGACGAAAAGACCCGGCCCGTGCTGCTGGTGTGCGAAGAAGCGCACCGTTATGTCCCCAACGAGAAGAACGCCGATGGATCATCCGTCGGCAAGATCCTCAGCCGGATCGCCAAGGAAGGCCGCAAATACGGCATCAGCCTCGGCCTGATCACGCAGCGTCCGTCCGATTTGGCCGAAGGCGTGCTGTCGCAGTGCGGCACGATCATCTCGATGCGTCTCAACAACGATCGCGACCAGGCCTTCGTGCGCGCCGCCATGCCCGAAGGTGCGCGCGGGTTCCTTGATTCGATCCCGGCGCTGCGCAACCGCGAATGCATCATCTGCGGCGAAGGCGTCGCGATCCCGATCCGCGTGACCTTCGACAATCTTGAGGAACACAAGCGCCCGGCCTCCGAAGACCCCAGCTTCGTCGAACTGTGGAGCAAGGACGGCGGCGAAGAGGAACTGGTCGAACGCGTGGTGATGCGCTGGAGAAGCCAGGGTTGATGTCTCGCTTCGTCATTGCGAGCGAAGCGAAGCAATCCATGAACTGATCTCGCCTAGAGCGGCATCCTTCGTCCATGGATTGCCACGTCGCCTTCGGCTCCTCGCAATGACGAGCAATCAGGTTCCGCGCGTATCCCCGTACAAGTGAATATGCAGCCGGTCGCTCATGCGGAACCCGTGCTCCAAGCATAGCGCGCTGAGCCACACCTGCCGTTCACGCTGGGTCGCGCTGTCTGTTCCCTCGGCCATAAGGAACACCCGTTCGGGCGTGAAGCGGTAGCGCTGCTGAAGCGCCAGAACCTCTTCGACATCCTCAGGTGCCGCGATCACGAATTTCAGGAACGCGCGCGGGTCCGCCGCCCAAGCATCCAGCCGTTCGGGGATCAGCGCGAGGTCGGCCGGGTTGCCGCTATGCGAAAGCTTGGGGCTGACATTGTACTGATCGACCCGCACATCCAGCCGCGCGGGCGGGGCGACGGTGCCGTTGGTTTCGATCTCGACGCTGATGTCCGGCAGGTGCGCGAGCATCTCCGCAAGCGCGCCCGCCTGAAGCAGCGGCTCGCCCCCGGTGATGACGAGGCGCTTCTGGCCCAGCGCGGCGATCCGCTCTGCCGTGTCCGCAGGCGAGAGCGTCACCTGATTGGCCTTGCGTTCGAACGCGATCTCGTCGCGGTGGGGCCGATTGTCGCCCTCGAACCGCCACGTATAGGCCGTGTCGCACCATGTGCAGGCAAGGTTGCAGCGGCTGAGGCGCACGAAGGCGACCGGCATCCCTTGGCTTGGCCCCTCGCCTTGCAGCGAGGCGAAGATTTCCGGCCCGCCGGTGTCGTCGGTGGCGAGGGTGAGGTTCACCTCACCCCAACCGCGCCAGCGCCGCAGTCAGCCGCTCGACCTCGCCCGCATGGTGCGCGAGATCGGCGCGGGCCTTTTCGACCGCTTCGGGTTTGGCCTTTTCGGCGAAGGCAGGGTTCGACAGGCGGCCGTCGAGGCTCTTGGCTTCCTTGGTGCTGGCCGCCAGCGCCTTTTCGAGCCGCGCCTTTTCGGCCGCGATGTCGATGATCCCTTCGAGCGGGATGATGAAGACATCGCTCCCCGCGGTCACCTGCATGGCGGGGCCAGCGGGGGCCTCACCGATGGTGACGGGGGTCAGGCGGGCGAGGCGCTCAATCGCGGCACTGCTGCGCTCGATGGTGCGGTTCGCCACATCGGACGGCGCGGCAAGGAACGCCGCCAGTTTCGCGCCCGGCGCGATGCCGAGTTCGTTCTTGGCGCTGCGGGTGTTGGTGGTCAGGTCGATCACCCAGTCGATCGCGTCAGTCGCTTCCTTGCTGACTTCCGCTTCCGGCGCGGGCCATTGGGCAAGGATCAGCTCGTAGGGCCGCTCACCCAGCTTGTGCCACAGCTCTTCGGTGATGAAGGGCATGAAGGGGTGCAGCATGACGAGGATCTGGTCGAGCGCCCAGCCGGCCACCGCGCGGGTTTCGACGGCAGGCGGGCTGTCGGCGTCACCGGCGAAGACCGGCTTGATCAGCTCCAGATACCAGTCGCAGAACTTGCTCCACGTGAACTGGTAGATCGCATTGGCCGCCGCATCGAAGCGCAGGTCGGCCATGGCGCGCTCGATCTCCGTCACGCAGGCCGCGACCTCGCCGATGATCCACTGGTTGGCGGCGAGGCGCGCTGTCGGGGCCTTCACGCTCGCCGAAGCGCCGATGCCGTTCGACTGGCAGAAGCGGGCCGCGTTCCACAGCTTGGTGGCGAAGTTGCGGTATCCCTCGACCCGCTTCTCATCCATCTTGATGTCGCGGCCCTGGCTTTCCATCGCCGCCATGAAGAACCGCAGCGCATCCGCGCCATATTGGTCGATGAGGCCGAGCGGATCGACGACATTGCCCTTGGACTTCGACATCTTCGCCCCATCCGCCGCGCGCACGAGGCCGTGGAGATAGAGCGTGTCCCAGGGCTTCTGGCCCATGTTGTAAAAGCCCATCATCATCATCCGCGCATCCCAGAAGAACAGGATGTCGAAACCGGAGATGAGGAGGCTGTTGGGGAAGTGCTTGGCGAGCAAACCCCCGTTCGTGTCGAGCGCAGTCGAGACACCAGGGCCCGGCCTCTCGACTTCGCTCGAGGCGAACGGAGGTTGGGTTTCCGGCCAGCCCAGCGTGGCGAAGGGCCACAAGGCGGAGGAGAACCACGTGTCGAGGACGTCCTCGTCCTGGGTCAGCGCAACGCCTTCACCGGCGAGCGCTTGCGCGGCGGCCTCATCTTCAGCGACGAAGCAGCGGCCGTCGTCTGCGAACCACGCCGGGATCCGGTGGCCCCACCACAGCTGGCGCGAGACGCACCACGGCTGGATGTTCTCCATCCAGTTGAAGAAGGTCTTCTCCCACGACTTCGGCACGATGCCGATATCGCCAGAGCGCACAGCTTCGATGGGCTTCTTGGCGAGTTCCGCGGCGTTCACATACCACTGGTCGGTCAGCCACGGTTCGATCACCACGCCGCCGCGGTCGCCGAAGGGGGTCGCGATCTGGCGCGGTTCGGCGTCGTGCTCGATGTCTTCGCCGTCTTTGGATTTGGTGACGTGAGGGATCAGGAAGCCCTGTTCCTTCATCCGCGCCACGACCAGCTCGCGGGCACCGTCAACACCGTCACGCTTGAAGCGGTGGAGGCCGAGGAACTCCTCGGGCACCAGACCATCAGCCGTCTGGCAGACGTTCGCTTCGGCATCGAGCATGTTGAGCATCTCGGCAGGCGCAAAGCCGGCGCGTTTGCCGACTTCGAAGTCGTTGAAGTCATGCCCCGGCGTGATCTTGACGCAGCCCGAGCCGAGCTCCGGATCGGCGTGTTCGTCGGCGATCACGGGGATGCGGCGGCCGGTCAGCGGGAGGATGACGTACTTGCCGACCACGCTCGCATAGCGTTCGTCCGCCGGGTTCACCGCCACGGCCATATCGGCCAGCATCGTTTCGGGCCGGGTGGTGGCGACTTCCAGATAGTCGCGGCCATCGGGCAGGGTGACGCCGTCAGCCAGCGGATAGCGCAGGTGCCAGAAGCTGCCCGCAATCGTCTGCGTTTCGACCTCAAGGTCGGAAATCGCGGTCTTCAGCTTCGGGTCCCAGTTCACCAGCCGCTTGTCGCGGTAGATCAACCCGTCATTATACAGATCGACGAAGGTCTTGATCACCGCCTTGGTGAAATGCGGGTCCATCGTGAACTGCTCGCGGCTCCAGTCCATCGAGCAGCCCAGACGCCTCAGCTGGTTGGTGATGGTGCCGCCGCTTTCGGCCTTCCACTCCCACACCTTCGCCACGAAATCCTCGCGCGAATAATTCGTGCGCTTGTCCTGCCGCGCCTCAAGCTGGCGTTCGACCACCATCTGCGTCGCGATCCCGGCGTGGTCGGTGCCGACCACCCACAGCGCGTCCTTGCCGCGCAGCCGCTCGTAGCGGATCACCACGTCCTGCAAGGTGTT
>DLGU01000196.1:4422-13319 GCA_002482865.1 Porphyrobacter sp. UBA7686
GTGAAGGCCTCGGCATCGGGCCGGTCGGGCCGGAACAGGCCGTTCGCCTCCCAATGGGCATACCAGCGCGCCTCGATTTCGGCGGGGTCGAACGTGGTGGGGAGAGTGGGTTGCACAGTGTCGCTCATGATGCCCCGCGCCATGCCAGCACCTATGTTGCGATGCAATGATGGAAGCCATTTGCGGTTCGCCGCGAGAGCCTTGCCGGGGGCGAAAAATCACCCCATAGCTTCAATCCGATGCAGGACGCCGCGCAATATACGCTGGAAGAAGCAGGCGCGGATACCGCCCGACTGGTGCTGTCAGGGCCGTTGACGCTGGCCCATATCGGCGCGATCGAACCGGAACTCAAACGCATTACCGGCCCGCTCACGAGCATTGATCTTGCCGAAGTGGAAGAGATCGACACGGTCGGCGCGTGGGTGGTGTGCCGCCTCGCACGCGAACACAATTGCGACATCACCGGCGCGAGTGAGGCGGCCGAGCGGCTGCTGGCTGCCATGCGCGGGATCGACGCGAGCGGTGATACCCGCGCGCCCCGCCTGCCCGCGTGGGAACGCGTGCCGACGGCGCTGGGCGAAAAGGTCTATGGCGCGCGCCGCGGCATTTACGGCGTGGTCGGCTTCTTCGGTCAGATCCTGCTTGGCGGAGCGAGCCTGATCCGCCACCCGACCCGCTTTCCGGTCAAGGCGCTGGTGCACCAGATGGAGCTGGTCGGCGTGACCGCGCTGCCGATCATCGGGCTGATGAGCTTCCTGATCGGCATTGTTATCGCGCAGCAGGGCTCGGTCCAGCTCGAACAATTCGGCGCGGAATCGCTGACGGTCAATCTGGTCGGCCGGATCACCTTGCGCGAACTGGGCGTGCTGATGACCGCAATCATGGTCGCGGGCCGATCCGGCAGCGCCTTTGCGGCGCAGATCGGGACGATGAAGCTGACCGAGGAGATTGACGCGATGCGCACCATCGGCGTCTCCCCGATCGAGGTGCTGGTGATCCCGCGCATTCTGGCGGCGACTTTCATGATGCTGCTATTGGGCTTCTATGCCTCGCTGATGGCGATCATTGGCGGCGCGGTGGTGGGCGATCTGACGCTCGGCATTCCGTTTGTGACCTTCCTGCTGCGCATTCAGGAAGTGGTCCCGACCCATGACCTGTGGGTCGGGCTGATCAAGGCTCCGGTGTTCGGGCTGATCGTGGCGCTGGCGGGCTGTTATCACGGGATGCAAGTGCGCGGCGATTCCGAGGAAGTGGGCCGCCGCACGACCATGGCCGTGGTCTCGGCGATCTTTGCGGTGATCGTGCTCGATGCGTTTTTCGCGGTGTTCTTTACCGAAATCGGGTGGGGCTGACCGATGGCGCGCGACATTCATCAGGAAGATGCGAACTACCCGATCGTGATCGAGGGACTGGTCAACCGCTTTGGCGATATCACGGTCCACGAGGGTCTTGATCTCAAAGTGCGGCGCGGCGAGATCCTTGGCGTGGTCGGTGGCTCGGGTACGGGCAAATCGGTGCTGATGCGCTCGATCATCGGCTTGCAGCGGCCCAGCGAGGGGCGGATCGATGTGCTGGGGCGCACCATCACCGAGCTTGATCTGGAACAGGGCATCGGCGTGCGCCGCCGGTGGGGCGTGCTGTTTCAGGGCGGGGCGCTGTTTTCGACGCTGACCGTGGGCGAAAATGTCGAAGTGCCGCTCAGGAAGTATTACCCCGATCTCGATCAAGCGCTGCGGACCGAGATCGCGCGCTACAAAGTGATCCTCACTGGCCTGCCCGAAGATGCGGTAGCCAAGTTCCCGTCCGAGCTTTCGGGCGGCATGAAGAAGCGCGCCGGCCTCGCCCGTGCGCTGGCGCTCGACCCTGAATTGCTGTTTCTGGACGAACCGACCGCCGGGCTCGATCCGATCGGCGCAGCCAAGTTTGACCGACTGACCCGCGAATTGAAGGAAACGCTGGGCCTTACCGTGTTTCTTATAACCCATGATCTCGATACGCTTTACGAGATATGCGACCGGGTGGCGGTGATTGCCGAAAAGAAGATCATCGCCGTTGGCACCATCCCCGAACTGATCGCGACGAAGCATCCGTGGATCGAGGAATATTTCGGCGGCCCGCGCGGCCGCGCTGCTCATGACGCGCACCTCAGGAGCCAGGAATGAGCCGGTTAGTAATGGACAAGCGCGCCGCCCGCGCGTCATAGGAAACGCACATGGAAACCAGAGCCAATCATCTGTGGGTCGGTGCGGTAACGCTGGTGCTGCTGGCGGCGCTGGCTGCCTTCATCGTCTGGATCGCGCGGCTGGGCGAAGGCAAGCAGGACGAATTCGACATCTTCTATGGCCAGTCGGTCTCTGGCCTCGCCAAGGGCAGCCAAGTCAGCTTTGCCGGGGTGCCGGTGGGGCAAGTGACCGAAATCGCGCTGGCCAAGGACAATCCCGAATTCGTCCGGGTGCGGATCAAGGTTGGAGAGGATGTGCCGATCCTCGTCGGCACGCAGGCGACCATTCAGGCGAGCTTTACCGGCGTGTCCACCATCCTGCTGGATGGCGCGCGCAAGGACAATCCGCCGATCACATGCGAGACGACCGCTTGCCCTGAAGGCCGCCCGGTGATCCCTCCAGGGCGCGGCGGCTTTGGCGAGATCGTGGCGAATGCGCCGCTGCTGCTGGAACGGCTGGCGACCTTGACCGAGCAATTGAACCTGATCCTCGGCCCGGAAAACCAGCAGGAGCTGGCAGGCATCCTCAAGAACACCAACCGCCTGACCGACGGGCTGGCTGATGCGAGCCCGGAACTGACCGCCAACCTCAAGGAATTCCGCAACACCATGGTGGAATTGAACCAGACGCTGGATGCGGTAGAAAAGGTCGCCGTCTCGTCCAGTGCGCTGCTCGACAAGGAAGGATCGCCGCTGGCCGAGGAACTGCGCGGGACGCTGAAATCGGCCAATGCTGCGCTGGCATCCTTGGCGGCGACGCTTGAAGACACCCGCCCGGCTGCACGCCAATTGCGCACCACGACACTGCCGAGCGCTGAGGCGACGCTGGAAGACCTGCGCGCCACCAGCCGCGCGCTGCGCGCGGTTACCGAAAAGCTCGAAAGCGAAGGCGCGGGCGCATTGGTGGGCGGCACGTCGCTGCCCGACTATAAGCCGAAATGAGGATGATGCGATGCGCGTGACTGACCGGACCTTGTCGCTTGCCCGCCCGCTGCTGCTGGCCCCGCTGCTCCTCGCGCTGGGTGGCTGCATCAGCCTTGGCGGAGAGCCGCCCGCCAGCCTGCTGACCCTGAGCCCTGAAACGCGCGCGCCCGCCGGCCCCGGCGTCAGCGGCACCGAACGGCCGGTGATCGCGGTGCTGGGCATTGATACGCCCGCCAAGCTCGATGTGCTGCGCGTACCGGTGGCGGTTACCGATACCGAACTAGCCTATCTGCAAGAGGCCTTCTGGGTCGAAAAGCCCGCCCGGCTGTTCCGGCGGCTGGTGGGCGAGACGATCCGCGCGCGCGGGCAGGCGATGGTGGTCGATGGCGATGCCACCGCAACGCTCGCCACGGTCAGCCTGCGCGGCACCTTGAACGAGATGGGCTATGATGCCGCCTCGTCATCGGCGGTGGTGCAATTTGATGCGGTGCGGATTGACCGGGAGGGTAAGGTCACGACCCGCCGCTTTGAAGCGCGCGAGACCGGGGTTGTGGCTGAGGCGAAGGCGGTCGGCGCCGCGCTGAATGTCGCGGCCAATCGGGTGGCGGCAGAGGTCGCGGATTGGGTCGCGGCGGGCTGACTCAGATCTGCGCGAGGCGCGCAAAGCTATAAGCGCGCAGGAAATCGGCCTCGCGCCGGGCGCGGCGTTCTTCGGCCTCCCAATCGCGGCCCCACAGGTCGGCCTGCCATTCTTCCTCAAGACATACCGCCTGCCACAAAGCGCGCGGCTCGTCCTCATGCCCGGCATCAAGCGCGGCGAGCGCCGTCACCAGCGAGGCGGCCAGCGTGGTCATCGTCTCCACCCCCGCCAGCACGAAGGGATCGAGCGCCGCCAGCCGCTGACGCAGCACGGCCAAGGACGCCTCCGGTTGCGGGCGGTGGAGCACACCGCTGACCCGCACCAGGGTGATGCCATGCGCGGCCTCGAACGCGGTAAGCAGCGGCTCCCACACCGCTTGCTGGTGCGCGTGGAGCGGCTCGTCGGGATCGGCGCGGTAGCAGAGCGTATCGGTCTCGGCATAGGCGATGAGGCCATCGGCAATTGCTGCGGGATCGGGCGTGACAATGTCGATCGCGTAGTCGGCCATATCGCGCAGCGGCAGGCTGGCGGGGTCGATTGTCTCGCCTTGTCGCCGCCATTCGGCCGCCAACGCTTCACCCAGCGCTTCGGTCGGGACGATTTGCGCCGCGCCGCCCACGGTCTTCACACCGCGCCCGTCAAGCAGCACCTGATAGCCACCCGGCTGCGCTCCGAGCGTTACGTCCTTATAGAACCGGCGGATCATTTGGGCGTCCTGTCTCCGGCGTTCCAGCGGCGCGCGATGAAGCGCGGCAGGAAGAACACCTCAAAGAAGCCGGCCACGGCGATGATAGCTCCCACCGCATAAGGCAGGTCAATGACCCCGCGCACGATGGCAAAGCCGAGCATCACCAGCGCAACCCCGCTGAACCGCACGAGGTTGATGATGATGAAGCCATTGCGCGCCCGTGCCTCGGCGATGTCGCGGTCGGATCGGCTCATGGCAAGGCCTCCTCAAGCGCAGCGGCCAGCGCCTCGGCGGTGCCGACCACGCGCGCCGCGCCGCTCGCCAGTAATTCGGGCGCGGCGTGATAGCCCCAGCCGACGCCGATTCCTGCGACCCCGATGCTGCGCGCCATCAGCATGTCGAAGCTGGTGTCGCCGATCATCACGGCCTGTTCGCGGGTTGCGCCGGCTTCGAATAGTGCGGCCTCCAGCATGGCGGGATGCGGCTTCGACGGGTGACGGTCAGCGGTCTGGAGCGAGACGAACAGATCGGCGATCCCATGGGTCGCTAGGCAGGCGGCGAGCCCGCGGTCGGACTTGCCGGTCGCGACCGCAAGGCTCCAGCCCGCGCCATGCAGATCGCGCAGCAGATCGGCGATGCCATCATACAGCGGCTCGTCGAGCAAGCCTTCCTCACGCCGGGCGCGGAAGCTGGAGCGATAGAATTCGGTGACGGCGCGGTTCTGATCCTCAGTGAGATCGGGCGACAGCGTCCGCACGGCCTGCGGCAGGCTCAGCCCGACCGCGCGGCGCACGGCGGACACTTCGGGTGCGGGCAAACCGGCGCGGGCAAAGGCGCGCGCCATCGCCCAGCAGACATCTGCCTGCCCATCGACCAGCGTCCCGTCGCAATCGAACACGGCGAGCCGCACGCCGCTCATCCGGCCACGCTCCGCACCCACTCAGCGAGCGCGGGCGAACCGGCCTCAGCCAGCCCGTCAGCGATCCGGGCGCGGGTTTCGGGCGGCTTGTTCTGCGACAGCTTGTAGGTCGGCCGCCGTGCCGCGACGGTTAGTTCGAAGCCGACAATCCCGCGAAACAGGCCTGCCCACATTTTCTCGGAGGATTCTTCCGCCCGCCAAGGTTCACCGCCCAGCCGCGTTTCGTGCTTGGTGATAGCGGCGTGGAGGAAGGCTTCGAGACCATCGTCGTCCATCCGCCGCACCGGGCCTTCCAGCTCCAGCGCGACGTAATCCCAGGTCGGCACGGTGTTGCGATCATCATACCAGCGGGGGGAGACATAGGCGTCCGGGCCGTTGACCACGATCAGCGCGGTGGCGCCGTCGAGATGCCGGGCGAGGGCGTTGCTGCGGGCGAGGTGGAACTGCACCGCTCCCCCTTCGGTCATCAGCAGCGGGGTATGCGCCACGCGCGGTCCATCGGGCGTGGCGGCTAAGACCATGCCGAAGCCGATCTGCCCCACCAGCGCTGCATCAGCCGCACTGTCATCGCTGCGGTAAAGCGGATTGGGATGCATCAGCGGCCCGTCCGCTTGCCGCCGCCTTTGGGAGCGGGTTTGGGAGTTGGCCTCGCCCGGTTGGCGGGGGCTTTGCCGGGTCCGGCCTTGGCAGCGGGTTTTCCGGCAGGCTTACCAGAGGATTTGGCCGCCGGCTTCTTCGCCTTGGGCTTGGCCGCAGCATCACCTCGCGCACGGCGCGGCGCACGGGCTTCCTTCCTCGCCTGCTTGAAATGGCGGCGGGCGGCCTGCTTCTTTTCCTCACCCGTCCGTTCGGGCGCCTCGTCACCCATGGGCGAAGCGTCGGACAGGCCCTGATCGAAGCCCAGCACTTCCATGCTCATGGCAAAGTGCGGGGGGAGTTCGGCGGTCACATCCAGCTTACCTCCGGTTCCCTCGCCAACCTTGGGTTCGGAGATGATGAGGCGGCGCGCGTGCAGGTGCATCTTGCGGCTGACCGCGCCGGTGAGGAAGCTATCGGGTCCGCCATACTTGCCGTCGCCCACAATCGGGTGGCCGATTGCGGCCATGTGGACGCGCAGCTGGTGCGTGCGGCCGGTGAGCGGTTCCAGCTCGACCCAAGCGGCGCGCTGGCCCGCCCGCTCCACCACACGGTAACGCGTCTTGGCCGCCGCGCCGTTTTCCTCATCGATATGCATCTTCTCGCCGCCGGTGCCCGGCTGCTTGGCGAGCGGCGCGTCGATCACGCCTTCGGAAAGTTTCGGCACGCCGACCACCAGCGCCCAATAGACCTTGCGCGCCGAACGGCCGGCAAACCGCTTGGAGAAACTCGCAGCAGCCCCCGGCGTGCGCGCGATCAGCAGCACGCCCGACGTGTCCTTGTCGAGCCGGTGGACGAGCCGCGGGCGCGGGGTCTTCTCGGTCTCGACAAAGGCATCGAGCAGCCCGTCGACATGCTTGGTCGTCTTGCTGCCACCTTGCGTGGCGAGGCCGGGGGGCTTGTTGAGCACGATCGCGCTCGCCGTTTCGCGGATCACCATGCCCTTGGCTTCGGCGATCTGTTCGGGGCTCAGGGTACGCAGGCGCGGCGCGGCCTTCTTGGCGGCAGGCGTGTCTTCGCCGCCGGGCGGCACGCGCAGGACCTGGCCTTGCTCCAGCCGATCCTCCGGCTTGGCGCGCTTGCCATCCACGCGGATCTGCCCGGTGCGCGCCCAGCGCGACACGGTGGCAAAGCCGATGAGCGGCAGGTTGCGCTTGAACCAGCGGTCGAGCCGGATGCCGTCGTCATCTTCGCTGACGGTGAACTGGCGGACGTTATCGGTGGGGGTCTCGGTCATGATGCACTCTGCGCGGCGACAAGGCCGATGATGACCGCCGCCATCCCGGCGACCAGCGAGGCGGCAGCATAGCCTACTGCCAGCAGCGCCTGCCCGCGGTGGAGCAGGGTGACGAGCTCGGCGCTGAAAGCACTGAAGGTGGTGAACCCGCCGAGCAGGCCGACGCCGATCAGCAACCGGACATTCTCCGCCGTCTGGGCCTCAGCGCTGCCGCGGGCGAGCCAGCCCACCAGCACGCCCATCAACAGGCTGCCGAGGATATTGACGCCGAGCGTCCCCCACGGGAAGGCGTTTTCCGGCCCGGCGAGATGCGTGACAGCGCGGCCGGCATGATAGCGCAGCACAGAGCCCGCAGCGCCGCCGACAGCGACATTGAGGCTGGCCATGAGAGGGGAGATTTCACCGGACATCGCGCGGCCATAGCGAGCGCCGCGCGATCTGCCTAGCGCAGCTGAAGAACGATTGCGCCGGGACGAGCACGCTGGCGGGTTGCCTTTGGGACGATGTTGGACTATCGGGGCGCGGTTTAGTGGGCGGTCCTGCAAGGGAATCGCCCGCGTATCATTGGTGTTTCACAAGCAATTCACCGCGTATCCCCGCGTGATTCGGGCGGGCTCTGGCGTTTGGAAAATTGAGGTAGTCGTCGTTTATGCAAATCATGGTTCGCGATAACAATGTCGATCAGGCCCTGCGCGCGCTCAAGAAGAAGCTGCAGCGCGAAGGCGTTTATCGCGAAATGAAACTGCGTCGCCACTTCGAAAAGCCCAGCGAAAAGCGCGCCCGTGAAAAGGCTGCTGCTGTGCGCCGCGCTCGCAAGATGGAGCGCAAGCGGATGGAGCGTGACGGGAGCAAATAATCCCGTCGCCAAGCGCACTCTGCCTCGCAGAAGCGCTTGAATACCCCTTTCCGATCAGTCATCAGGGCGCGGCTTATTCCCGCGCCCTTTTGCCGTCATAACGTGGCGCCAATGCGCCGCCCATCAGGACCGTACCCATGACCGAGATTACCCGCGTTCCGATCAAGCCTGTGGCCAAGGGCTCGCTCACCAAGCTGTGGATCGGGGTCGCGCTCGCGATCGCGGTTGGCGGCGGGCTTGCCTGGTCGGCCGTGCCACGCGGGCTCGACCTTGATGTCGAAGTCGCAGGCGCAGGCAAGACCGCGGCCAAGGGCGATGTCGTGTTCGTGAAGTACAAGGGCAAGCTGGCCGCCGATGGCACGGTGTTCGACGAATCGCAGAACATCCCGCTCCCGGTCCAGGGCCTGTTCCCGGAAGGCAATCCCTTCCCGGTTGAAGAAGGCGCGACCATTCCGGGCTTCTTCCAGGGGCTTCAGCAGATGCAGAAGGGCGGCAAGTACACCCTCTTCATCCCGGCCGATCTCGCTTACGGTGCAACGCCGCCTCCGGGCACGCCGATCCCGCCCAACGCCGATCTTGAGTTCGAGATTGAGGTGATGGACATCATGAGCCGCGCGACCTTTGACCGCAATCTGCAGATCCTCCAGCAGACGATGCAGCAGCAGATGGGCGCTGCTCCGGGCGGTGCTCCCGGTGGCGCAGCGCCGGGCGGCGCGCCAGAGGGTGCGCCTCCGGTGGCTCCGGGCCAGTAGGGGGCGGACGCGCAATGTCGGTCG
>DLGU01000034.1:0-2533 GCA_002482865.1 Porphyrobacter sp. UBA7686
CTATGGCAATACCAATCCAGCACTGACCTTCACGCTTGGCGGATCGGGTCTGGTGAACGGTGACCAGCTGACGGGCGCGCTGGCGACCACGGCTGGCGTCACCACCGGGGTCGGCAATGTCGCCATCACTCAAGGCACACTGACGGCAGGCGCGAATTACGCGGTGAGCTTCACCAATGGCCAGCTGATAATCACACCGCGCCCGATCACCATCCGGGCGGATGACAAGGACAAGCTGGTCGGCGAGCCTGATCCGCTGTTCACCTTCACCATCGGCGGTGATGGCCTCGTCAACAATGACCGGCTGACCGGCAGCCTCTCGCGCGATCCGGGAGAGACCCGCGGCATCTTCGTCATCCGGCAAGGCACGCTCGTGGCCGGACCGAACTACATCACCACCTTCGAGCCCGGGGCGCTTACGATCATTGTCCCGCCAGCCCCGCTCGCGCTCAACAACCCCACCCTGCTGGAGCCCCTGAACCTCATTGGCGAACCCCTGCCTGCCTTCAGCGCCGAGGAAGAGGACGCACGCTTCGGCATCGACTTCCCGCAGCGCGCCGATGCGGCGTTGATCTCGGAGGACGAGATGCTCGATGAACCGGTGACCAGCGGCGGCGATGCCTCGCTCTATGGCGGCGGCCAGACACCCCCGACGGGAGGGAAGTGACATGACCCAGTCCAAGGACAAGGCACGCTTCATTTTGCCCGCGCTGGTGGCACTTGCCATGATGGGGACTTTGCCAGCCAGCCAGACGGCCGCGCGTGAGCCAGGCACGGCCAGCCTTAGCCTGCGGGATACGTTCCCGATCGGCTCGAACGGCCTGTGCGAAGCGCAAATCCTCGCTCCCGAGCCGGGCGCCGGGCTGTTTGACCGGCGTTATTCGGTGATCTGCCGCGATGCCGCCGCGCCGGTCGGCACGCTGTGGGTGGTAAAAACCGGCAGCGCGGTACCCGCACCCGCGCGCTTTGCCGGGGCGGACGCGCGCTGCACTGATGGCGCTGGCGGTGCAGCCGCCGTGACGGGAATCGCCACCGCGCAACGCTTCTCCTGCGCCAAGGATGGCAGTGTGCTGCGCTCGGATTTGCTGATCGGCAACCGCGGCGGACGCACCTATGCGGCAAGCGGATTGACGGCCTATGCCAAGGCGCTCGAACTCGGCATGGCATCATTGGCGAGCGATGCGGTGGTGCCCGGCATCGTCGAAATCCCGCTCACCAGCACCACCGACGCGGTCGCCTTTGCCCGCCAGCAGGCCGAAGCGATTGCAGCGGACCAGGCGCTGATCGAAGCCTACCGTCGCAGCAACGCCGGAGAATTTGCCGAGGCAGCAGAGTTTTTCGCGGCATCTTCAGCCGCGCTGGCCGGGCCGGGTGCCGCCGAAGCGCGCCTTAATGAAGCGCTGCAACAATCCAATCTCGGCAATTTCGCCGAAAGCCGCCGCCGTTTTGCCGACCTGCGCAGCGTCAGCGCGACCAGCCCGGTGCTGGCCCGCCTGCAACGCAACTACGAAGCGATGGACGCGCTCAACCAGCGCCAGTCGGCGCGCGCGCTCGCGTTGCTCGATACGCCGCTGCCGATCGAATTCGCCGATAGCGCGGCGCTCGCCAGCCTCCAGATCGGGCCTGCATTAGCGGGGCAGCTGGCCAGCGAAAGCGGGCGGGTCACGGGTGACTATGCGCTGAGCCTGACCCCGTTGGAACGCGCACAGCTGCTCGATGGGCAGCACGCCTATCTCAAGGCCACAGTGCTGCGGCAGATGGGCCGGACTGAGGACGCCGCGAGCTTCCTGCGCACCGCCGAAGCGATCTTTGGCGATGTGCGCGGCGGACGTGTGGTGTCGATCATGTGGCTGCGAGCGCAGGTGCTGGGTGAGCTTGCCGAACTCGCCGAGCGCTCCGGCAAGCAGGGGGAGGCGGAGCGGCTGCACAAGCAGGGGATCACCTTGCTCGAAGCGACTTACCCCGGCTCACCTGCGCTGGGCACCGCCCGTGCGCAGCTGGCTGGGCTTTATGCGCGCAGCGGTCGCCGTGACGAGGCGCTGACGCTGTACCGCACGATCATCGCCGATGCCGATGGCCGGGCCATGCCGTCGCTGCGCAGCTTGCTGACGCCCTATTTCGGGCTGTTGATCGACGAGGGTCGCGGCAATGCCAGCGCAGCGGGCGATCTGTTCGCCGCCAGCCAGTTGCTCCAGCGCCCCGGCCTTGCGCAGACCCAGGCGGCCTTGGCGCGCGAGCTTTCGGGCGGCAGTGACGAAGCCTCGCAAATGTTCCGCACTGCGACCAATCTGGGCCGCGGGATCGAACAGCTGCGCACCTCGCTGCTCGAACTGGAGACCATACCTGAACCAGACGCTGCCCAGACGGCGCTGATCGCCGAGAGGGCGGCGCGGCTCGAACTGTTGCGGCAGCAGCAGGCCGAAGTGCTGGATAAGCTCGCCGCCTTTCCGCGCTATCGGGCCGTCACCGAACAGGCGATCACGCTCACCGACCTGCAAGCCACGCTCACCGAGGGCGAGGCCTATGTGAAGCT
>DLGU01000034.1:2628-3233 GCA_002482865.1 Porphyrobacter sp. UBA7686
GCGGTGGTCGAAGGCGGGCAGGTGCTGACCTATCCTTTCGATATCGTGCGTGCGCGTGAACTTTACGTTCGGCTGTTCACCCCGGTCGCAGACCAACTCCCCAAGGCCCGCCACATCGTGTTCGAGCCCGATGGCGCGCTATTGAAGCTGCCGATCAACCTGCTGGTCACCGACGATGCCAGCGTCGCGGCCTACCAAGCGCGGATGAGGCAGAAGGGCGCGGACGAATATGATCTGCGCGGCACCCAGTGGCTCGGGCGCACCACCCAGATCAGCACCTCGGTGGCCGCCTCGGCGTTCCGCGATGTGCGGGCGGCGCCGCCTTCCGATGGCAAGCGCGCCTATCTCGGGCTCGGCGAAAACGCGCCAATCGGCACCGCCACGCCCGGCGCGTCGCGCACCCGTGCCGCTTTGGCAGCGGGCGAGAAGTGCCTTTGGTCGCCCAATATCTGGGCCAATCCGATCAAGGCGGACGAACTGCGCGGCGCAGCGGCCCGCTTTGGCGAGGGCGCTCGGGTGCTGACGGGGGCTGCCTTCACTGACAGCGCGATTTCGGCTCTGCCTGACCTGTCCGAATACCGCATTCTGCACTTTGCCACCCACGG
>DLGU01000034.1:3254-7338 GCA_002482865.1 Porphyrobacter sp. UBA7686
CTGGTCACCGCGCCGCAGCCGCAATGTCCGCCGCGCCCGGCGCTGCTGACCAGCTTCGATAGCGAGGAAGGTTCGGACGGCCTATTGAGCTTCGCCGAGATCTTCGGCCTGCGCATCGATGCCGACCTTGTAATCCTTTCGGCCTGTGACACCGCTGGCAGCGCGACGGTGGGAGCGACCCGCGAGGCCGGCGTCACTGGCGGCGGCGAGTTCGCGCTTGATGGGCTGGTGCGCGCTTTCGTGGGGGCAGGGGGACGGACCGTGCTGGCGAGCCATTGGCCGGTGCCCGACGATTTCAACGCGACCGGCCGTCTGATTGCGGGCCTGTTTGCCGAGGACGGCCGCGCCACAGCCGAAGCGCTCAAGGCCTCGCAGGAGGCGTTGATGGACGATGCCGAGACCTCGCACCCGTTCTACTGGTCGGCCTTTGCCGTGGTGGGCGACGGCGCGGCCCGGCTCGCCCGCTGAGGCGACCTTGAACACGTCCTCCTCGCGGCTCGGCTGGATCAGACGCGGCTGGCGCAACGTGCGTGAGGCGGGCACCGTCCAGCTGGCCCTGACCGTCATGCTTTTGTGCGTGGCACTGTTCATCGCGCGCTATAGCTGGGTTCTGCCCGATGGTTCCGAACCCACCCCGCTCACCAGCGAGGCTGAGCGCGCGTTTTATGATCTGCGGGCCTATTATTCCGCCGATCTGGTTGAAGAAGACAAGCGGGTCGTGCTGGTGGTCTATACCGACCAGACCCTGATCGCCGCGCGCAAACGCTCGCCGCTCGACCGGGGCCTGCTTGCCAAGACGCTGCGCACGCTCGACACCTTCGAACCCAAGGCGATCGGGATCGACATCCTGTTCGATCAGCCGCAGGACGAGGACGAGGAGCTGATCGCCACGCTGCGCGCAATGAAGACCCCGGTCGCGGTCGCCTATGCCGCCAAGGCAACCAACCCGGACGATATCGAGTTCGAACAGCAACAATATCTCGAAGCGTTCATGGCGCGGCTGAAGGGGAGCAAGGCGCGCCCGGCGAGCATCCGGCTCGACAACACCTTTGGCGCAACCCGGCTGTGGCCCGATATCCGCGAGGGCCTGCCGCCGCTGCTGGGGCGCGTGATGCTGGCCGATGCGGGCGAGCCCGCCAACGCCTTTGCCGGTTACGAGGGCGCGATTGATTACCGGCGGCCCAAGTTCCAGGATTCGGTGTTGTTCCCCCCGGCTCAAATCGATCTCTTCGTCGATCCCGACCCGGAAATTCTGCCCTTCCTCAAGGAGCAATATGCCGGCAAATACATCCTGATCGGCGGCGATATCGTCGACTATGACCGGGTCGAGACGACCTTCACCTCGATCAACGGCGAAGTGCCCGCAGGGATTGCCGTCCATGCCGAGATCATCGCCCAGATGCTCGATGACCGCGTTCTGACCCCGATCCCGACTTGGGTGCTTTGGGCCATGGCGGTTCTGGTGATTATAGTCGCGGTTTTGACCGCATTGCTCGAATGGCCCGCACGGCGGCTGGCGCTATTTGGCGTCGCGCAGCTCGTGATTTTTCAGGGCGTGCCGGTGCTGTTGCAGGTTCGCAATGTTGATACCTACGGATTGCCAGTTGTCGGGTGGTTGATCGGGTGGATCATTGTCTTCACCGCCGTTACCACTGCCGCGCGCGCATCGGGCGCGGTGCAGCGCAATTTCGCCACGGGTGCGCTCGGCAAATACATCCCGCGCGACATCGCCTTGGCGATCATCGACAAGCCCGAATTGCTGTCATTGGGCGGCGAAAAGCGTGAGATTTTCGTGCTGTTCAGCGATCTGGAGGGCTTCACCAAGATGAGCCACGCGATCGAGCCGGAAATGGTGGCNNAAGCTGCTCAACCGCTATCTTGATCTGCTGAGCCAGGTGGTGCTCGACCATGGCGGCGTGATCGATAAGTTCGTCGGCGATGCCGTGGTGGCCTTCTGGGGCGCGCCGATCAGCCGGCCGGATGATGGCATGCGCGCGGCACGCGCAGGATTTGCGATGTGGCAAGCGGGCGAAGCGTTCCGGCGCGAGGTGGCAGCGATGGATGCCAGCCTGCCTCCCATCGGCAAAACCCGCGTCGGTCTCCACTTCGGCGAGGCGGTGATCGGGAACTTTGGCGGGGCGACCCGCATCCAGTATACTGCGCTCGGCGACTCCATGAACACGGCTGCGCGACTCGAAGCGGCCAACAAGGCGCTCGATTCAGCAGTTATGGCCAGCCGCGAATTCGCCGAGGCTTCGGGGCTCGACTGGTGGCGGTCGATGGGGCGGGTGCAATTGCGCGGGCGCGCGCGGGCGGTGGATCTATTTGAACCCGCGCCCGATTTCCCGGCCGAAGATCGCGCCGAGCTGGCCGAGGCTTGCAAGCTCGCCGCGACGGACCGCGCAACCGCGCTGCGGTTGTCGCAGCAGGTGGCCGCGCGCCACCCTGACGATACAGCGCTGAGCAATCTTGCCCGGCGCATGGAAGCAATGGACGAGGGAGGAACCTATGTTCTCGGATAAATTGAAATCGCGGCTGACGGCGCTCGCGTTGGCGGGTGCGGCGCTGGCGCTGCCAGTTGCGGCGATGGCCGGAGTGGTGGTGAAGTCCACCGGCCCCTCCTCGACCAAGTACCCGGTTGGCACCAAGGTCGATGACAATGCCTCGATCACGCTGAAGGCGGGTGATGTGATCACCGTGCTCACCGCTGACGGCACGCGCGTCATCAAGGGGGCTGGCACCTTCCGCGTGGGCGACCGTCCGCAGGTTGCTGCTGATCGCTTCGCCTCCCTCACGCGCAAGCGCGCCGCCACCCGCGTGCGGACCGGGGCCGTGCGCGGCGAGACTGACGAGAATCCGACCAATCCCAGCCTGTGGTATGTTGACGTCACCCGTTCGGGCACGATCTGCCTTTACGACCTTGCCACTGTGCGCCTGTGGCGGCCCGGCACACCCGGCACCAGCACCTACCGGATGTTCAACCGCGAGAATGGCGCAGCGGTCGATGTCACATTCGACGAGACGGTGATGATCGCCGCGCTCGATCCGGCGCGCCTGCCGATCGTGGAGGGCGCGCCTTACACCATCACCGGGCCGGACAACGCCACCAGCGCGCAGATCGATTTCGTGCTGCTGCCCGAAGATTACGAGGCGCCCGATGCGCTTGCCGAGGCGCTGATCGCCAAGGGCTGCACGGTGCAACTCGAAGCGCTGGCCTCCAGCCTTGAGGCGTCGGCCGAAGCCAGCGGGGGCTGAAACCGCATTGGCTGTTGCATCGCGGCCCCAAGCTTGGGACAAGGGGGACAGGGGTCGGCCATACGGGGGAATCGGTAGGCGGACGATCAAACCAGACGCAGGGTTACAAGCATCGCATGGGGGCGAGTGCTAACCTGTCATGGTTTAGGGCAATCCGGCTCTCGGGCATCTCGGGGGGGATGGGATGAGGCGATTTTGGGCGGATGTGATCACAGGCCTTGCGCAGCGGCGTAAAGCCTTGCGCGTCGCGGCGGTGGTCGTCCTTGCCGCGCTCTACCCTGCCTCTGGCGCGATCGGTAACGGCACATTCGAAGGCGTCGCCAGCTGCGCTGGATCGACTTGTCATGGCCGGGCCGAAGGCAATGGCGCAGTTGTCCGGCAGGACGAGATCGCCACCTGGCAAGAACCCTCATCCCCCAGCGGCGCCCATTCCCGCGCCTATGCCGTGCTCGGCGGTCGGCGCGGCCAGCAGATCGCAGCGAGCCTCGGGCTGGGTAACGCGCAATCGGCCCCGGCGTGCCTCGGGTGCCATGCCACCAATGTCCCCGCCGGTCAGCGCGGCGCGAAGTTCACCGCCACCGACGGGGTCGGGTGCGAAAGCTGCCACGGTGCGTCGGGCGGGACATGGCTGGCAGAGCACTATGCGCTGCCCGCCACCCATGCCTCCAACGTCGCAGCCGGGCTGACGCCACTCGACAATCCCAAGGCGCGCGCCAACGTGTGCCTTGATTGCCATTACGGATCATCCAAGCCCGGCCAGTTCGTCACCCACGCGATGATGGCCGCGGGCCACCCGCGCGTTTCCTTCGAGCTCGATCTGTTCAGCGCG
>DLGU01000056.1 GCA_002482865.1 Porphyrobacter sp. UBA7686
GGAGCTGATCAAGCCGGTCTTCGCAGGGGACGCCGACAGCCCGCCCGCGGTGGAAACCCGCGCCGTTGCAGGCTGGGCGCTCGACCAGATCCTCGTCATGCTCCACCCCTTCATGCCCTTCATCACCGAGGAGCTGTGGCACAAGCTGGGGCAGCGCGATTACGAGCTGATCGTGGCACAGTGGCCCGCGCCGGAAGCGGAGGTGAGCAAGGACGCGACCGACGCGATCGACTGGGTGATCGACCTGACCACAAGCACCCGCAGCGCCAAGAACGAACTCGGCATCGCCCCCGGCGCGAAGCTGGCGGCGTGGCTGGCCGCGCCCTCCGATGTGGCGGCCCGCACGATCGAACGCAGCAGCGCCGCGATCGAACGCCTTGCGCGCCTGACCCCGGTGACCATCGGCGAAGCCCCAGCTGGCCCGGCGATGCAGGTGACGGCCGGAAGCGATGTGTTCGTGATCCCGCTCGAAGGCATCATCGACATCGCGGCGGAAAAGACCCGTCTGGAAAAGGCGCTGGCAGCTTCGGAGAAAGAGGCCAAGTCGCTCGGCGGCCGCCTGTCGAACCCCGCCTTCGCCGAGAAAGCCAAACCCGAGGCGGTTGAAAAGGCCCGCGCCGATCTCGCGCCCGGCAGCCAGCGCTGGCTCGCGGGGCCACTGGTCGATGCCTTGCGTGACCGGCTGGACAAGGGCGAGCAATCGCTGCTGTTCCTCAACCGCCGCGGCTATGCCCCGCTGACCCTGTGCCGCAATTGCGGGCACCGCTTCAAATGCCCTTCGTGCAGCGCATGGCTGGTCGAACACCGCCTGTCCGCCCGCCTTGCCTGTCACCATTGCGGGTTCGAAACGCGGGTGCCCGAAGCCTGCCCCGAATGCGGCGAGAGCGATTGCCTCGTTGCTTGTGGCCCCGGCGTGGAGCGCATCGCCGCCGAAGTCGCTGATCTGTTCCCCGAAGCGCGGGTGGCGGTGGCGACCAGCGACACGCTCAACACCCCCGAACGTGCGGCAGAATTCATCGCGATGGCAGAGGGCCGCGCGATCGATATCATTATCGGCACGCAGCTGGTCACCAAGGGCTTCCACTTCCCCGAACTGACACTGGTGGGCGTGGTCGATGCCGACCTTGGCCTTGAAGGGGGAGACCTGCGCGCAGGCGAGCGAACCTTTAGCCAGATCGCGCAGGTCGCCGGGCGCGCAGGGCGCGGGGCCAAGCCGGGCGAGGTGCTGATCCAGACCCGCCACCCCGATGCTCCCGTCATCGCCGCCTTGGCCGGCGGCGACCGCGATGCCTTCTATGCTGCCGAAACCGCCGGGCGGCGTGATGCGGGCGCGCCGCCGTTCGGACGCTGGGCGGCGATCATCCTGTCCTCCGAAGACGAAAAGGAAGCCCGCGAGGCCGCGGTGCGGTTGGGCGATGTGCGGCCCCGGCTGGCCGATGTGCAGATCCTCGGTCCCGCCCCTGCCCCGCTTGCGCTGCTGCGGGGACGCTATCGCTACCGTTTTCTCGTCAACGCCAAGCGTAGCGCCAATATTCAAGCCGTCCTGCGCGACTGGATCGGCGCGGTGCAATTCGCCCCCGGGGTGCGGGTAGGCGTCGACATCGACCCTTACAGCTTCGTTTGAACCTGTATTTACAGTTGCTTGTCCGATGATATGCTGTGACACATGGTGTCGCGCCTATTCCTGCTGCTGGCCCTGTCCCTCGGCCTTTCTGCTCCCGCCCATGCGAACCCATGGCTGCGCGCCGAAAGCGAGCATTACATTGTCCACGCGCAGATGGAGGACGGCGAACTGCGCGCTCTGATGCAGACGATCGAGGACTTCGACCGTGTGCTCAATGGCCTGCTGCCGGGCGAGACATGGCATGGCCGCAAGCCCGAATTCTTCCTGACCCCCAATCCCCGCCGCATTGCGCGGGTGGTCGATTTCGGTGCGTCTGCGGTGTGTGAGAACCATGCCGAGCTGCCAGTCGCCTATGCGCTCTATCTGCCCGACGCGGCGGGGCAGCCCGATCCGGGCGAGATCTTCTACTGCCTGGCGCAATTCCACCTCGGCAATGCCTTCTTCCGGCCCAAGCCGATGTGGACGTCTGCGGGTCTGTCGCATTACTTCGCCACCGCCATCCGCTCCGACAGGCAGGAGAGCGAAGGCGTCTTCGTCATCGGCCAGCCGCGCCGCCTCACACGGGTCAGCGGCATCACCCGCAAGGCGCTGGCCGAAGCGCTGGCCGTACGGTTTCGCCACCGCACGGAGGAGGAATACGCCCGCTTCCTCGAAGTGAGCCGCGCGCTGGCCAGTCCGCTGCTGCTGGAGGCGCGTTTTGCGGGCGTGCTCGATCGCTATGTCGATGCCTATGCGGGCGGACGCAGCATGGAGGATGCCGCGCGCGAGCTGGGTGACCTCGATATGCTGGCGCAGGAGTTGGCGCGGCGGCGGGTCGTGGCGCCGGTGCGGCGGGTCAAGGTTGATCCGCCCGCCACCACCCGGGTCGCAATCCGCCCGATGCACCGAGAAGAAATTGCCCTGATCGACTTGCGGTTGGAACGCCTGCTGGAAACCCGTCTCAAATCCACCGCCAAGGAGCTGCGCGAACTGACCGCCGACCACCCCGATAGCGCATTGGTGTGGTACGAATATGCCGCGGCCGAATATGCCCGCGTGCAGCATAGCGATTTCGGCGGCCGGCCAGTGTTCCGCGGCTTCGGCTTTTCCAATGGCGAACTGATCGTCATGTCCAACCCCTATTCCGACGCCGAAGCGTGGCGGGCGGTCAATCGCGCGCTGGCGATCGACCCCGATCTGGAGAGCGCGCAGCGGCTCAAGGCCGAGATCATGCTCGCCCGGCTGGTGCGCGAGGGCAACCCGGACGATCCGCCTTCTTACGACGAAGTGCGTGCGCTGCTCAAAAAGCAGGCGCGCGATCCCGAGCTGCATCCGCTCGCCGCCGCGCTCTATCACCAGACCTATGTCGAACAGGGCCGCACGCCGCCGGTAGCCGCCCAAAAGCAGCTCGAACGCGCGTTCCTTCACAATGCCGGGGTGGGCGATTTCCGCTACGCGCAGGCGACCGCGCTGAGCCGTCGGGGAGAGAAGGGGAAGGCGCGCGGGTTGCTGATCTCGATGCTCAATGACCCGGCTTTCGCCGCCGCTGCATGGCGGGCGCTGGAGGTGACGCAGTAGCAACTGCGCGAAACCAAAGCGGGGGCGGGCGCGTATCCCCTGCATGACCCGTCCCGTTCTTGTGCCAATCCTTGGCGATCAGCTGTCGCGCAACCTCTCCAGCCTCGAAGGCCTTGCCCGAGGTGAGGCGGTGATCCTGATGATGGAGGTGTGGGACGAGGCGACCTATGTGAAACACCACAAGCAGAAGATCGTTCTGATTTTTTCGGCAATGCGCCACTTCGCGGCCGAACTGCGCGCTGAAGGCTGGCACGTCGATTACGTCGCGTTGGATGACCCCGCCAACACCGGCAGCTTCACTGGCGAAGTCGCCCGCGCCCGCGAGCGCCACGGCGCATCCGAAGTGCGCATCACCGAAGCGAGCGAGTGGCGCGTCCAGCAGGCGATTCTCGAATGGGAAGACCGCCTGCCCTGCCCGGTCCGTATCCTCCCTGACACCCGCTTCATCGCGACCCACGCCGAGTTCCGCGCCTTCGCCGACGGACGCAAGCATCTGACGATGGAATATTTCTACCGCGAGATGCGCCGCAAGACCGGGCTGCTGATGCGCGACGACGGCAAGCCCGAAGGCGACGTCTGGAACCTCGACGCCGACAATCGCGAACCGCCCAAGGGCGAAATGAAAGCGCCGCCCGCGCCCAAGTTCGCGCCCGATACCATCACGCAAGAGGTGATCGCGCTGGTCAGTGAGCGCTTCGCCGATCACTTCGGCGATCTGGAGCCCTTCGGCTGGCCCGTCACCCGCGCCGAGGCACTTGAAGCCGCCGAAGCCTTCTTTGCCAAGCGCCTCGATCTGTTCGGCCCCTACCAGGACGCGATGGTCCACGGGAAGGACGACCTGTACCACTCGATGCTCTCGACCAGCCTCAATATCGGGTTGCTCGATCCCCTCGAATTGTGCCGCACCGCCGAGGCTGCCTATAAATCGGGCAAGGCCCCGCTCAATTCCGTAGAGGGCTTCATCCGCCAGATCATTGGCTGGCGCGAATATGTGCGCGGGTTCTACTGGTACACGATGCCAGGGCTGGCCGAGGCGAATGAACTCGCCGCCCACCGCCCGCTCCCCGAATTCTTCTGGACCGGCAAGACCGATATGCGCTGCCTGTCAGACTGCATCCGCACCACGCGGGAAGATGCCCACGCGCACCACATCCAGCGGCTGATGGTGCTCGGCAATTTCTGCCTCATCGCCGGGATCTCGCCGAGCGAGGTGCAGGACTGGTATCTGGCGGTCTATGCCGATGCCTTCGACTGGGTTGAGCTGCCCAACGTGTCCGGCATGGTGCTCTATGCCGATGGCGGGAGGCTCGCGACCAAGCCCTATGCGGCGAGC
>DLGU01000009.1:0-3062 GCA_002482865.1 Porphyrobacter sp. UBA7686
GAAATCGCCGCCGCCAGCCGGGTCGATGCCGAAATCAGCCGCGCGACGCTGGAACGGGTCGATCTGGCCGAATTGTTCGCGAACCTGATCCGCAGCCGTGAGGATCGCGGGATGAACGGCGGACGGCGGATCGTGCTCGACGCGGCACCGGGCAGCCACATCGTGATGGGCGTGCCGACCCAGCTGGAACGCGTGGCCGAAAACCTGATCGACAATGCCGTGTCCTTCTCACCCGCAGACGGCGTGGTCAGCGTGTCGATCCGCCGGGCCGGGGGCCAGAGCATCACCGAGGTCTGCGACGAAGGCCCCGGCATCGCTGCTGACGCACGCGAGGCGGTGTTCCGGCGCTTCCATTCCGACCGGCCCGAGGGCGAGAGCTTCGGCAATCACTCCGGCCTCGGCCTAGCCATCGGCCGCGCGATTGCCGAGGCGCATGACGGCACGCTCAGCGCCGATGCCCGCCCCGACGGCGCACCCGGCGCGTGCCTGCGGCTTCGTCTGCCCGCCTCGCCATGACCACTATCGTGCTTCAGGCGAGCGCGGTTGTGATTGGCGGCCGCGCGCTGCTGATCGAAGGGCCGCCGGGCAGCGGCAAATCCAGCCTCGCGCTGGCATTGGTGGATCGCGGCGCGGGGCTGATCGGCGATGACGGCGTGACGCTGACCGTGGAGAGTGGCGTGCTGATCGCCAGCCCGCCGCCGCATATTGCAGGGTTGCTGGAAGTGCGCGGGGTGGGCCTTGTCTCCCTCCCCATCGCCCCGCCCGCGCCGGTTGCGCTGATCCTCTCCCTCGGCGGCCCGGTGCCTGAGCGCCTCCCTGAAACACCGCTCCCCCGGCGCACCATCAACGGGGTCGCCGTTCCGGTGCTCGGCTTCGATCCTGGCACCATCGCCCCCGCCCCGCGCGCCGAATGGGCGCTCGCCATGCATGGCCTCGACATCAAACCCGCTTCCCTTTGCCGCCCAGACGCGCCAGATGACAGCGCATGAGCGAGCCTGAAGCCCCTCCTTCCCAGCGCCAGCTGCTGCTGGTCACTGGCCTTGCCGGCGCGGGCAAGTCGACCACGCTGGCGGTGCTGGAGGATCTCGGCTGGGAAACGATCGACAACTTCCCGGTGCGGATGCTCAAGCGCCTCGTCACCATGCCCGACGAAGCGCGCGGGCCGCTCGCCATCGGGTTCGATTCGCGCACCCGCGGCTTTGTCCCGGCCGACGTCATCGCGCTGGTCAAAGACCTCGCCGCCCGGCCCGACATCGCGCTCACCTTCCTGTTCCTCGACTGCGCGGGGGGCGAGCTGGAACGTCGCTTCAACGAAACCCGCCGCCGTCACCCGATGGCTGACGGACGCCCGGTGCAGGAAGGCATCGCCGCCGAGCGCGAATTGCTCGAACCCCTGCGCCGCTGGGCCGAGGTGATGATCGACACCACGGCGATGACCAGTAACGATCTGCAAACGCGCATCCGCGAACTGTTCGATCCCGCCAGCGAAGAAGCGGGCGTGACGATCACCCTGTCGAGCTTCGGCTTTGCCCGTGGGATGCCGCCGCTTGCCGATCTGGTGTTCGATATGCGCTTCCTCGACAATCCGCACTGGGTGCCCGAGCTGCGCGAACAGACCGGGCAGGACGCGGCCGTGGGCGAGCATATCGAGCGTGACCCTGCCTTTGCCGAGGCGTTCGAACGCATCCGCGGCCTCTTGCTGATGCTGCTTCCGCGCTATGCCCGGCAGGGAAAGCCCTATGTCCATATCGCCTTCGGTTGTACCGGCGGGAGACACCGATCGGTCTTCACCACCGAGCGGATGGCTCAGGCCTTGCGCACCGCCGGGTTTTCGCCCACTGTCCGGCACCGCAATCTGGGCTCGCGGGCGGCCGATACCATTGAACGGGATCGCCGCTAAGACCCGGCACGGTAGAATCCGCCGCAATGCACCCCGCACGCATTGTCGGTTAAGGTAGAAACGCGTAAGGCAGCCCCCTTGGCGGGCAGTTAACGGACCCCTATTCACGCATGATCGGCTTGATCCTGGTAACCCATGGCCGCCTCGCGGACCAGTTTGTCGAGGCAATGGAGCACGTGGTCGGCCCGCAAGACGGGATCGTCACGGTCTGCATCGGCCCCCATGACGATATGGAGCAGCGCCGCGCCGACATCGCGGACGCGATCGCTTCGGTCGACAATGGCAAGGGCGTCATCATCCTCACCGACCTGTTCGGCGGTACCCCGTCGAATCTGGCGATCTCGCTGCTCGATGCCGGGCATGTCGAGGTCATCGCGGGCATCAACCTGCCGATGCTGATCCGTCTGGCCGGGGCACGCAAGGCGATGGATGTCTCCGCTGCGGTCCACGCCGCGCAGACCGCCGGGCGCAATTACATCACCATCGCCAGCGAATTGCTGGGGCAGGACACTGCCCCCGCACGGGCCAAGGCCTGAAGGCTCGCTGCGTGGGGGAAGCACGGCAAAGCGTCACCATCGTCAACCGCCGGGGCCTGCACGCCCGGGCGAGCGCGAAGTTCGTCGGCGCGGTGGCGACCCTGCCTGATGGCGTGAAGGTCACCGTCACCAAAGCTCCGCACAGCGCGGCGGGCGGGTCGATCCTCGGGTTGATGATGCTGGGCGCGGCCAAGGGCGACACGGTCGAAGTCGCGGTCGAAGGCGATAACGCGGAGGCGGTGCTGGCCGATCTGATCGCGCTGGTCGCGGGCGGCTTCGGCGAGGATTGACACAGAAATTCCGTTCGCCTCGAGCGCAGTCGAGAGGCGCTTGTGCGCTGGTGTCTCGACTTCGCTCGACACGAACGGCATAGGCCGAGGACCATGCGCAAGCACATCACCGGCTTTTCCAATCCGACCGTCAAATATCTGCGGTCCTTACGCGACAAGAAGCATCGCAAGCGCGCCGGCCAGTTCCTGGTCGAAGGGCTGCGGCTGCTTGAGGACGCGCGCGCTTCGGGCCGGGTGCCGCAGACGCTGGTGATGGCTGAGGGGCGTGAGCACGCGCTGCTCGCCCGGCTTGAGGCTGACGTTGTGGCGGCGGGCGGCGAGGTGATCGAAACCACG
>DLGU01000009.1:3157-3323 GCA_002482865.1 Porphyrobacter sp. UBA7686
CGCCGCGCCGATCTGGCTGGTGGCCCAAGCGCTCCGCGATCCGGGCAACCTCGGCACCATGCTACGCACCTGCGACGCCGTGGGCGCAGGCGGGTTGATCCTCATCGACGATTGCGCTGACCCCTTCAGCGCCGAAGCCGTCCGCGCGAGCATGGGCGCGGTGTTC
>DLGU01000016.1:0-9382 GCA_002482865.1 Porphyrobacter sp. UBA7686
GGACAAGCTGCTGGCCGGCCTGTCGGGCGATCCGCGCTCGGGTCTCGCCGCCGGGTTCGACAATGCGGGCGAGGCGATCCTGAACCTCACCAAGGTGGCGACCCTGCCCAAGCCCGCCGGGTTCTTCAACCCCGCCAACCCGGCCGATCTGCGCCCGCCGGTGCCGCCCAAGAAAGACAAGGACGAGGCGAAGGAGGAAGCCAAGCCCGAAGCCGCGCCTGCACCCGCCGTCGCCGCTGCTGACCCCGCGGCCGCCACTCCGGCGCGCGAAGAGGAAGACCTCACCGAGTTCGCCGAGCGTTCCCCGCTGCTCGATTTCGCCAACACCGACATCGCCTTCTTCGACGATGTGATGGTGGCCGGATCTTATCACGGGTTCAACATCTACAAGCTCGGCACCGACGGCCTGCCCAACCTGATGAGCAGCGTCGTCTGCCCCGGCGGGCAGGGCGATGTCTCGGTGGTCGGCAACATCCTTGTGATGAGCGTCGAGCAGACCCGCGGGCGGGTCGATTGCGGGTTGGAAGGCGCGCCGGGCAAGGTCAACGAGGAGCGTTTCCGGGGCCTGCGCATCTTTGACATCTCCGATCTTGCCCGTCCGGTGCAGGTCGGCGGGGTGCAGACCTGCCGCGGCAGCCACACCCATTCGATCGTCAGCGCCGATGAAACCCGGATCGTGGTCTATAACTCGGGCACCGCCGGCATCCGCGAGACCGAGGAACTGGCCGGCTGCATCGGCGAGATTCCGGGCGACACCCGCACAGCGCTGTTCTCTATCGACGTGATCGAGATCCCGTTGGCCGATCCTTCCAAGGCGCGCATCGTCAAGAGCCCGCGCGTCTTCGCGGATGAGAAAACCGGCTCGATCGCGGGCCTGTGGACCGGCGGTGATCATGGCGACGGCACCCAGCGCACCGCCCCGACCGATCAGTGTCACGACATCACCGTCTTCCCGGCGCTGAAGATGGCGGCGGGCGCGTGCTCGGGCAACGGCCTGCTGTTTGATATTGCCGACCCGCTCAACCCCAAGCGGATCGACGCGGTGACCGACACCACCTTTGCCTATTGGCACTCGGCGACCTTCAACAATGATGGCACCAAGGTGATCTTCACCGATGAATGGGGCGGCGGCGGGCGGCCGCGTTGCAAAGCGTCCGATCCCAAGACCTGGGGCGCCAATGCGATCTACGACATCGTCGACCGCAAGCTGGTATTCCGCGCGCACTACAAGATGCCCGCCCCCCAGACCGACAAGGAAAACTGCGTCGCGCATAACGGCTCAATCGTTCCGGTGCCTGGCCGCGATCTGTTTGTGCAGGCCTGGTATCAGGGCGGCCTCAGCATCATGGACTTCACTGACAGCGCCACGCCTAAGGAAATCGCCTATTTTGACCGCGGGCCGATCGACATGAAGCAGATGGTGCTGGGCGGTTACTGGTCGGTCTACTGGTACAAGGGCCACATCTACGGCACCGAGATCACCCGCGGGATCGACGTCTTCACCCTAAAGCCGAGCGAACACCTCACCGAAGCCGAAATCGCCGCTGCCGGGGCCGCGAAGTACGAAGACAACCGCTTCAACCCGCAAACCCAGACCCGCGTGACATGGGACAAGGGGGTGATCGAAGCCGCCGAGGCCAGCCGCAAAGGCGGGTAGGCCGCCCGGGGGATTTACCGACGGCAGCTTGCTGCCTGGTCGCAGTTGAGTGGGGGCGGACCGCTGTGCCTGCCCCCATCCCTCTTGCCTTTCGCGGGCTCCCCGCCTAAGCGCGCGCACTTCACTGACACGAATCAATCAGCCAGCCTGGCGACAAGGGCTGCCATGGCCGGTTCCGACGTGTCTCTATTAGGAGATGAAAATGCCCAAGCTGAAGACCAAGAGCGGTGTGAAGAAGCGCTTCAAAATCACCGCCACCGGCAAGGTCAAGCACGGGGTCGCTGGCAAGCGTCACCGTCTGATCAGCCACAATGCGAAGTATATCCGCACCAACCGTGGCACCTCGGTCCTGTCGGCCAATGATACGCCGACGATCAAGAAGTGGGCGCCCTACGGGCTGGATTGATGCGATCGGGCTCTGGCCCATGCGTCCTGAAGATAAGGATATACTGATATGACTCGCATCAAACGCGGTGTTACCACCCGCGCCAAGCACAAGCGGATCCTCGAACAGGCCAAGGGCTATCGTGGTCGCCGCAAGAACACCATTCGCGTCGCCCGTCAGGCGGTCGAAAAGGCCGGCCAGTACGCTTACCGCGACCGCAAGGTTAAGAAGCGCACGTTCCGCGCCCTGTGGATCCAGCGCATCAACGCAGCCGTCCGCATGGAAGGCCTGACCTATTCGCAGTTCATGCACGGCATCAAGCTGGCGGGCATCGAACTCGACCGCAAGGCGATGGCCGATCTCGCGATGAACGAAGGCGGCGTCTTCAAGTCCGTGATCGCTCAGGCGAAGGCTGCTCTTCCGGCGTAAGCGCCTCGCGGCTTCGGCCCGAACATCAGATCAGGGGCGGTTTCCTTTGCGGAATCCGCCCCTTTCTGTTGCGCGGCGTGCAGCCGCGAGTTGTAGAAATCCGCCATCGTTCTTGTAAAACCGCGCCACCTGCGGCTATCTGGTCCGGTGGGGAATGGAGCATACCAGCAAGCCACGGGCGGGCATACGCCGCCGGTGGGCCAGCGGCTGACAGCCGAATTCCGCGAACCGCCGGCGCAGTTCGCAGGGTGCTTTACGACCTTTTACCACCTGACGCTCGATCTGCCCGAAACCGGCGCGTTGGTGACCGATTATCTCCAGCCCGAATGGGCCAATATCCGCTTTTTCTGCGGCACCGCGCCCGATGCGGAGATTGCCGCTCACAAGGTCAGCGGCGCGCCGTTCGTCGGCACGGGGCCGAGCACCTTGCCATGCCGTTTCACGCTCGGGCCGGTGCGGATGTGGGGCGTCGGCTTCCTTCCGCTGGGCTGGTCGCGGTTCTTCGATGCCGATGCGAGCGATTGCGCCAACGTGATCTGTGACGGAACCACGCACCCGGCCTTTGCCCACTTCGGCGCAATGACCGATGTCTTGTGCGATCCGGAAGCCACGCTTGACGAGCAGTTCCAAGCGCTGGTCACCGCGATGGACCGCGCGATGCGGCCCAATCGGGAGGAGGCGCGCATTGCCCGTGTCCACGCTGCGCTGGTGAACGGCGACCACGCTTCGGTCCATGATCTCGCCGACGCCTGCGCGATGAGCATCCGCACGCTCGAACGGGTGTGCACGCGCTATTTCGGCTTTGCGCCTAAGCTCTTGATGCGCCGCCAGCGGTTCATGCGCAGCCTGGCGACCTTCATGCTCCATCGCGGCCGTCCCTGGACCGAGGCGATGGACGCGCATTACCACGATCAGGCGCAATTCACGCGCGAGTTCCACGAATTCATGACCATGAACCCGAGTGAATATGCGGCGCTAGATCACCCGATCCTGACATCGTTCATGGAAGCGCGTGCGCGGGCGAGGGGCAGTGCAGCGCAGACCTTGGATCCGCCTGCGCCGCGGTGATTTGGCGCAGGTCCTCGACCGAGGCCCCGCCAGCAGGACCCAAATTGTCCTGCACCGCCATGAACAGACAGGCGCTTTGCAATGCGGGCGATTTGCCGCTAGCGGGCGGCGGCAAGTTTCCTGCGTGCAGATGACCCGAGGCCATGACCGACATACCATCCCAGACAGAGGCTGCGCTGGCCGCGATTTCGGCGTCAGCCACCCTCGATGCGCTTGAAGCGCAGCGCCTCGAAACGCTCGGCAAGAAGGGCTGGGTGAGCCTTGCCCTGAAGACGCTTGGCGGGATGAGCCCCGAAGAACGCACCGCCGCCGCGCCCGCGATCCAGTCCGCCCGCGCCGCGATTGCCGAGGCGCTGGATGCCAAGAAAGCCGCGCTGGAAGCCGCCGCGCTCGAAGAACAATTGGCGCGCGAGACGATCGACCTGACGTTGCCTGCACAGGCAGCACCCAAGGGATCGGTGCATCCGGTCTCGCAGGTCATGGACGAACTCGCCGAAATTTTCGCCGACCTCGGGTTTGCTGTCGCCACGGGCCCCGAGATCGAGGACGACTGGCACAATTTCACCGCGCTCAACATGGATGAGACGCACCCCGCTCGGGCGATGCATGACACGTTCTACTTCCCGGACAAGACTGCTGACGGTAAGGACGTGCTGCTGCGCACCCACACCTCGCCCGTCCAGATCCGCTCGATGCTCGATCAGGGCGCGCCGATCCGCATTATTGCGCCGGGCCGCGTCTACCGCTCGGACAGCGACGCCACCCACACGCCGATGTTCCATCAGGTGGAAGGGCTGGTGATCGACAAGGGCATCCACCTCGGCCACCTCAAGTGGACGCTGGAAACCTTCTTCAAGGCCTTCTTCGAGCGTGAGGACATCACCTTGCGCCTGCGCCCGAGCTACTTCCCCTTCACCGAACCCAGCGTCGAAGTCGATGTCGGCTATTCGAACGAGGGTGGCCGCCGTGTGGTCGGTGGGCACGGCGATGCGCCGGGCCATGCGTGGATGGAAATTGGCGGCAGCGGGATGGTCAACGCCCGCGTGCTGGCGTTTGCCGGGCTTGATCCGGCAGAGTGGCAGGGCTTCGCCTTCGGCCTCGGGATCGACCGGATCGCGATGCTCAAATACGGGATGAACGACCTGCGCGCCTTCTTCGACGGCGATCCGCGCTGGCTGGCGCATTACGGCTTCTCGCCTTTCGACCAGCCCACACTGTCCGCTGGCGTGGGAGCAAAGGCATGAAGTTCTCACTGACCTGGCTCAAGGATTACCTTGAAACGACCGCTTCGGTGGCGGAGATTTGCGATGGGCTGAACGCCATCGGCTTGGAAGTCGAAGGCGTCGAAGACCCGGCGGAGAAGTTGGCAGGCTTCCGTATTGCCCACGTCCTGACCGCTGCGCGCCACCCGGATGCCGACAAGCTGCAGGTGCTGACTGTCGACACCGGCGATGGCAATCCGCTGCAAGTCGTCTGCGGCGCGCCCAATGCGCGGGCCGGGATGAAGGGCGTGCTGGGGCTTCCCGGCGCAGTGGTGCCGGCCAATGGGATGGTGCTGCGCAAGAGCGCGATCCGGGGCGTCGAATCGAACGGCATGATGTGCTCGACTCGCGAACTGGAGCTGGGCGACGACCACGAAGGCATCATCGAACTGCCCGATGACGCGCCGGTGGGTGTGAGTTTTGCCGACTATCACGGCGCTGACCCGGTGATCGAGGTCGCGGTGACCCCCAACCGCCCGGACTGCATGGGCGTCTATGGCATCGCCCGCGATCTCGCCGCTAAGGGGCTGGGGACGCTCAAACCGATCGCCATGCCCGCCTTCACCGCGGCGGGCACGTGCCCGGTGGAGATTCGCACCGACGATCCCGAGGGTTGCCCGGCGTTCTACGGCCGCGTGGTGAAGGGAGTGAAGAATGGCCCCTCGCCCGACTGGCTTCAGGCGCGGCTCAAGAGCGCAGGGCAGCGGCCGATCTCGCTGCTGGTGGACCTCACCAACTACCTGATGCTTGGCTTCGGCCGTCCGGCCCACGCCTATGACCTCGCCAAGCTTTCGGGCGCGGTGGTCGCGCGGCGGGCCAAGGATGGCGAAGAAGTGCTGGCGCTCAACGAGAAGACCTACACGCTTGATGCCGCAATGACGGTGATCGCCGACGACAATGGTGTACACGACATCGCCGGGATCATGGGCGGCGAGCATTCGGGTGTTTCCGAAGGCACGACCGACGTGCTGCTTGAGATCGCGTACTTCGATCCTGCCCGCATCGGCGCGACGGGGCGCAAGCTGGGGCTGTCGAGCGATGCTCGTACCCGGTTTGAGCGCGGGGTTGACCCGGAGTTTCTGGATCAGGGCCTCGATCTGCTGACCGGCCTGATCGTCGATCTGGCTGGCGGAAGCCCGAGCGAAGTCGTCCGTGCCGGTTCGCCGCCGAGCGCCGCCAAGGTTATCACCTTCGACCCCGGCCTGACGCTGCGCCTCGGCGGCGTGGAAGTGCCTGAGGCCGAACAGAAGCGCATTCTCGAAAGCCTCGGCTTTGCTGTTGGCGCGGACTGGCACGTCACCTGCCCGCTGCGCCGCCACGACATCGAAGGCCCGGCGGACATCGTCGAGGAAGTCGTGCGTATCCATGGGCTCGATAAGGTCGCCAGCGTCGCGCTGCCCCGCGTGGAGGGCGTCGCTCGCCCCACCGCGACGCCGCAGCAGAAGGTCGAACGGGGCCTGCGTCGTGCTGCTGCCGCGAGCGGTTTGAACGAAGCGATCACATGGAGCTTCCTGCCCGAGTGGGCGGCTGAGCATTTCGTCACGGGCAACGAGCCGCCGTGGGTGCTCGCCAATCCGATCAGTGAGGACATGAAGGCGATGCGTCCCTCGCTGCTGCCGGGCCTGCTGATGGCGGCGAAGCGCAATGCAGATCGCGGCGCGGCATCGTCGCGCCTGTTCGAGATCGGGCGACGCTATTTCCGCGCTTCTGACGGACTCAGCGACGAGAAGCCGACGCTTGGCATCGTGCTGGCGGGCGAAAAGACGCCGCGCGGGTGGCAGAGTGGCAAGGCCAAGCCTTTCGACGCCTATGATGCCAAGGCTCTGGCGCTCCAATTGCTCGAAGCGGCGGGTGCTCCGGTCGCCAATCTGATGGTGATGGGCCCCGATTCTTCTGGGCCGGGCGCGCAGTTCCACCCCGGCCAGTCGGCGACCCTCCGCCTTGGCCCCAAGACCGTGCTGGCGCGTTTCGGGATGGTCCATCCCGCGACGCTCAAGACCTTCGACGTTGACGGTCCGATTGCGGCGGTCGAGCTGTTCCTTGACGCGATCCCGGCCAAGAAGGGCGCGGCCTTCGCCCGTCCCGGCTTCACGCCGCCCGCGCTGCAAGCTGTGACCCGAGACTTCGCCTTCCTCGTCCCGGCCACGCTGGCAGCGGGCGATCTCGTCCGCGCAGTGCAGGGTGCTGACAAGGCCGCGATCACCGGTGTGCGCGTTTTCGACGTCTTCGCGGGGCAGGGCGTGCCGGAAGGCCACAAGTCCATTGCGGTCGAGGTGACGCTCCAGCCGGGCGAAACCAGCTTTAAGGATGCCGACCTTAAGGCGATCGCCGAAAAGGTCGTGGCCGCCGCCACCAAGCTTGGCGCGGAGCTACGCGGATGAAAACGGCCTTTGTCACGGGCGCCACTGCCGGAATCGGTCTTGCGACTGTGCGCACTCTGGTGGCGAACGGCTGGCGCTGCGTCGCCACCGGGCGGCGGCAGGAGCGGCTTGACGCACTGGTTGCAGAACTGGGTGCGGAGAAGGTCCACGCGGTGTGCTTCGATGTGCGCGACACCGCCGCACTCGACGCTGCGCTCGCGGGCCTACCCGAGGGGTTCCGCGACATTGATCTGTTGGTGAACAACGCAGGCCTCGCCCAAGGCCTCTCGCCCGCGCAGGACGCCGATCTGAATGATTGGCACACCATGATCGACACCAACATCACCGCGATGGTGGTGCTGACGCGCAAGCTGCTGCCGCTACTGATCGAACGGCGCGGCGCGATCATCGCCATTGGCTCGGTGGCGGGGAGCTACCTCTATCCCGGCGGCAACGTCTATGCCGGGTCCAAGGCCTTCGCCAACCACTTCACACTGGCCCTGCGCGCCGACCTGCACGGCACCGGCGTGCGCGTGACCAGCATCGAGCCGGGCATGGTCGAGACCGAATTCACCGTGGTGCGCACGGGCAGTCAGCAGGCCTCGGACGATCTCTATCGCGGGGTCAACCCGATGACCGGGCAGGACATCGCTGACACGATCCTGTGGATCGCCACCCTGCCGCCGCATCTCAACATCAACCGGATCGAGCTGATGCCGGTCAATCAGGACTTCGCGGGCTTCCGCGTCGCACGCGACCCGCAATGACCTCCAATCGCCGCACCTTCGCGATCATCTCGCACCCTGACGCGGGGAAGACCACGCTCACCGAGAAGCTGCTGCTGCAAGGCGGCGCGATCCACTTGGCCGGCGAGGTCAAGGCGCGCGGGCAGGCGCGGCGGGCGCGGTCGGACTGGATGAAGATCGAACAGCAGCGCGGGATATCGGTCACGTCCTCGGTGATGACCTTCCAGAAGGACGGGATCGTCTTCAACCTGCTCGACACGCCGGGCCACGAGGACTTCTCGGAAGATACCTATCGCACGCTGACCGCGGTGGACTCGGCGGTGATGGTGATCGACGCCGCCAAGGGCATCGAGCCGCAGACCCGCAAGCTGTTCGAAGTATGTCGCCTGCGGAGCGTGCCGATCATCACCTTCGTCAATAAGGTCGACCGCGAGGGCCGCGATCCCTTCGAGACGCTGGACGAGGTGGCCGATATGCTGGCGCTCGACGTCAGCCCGCAGATGTGGCCGATTGGCATGGGGGGCGAGTTTGAGGGCCTGCTCGATTTCGCGACCGATACCATCGCCCGCCCCGAAGGCCCCTCGCGTGAATATCTCGGTACGCGCGACACCGCCGCGATCCCCCAGCGCTTCGCCGACGAGATCGAGCTGGCGCGCGGTGGCTATCCTGAATTCGACCTCGAAGCCTTCCGCCACGGCGATCTGACGCCGGTCTATTTTGGATCGGCGCTCAAGAACTTCGGCGTCACCGAATTGATCGATGCCATTTCGCGCTACGCCCCGCCGCCCCGGCCCCAGCCTGCGGGCGAGGAGCAGATCAGCCCGGACCGCGACGAGGTGACCGGCTTCATCTTCAAGGTGCAGGCCAATATGGACCCCAACCACCGCGACCGTATCGCTTTCATGCGGCAGGTGTCGGGCACCTTTAAACGCGGAATGAAGCTGACGCCGTCAGGGCTGGGCAAGCCGATTGCGGTGCATTCCCCCATCCTGTTCTTCGCACAGGACCGCGAGCTGGCCGACACCGCCGAGGCGGGCGACATCATCGGCATCCCCAACCACGGCACTTTGCGCGTGGGCGACACCCTGAGCGAGCGCAACCAGGTGCGCTTCACCGGCCTGCCCAACTTCGCGCCGGAAATTCTGCGCCGCGTGCAACTGCGCGATCCGACCAAGACCAAGCAATTGCGCAAGGCGCTCGACGACCTCAGCGAAGAGGGTGTGATTCAGGTGTTCTACCCGGACATCGGCTCGGCCCACATCGTTGGCGTGGTCGGGCAGCTTCAGCTCGAAGTGCTGATTTCGCGGCTGGAGGCGGAATACAAGGTCGAAGCCGTGCTTGAACCTTCGCCTTTTGCCACCGCGCGCTGGATCAAGGGCGACGAGAAGACGCTCGAGGAATTCGCCGGCTTCAACCGCGCGAACCTCGCCCGTGACCGCGATGGCGATTACGTGTTCATGGCCAAGAGCCCGTGG
>DLGU01000016.1:9459-13501 GCA_002482865.1 Porphyrobacter sp. UBA7686
GTTCGCGGCATGGCAAGCGTCATGCACGACACCGGCCCGACCTCGCAGACCTTCATTTCGCAGCGCCTTCGCCTGAATTATCTCGATTGGGGTGGCAGGGGCAAACCGCCGCTGGTTTTGGTGCATGGCGGGCGCGATCATGCCCGCAGTTGGGACTGGACCGCGGAGGCGCTCAGTGCAGATTACCACGTCATCGCCATGGATCACCGCGGGCATGGCGACTCTGACTGGGTGTCGGACGGGGTCTATTCCGCGGGCGACATGGTCTATGATCTGGCCCAACTGATCCATCAGCTGGGCGTTGGCCCCGTGCGGATGGTGGCGCATTCGATGGGCGGCAATGTTGCGCTGCGCTATGCAGGCGCGTTCCCTGACATGGTGACCAAGCTGGTCGCGATCGAGGGCCTCGGCCCCTCGCCCGAATGGCGCGCCAAGCAGCGCGCGGTGCCTTACCCCGAACGCCTTGCCGAATTTATCGAGAAGAAGCGCAAGGCTGCGGGCCGCTCGCCGCGCAAATACGAGAGCATCGAAGCTGCTTTCGCGCGGATGATCGAGGAGAACGCCTACCTCACCGAGGAACAGGCGCGGCATCTGACCGTCCACGGCGTCAACCGCAACGAGGATGGCACCTATAGCTGGAAGTTCGATCCGCACCTCAATGTCTGGCCAGTCGAGGATATCGGCGACGAATTCATCGAGGCACTGTGGGGCGCGATCACTTGCCCGACGCTGCTGCTATATGGCGCGGATTCGTGGGCTTCGAACCCCGAGAAAGACGGGCGGATTGCCCACTTCAAGACTGCGCAGGTGATCGAGTTCAAGAAGGCGGGCCACTGGCTCCACCACGACCAGTTCGACCGCTTCATCGCCACCTTGCGCGATTTTCTCTGAGCACACGGAGGCGGCGATGGCGGATTTCTTCGGGGCATTGAACGAGAAGCACATTGCCATGATCGCCGCGCAGCCGGTGTTCTTTGTCGCCAGCGCGGCAGCAGAGGGGCGGATTAACCTCAGCCCTAAGGGCTATGACGCCTTCCGCGTGCTGTCGCCGACGCGAGTCGCCTATCTCGACCTCGGCGGTTCGGGTAACGAGACTCACGCACATCTTGCCGCCGAACAGGCCGATCAGGGGCGGATCACGCTGATGTTCTGCAATTTCCAGCAGCCGGCGTTGATCCTGCGCATTTATGGGCGGGGACGAGCGGTTCTGCCCCAAGATCCCGAGTGGGAGGGGCTGGCCGCGCATTTCACTCTGATGCCCGGCACGCGGCAGATCTTCGATATCGCGGTCGAAAGCGTGCAATCGTCGTGCGGCTGGGGCGTGCCCTTCATGACGTTGGAGAGCGAGCGCGATACGCTGAAGAAGGCGCATCGGCAGTCCGATCCTGAGGCGTGGGAAGCCAAGATGGCGCTACGCACCCGCAGCATCGACGGCCTGCCAACCCGCGCGACCGATCGCTATATTGCAGGCGACGAGAGCTAATCTGCGGCGCGCTTCAGCGCAAATCTTGCACAATCGTTAATCACTTGCCTAATTGTTAGGCACAGTTTCTTTTGCAAGTGCGAAGAAAGGCGCTGATTCCGTTGCGTCAGCCTCGTTACACAAATGTGGCACGCTTGTTGCTGTGTATCCCGTGGCCGGACCAATCCGGTGCAACAGGGGCCACAGATGAAGTTCATCATCGCCATTATCAAACCGTTCAAGCTCGACACTGTTCGTGAAGCGCTGAGCGGCATCGGCATTGCCGGGATGACCGTCACCGAGGTCAAGGGCTTCGGTCGCCAAAAAGGTCAGACCGAAATCTACCGCGGTGCCGAATACTCCACCAACATGCTTCCCAAGGTGAAGCTCGAGATCGCTGCCAGCGACGAAATCGCAGCGCAGGTGGTCGAAACCATCCAGCAGACCGCCAACACGGGCGCGATCGGCGACGGCAAGATCTTCGTTCTGGATCTCGCTTCCGCCACTCGCATCCGCACCGGCGAGTCCGGCGAAACCGCGCTTTAAAGGGGCCATGCAATGAAGCGTATTCTCTCGACAACTGCGGCGCTGGCAACGGGAGCTATCATGCTCGCCGCGCCGGCCTTTGCCGCGCCTGTGGCCGATGCGGCCGCTGCCGCCGCTGAAGCCGCGCCTGCCGCCTTCACCCCCACCGCCGAGATGGTCAACAAGGGCGATGTCGCCTGGATGATGGTCTCGACTGCGCTCGTGTTGATGATGAGCGTGCCTGCGCTCGCGCTGTTCTATGGCGGCCTCGTGCGCGCCAAGAACATGCTGAGCGTGCTGATGCAGGTGCTCACCATCGTCTGCGTTGCCGCGCTTGTGTGGTTCGGCTGGGGCTACTCGATGGCCTTCACCTCCACGGGCACGCCTTTCCCGGCGCTGTTCGGCGGGCTCGACAAGGCGTTCCTTGCCGGAGTCAATCCGGGCACCTTCGCTGCGACCTTCTCCAACGGGGTCTACCTGCCAGAGCTCGTCTTCGTGATGTTCCAGATGACCTTCGCCTGCATCACGCCGGCGCTGATCGTCGGCGCCTTTGCGGAACGTGTGAAGTTCACCTCGCTGATCATCTTTGTGGTCGCGTGGATGACGCTCGCCTATTTCCCGATCGCACACATGGTGTGGTACTGGGCCGGCCCGGACTTCCTGCACACCGCGCCGACCGATTACGGCCTGCTGTGGGGCTGGGGCGCGCTCGACTTCGCTGGTGGCACCGTGGTGCACATCAACGCCGGGATTGCTGGCCTGATCGGCTGCCTCATCATCGGCCCGCGCATCGGCTACAAGAAGGAGCCCATGCCCCCGCACAACCTGGTGATGACCATGATCGGCGCCAGCCTGCTGTGGATCGGCTGGTTCGGGTTCAACGCCGGCTCGGCGCTCGAATCCAACGCCTTCGCTGCCCTCGCCTTCATCAACACCTTCGTCGCCACGGCGGCAGCGGGTGCGGCCTGGGCAATCATCGAACAGATCACTCACAAGAAGCCTTCGCTGCTCGGCGCGGTCTCGGGTGTGGTGGCTGGCCTTGTGGCGATCACACCGGCGGCAGGCTTTGCCCACCCCGGCACCGCGATCATCCTCGGCGCTGTGGCTTCGGTGATCTGCTACTTCTTCGTCACAACGGTGAAGAACAAGCTGAACTACGACGATAGCCTTGATGTCTTCGGCATCCATGCCGTCGGCGGGATTGTTGGCGCGATCGGCACCGGCATTGTCGCTGACCCCGCGCTCGGCGGTCAGGGCTGGATCGACTACACCGCTCCGGTGGCTGTCGCTGGCGAGTTCGACATGGTTGGCCAAGTCATCACCCAGTGCTGGGCGGTGGGCACCACGGTCGTGTGGACCGGCGTTGTCTCGGCCGTGCTGTTCCTGATCCTCAAGTACACCTTGGGCCTGCGCCCCGACGCCGAAGCCGAAACCAACGGCCTCGACATCTCCGAACACGGGGAGCGCGCCTACAACTAAGCGCGCACCCACCAAGCTTGGCGGGGGGAGACCTCTCTCTCCCTCTCCTCTCTCCCCGCCTCACCATGTTCCTCCTGCGAACGAACAAACTGAACACGGCCGGAGTAGCGCAAGCTCTCCGGCCTTTTTTTGTTTGGTGTTTGTGTTGCGACCGCGCCTCCGCGCGGTCGTCCTCGGCGCTGTTTCGTGCGTGCCGCGCGAGCGCCTGCGGGCGGGCGGTCGCCCTTGCGGCCCGTCCTTCGGCGGGCCGTAGTCAGCACCGTTGGGAGTGCTCGTGCTGGTTCGGGCGCGCAGCGACCGCAAGGCCGACCGGCTGCCGCGCCTTATGGCGCGTAAGCCAAGCGGCCCGGACGGGCCGCGCCCGGCGCTTGAGGGCGTGGACTATTCAGACGCCATCACGAAGTCAGCGCACCTTTCACCGATCATAATGCTCGGCGCGTTGGTGTTGCCGCTGACGAGTTTGGGCATGATGCTCGCATCGGCCACCCACAGACCCTCCAACCCGTTCAGCTTCAGCGTCGGATCGACCACGGCGTCTGGGTCATTGCCCATTCGGCACGTGCCGAATGGGCAATG
>DLGU01000191.1:0-8747 GCA_002482865.1 Porphyrobacter sp. UBA7686
CCCGCTGTTTTACAACCACAAGCCGAGCGCGCGGCGCGGGTATCTGTTCGACACAGTCGAGCCACTTTATCCCTTCGGCTGGGGCCTCAGCTACACCACCTTCACGCTCGGCGCGCCGCAGCTTTCGGCGAGCAGCATCAAGGCCGGGCAAGGCGTAACGGTGACGGTGCCGGTCACCAACACCGGAAAGCGTGCGGGCGATGAAGTGGTGCAGGTGTACCTGCGCGATGATGTGAGTTCGGTCACACGGCCGGTGAAGGAGCTGGCGGGCTTCCAGCGCGTCACCCTCGCCCCCGGTGAGACCCGCAATGTGGCGATCACCATCGAACCGCGCGCCTTCATGCTGTGGAACACCGACATGAAACAGGTGGTTGAACCCGGCACCTTCACGCTGATGACCGGCGCAAACTCGGCTGAGGTGCAGAGCGTCACGCTGACGGTGACCGAGTGAGTCAAACCCGCCGTCATGCGCTGCGCTTAATGGGAGGCGGGAGCCTCGCGGTGCTGGCGCTGGCGGCGGGGCCTGCAGTGTGGGCTCGCGGCGGTGCGGTTTATAAGGACCCTGTGGCGCCCATCCCCTTGCGGGTCGCCGACCTGTTGGCGCGCATGACGCTGGAAGAAAAGGTCGCTCAGATTCGTACGGCGTGGGCGGCCAAGGCGGATATGATCGACGGGCTGGACTTCGACGCGGCCAAGGCCAGCGCCGCCTTCCCCGACGGGATCGGCCACGTCACCCGCCCGAGTGACAAGCGCGGCGTGCCCGGCATCACCGGCGCGGCGGGCGGCACAGCGGCACGCTGGCGCACTCCGGCCGAGACGGTCGCCTTCATCAACGCGCTGCAACGCTGGGCGCTGGAGGACACCCGCCTCAGCATCCCCGTCCTGCTGCACGAGGAATCGCTCCACGGCTACATGGCCACGGAAGCCACCATGTTCCCGCAGGCCATCGCGCTGGCGGGCAGCTTCGACCTTGACCTGATGCGCCGCGTGCAGTCGGTCATTGCCCGCGAAACCCGCGCGCGCGGGGTACCGCTGGTACTCTCCCCGGTGGTCGATATCGTGCGCGATCCGCGCTGGGGGCGGATTGAGGAGACGTGGGGCGAAGACCCCTACCTCGCCGCAGAGATGGCCGTGGCGGCGGTGGAGGGCCTGCAAGGTCCGGGCAAGTTTGAGCGGCTGGCGGACGGCAAGGTCTTCGCCACCCTCAAGCACATGACCGGCCACGGCCAGCCCGAAAGCGGCAACAATGTCGCCCCGGCGCAGATATCCCAACGCGAACTGCGCGAGAACTTCTTCCCCCCGTTCCGCGAGGTCGTCCGCCGCACCTCGGTCGGCGCGGTCATGCCGAGCTACAACGAGATCGACGGGGTGCCGTCCCACGCCAACACTTGGCTGCTGGGCACCGTGCTGCGCGGCGAGTGGGGCTTCGACGGGATCATCGCCAGCGATTACGGCGGGGTACACGAGCTCGCGACGCTCCATCATGTCGCGCGCGATTTGGAGGATGCGGCGCATCAGGCCCTAAGTGCCGGGGTCGACAGCGAATTGCCCGAAGGTCAGGCCTTCGCCACGCTGGTGGACGCCGTGCGCGCGGGCCGCGTGCCGCAAGCTCTGGTCGACACCGCCTGCGCGCGGATGCTGACTTTCAAGTTCCGCTGCGGTCTGTTCGAGAACCCCTATGGCGACGCAGCGCTGGCCGAAGCGATCACCGGCAATGCCGAGGCCCGCGCGCTGGCGCTGGAGGCGGCGAGGAAGAGCGTGTGCTTGCTCACCAACAACGGCGCCTTACCACTCGACCGCAATACGATGGGGCGGGTCGCTGTGATCGGGCCGAACCACGCCATCGCGCGGCTCGGTGGCTATTCGAGCGTGCCCAAGCAGACCATCAGCCTGATCGAAGGGCTGCGCATGATTGCGCCGGACGCCGACTTCGTCACCGCGCAAGGCGTATTCATCACCACCAGCGAGGATCGCTCAGCGGACGAAGTAACGCTGGCTGACCGCGCCGCCAATCTCAAGCTGATCGCCGAGGCGGTGGAAGTCGCGCGCGGCGCGGACACCATTATCCTCGCCATCGGCGACACGGAGCAGACCAGCCGCGAAGGCTTTGCGAAAAACCACCTCGGCGACCGCACCAGCATCGACATTCTCGGCGAACAGAACGCGCTGATCGATGCGTTAGCGGTGCTGGGCAAGCCACTGATCGTCGCGGCTTACAATGGCCGTCCGCCAAGCTGGCCGAACGTCATCGCCAAGGCCGATGCCGTGCTGGAATGCTGTTATCCGGGGCAGGAAGGCGGCCAGGCGGTCGCGGAAGCACTGCTGGGCGACATCAATCCGGGCGCTAAACTGCCGGTCAGCGTCGTCCGCAACGCAGGGCAAATCCCGCTGTTTTACAACCACAAGCCAAGCGCCCGGCGCGGGTATTTGTTTGACGACAAGGCCCCGCTTTTCGCGTTCGGCCATGGCCTCAGCTACACCAGCTTCACCATCTCCGCCCCGAGCACTGCCAAGCCGCGCTTCGCCCGCGACGAGGATGTCAGCGCCAAGGTCACCGTCACCAACACCGGCAACCGCACCGGTGACGAGGTGGTGCAGCTCTACATCACCCGCTCCGGCCTTGCGGTCAGTCGCCCGGTGCTCGAACTCAAGGGCTTCCAGCGTGTCACGCTCCAGCCGGGCGAGAGCCGCACGCTCAGCTTCACCATCCCCGCCCGCCAACTGGCGGTGTGGGACGAGAACCTCACCGAAACCAACCCGCCCGGCCCCTTGCGGCTGTGGGCGGGTAGCAGCTCGGCTAACCTCACCCCGCTCGACGTGGAGATCATCTGACATGGATACGGATTTCACCCTCTCCCGCCGCGCCGCGCTCGCCGGGCTTGCCGCGCTGCCGCTGGTCGGCTGCGGCGGCGGATCGGCAGGCACCACGCCCGCGCCGGTCAGCGCTCCCCCACCCACTCCGCCTGCGACAGGCGTGCCGCAGCCAAGCCTCAACGCCATCGCCGCGCAGCGCGGCCGCAAGTTCGGCAGCACCGTCGCTTCAAGCCCCGGCAACACCAACGCAGGCTCGATCCAGAACGCCGAGTACACCGCGATCATCAAGGGCGAATGCCGGATTGTCGTCCCGGAAAACGAGATGAAATGGCAGGCCGTCCGCCCCGCCCCGACCGCCTACGCCTTCGACCGGATGGACGAGATCGTGCGCTGGGCGCAGCAGAACGCGCTCGCGGTTCGTGGCCACACCCTGCTGTGGCACCGGCCGCAGTGGTTCCCGAACTGGCTCAACACCTATGACTACGGCGCCAATCCGGTGCGCGAGGCTGAGCGGCTGCTGACCGAGCATATCCAGACGGTGACCCGCCGCTACAAGGGCATCATCACGTCCTACGACGTGGTCAACGAAGCGATCGACCATGACCGCAATGCCACCATCGAAACCAGCATGAGCCGAGCGATGGGTAGCCCCGAGGCCGTGCTCGACCTCGCCTTCCACACCGCCCGGGCCGAGCTGCCGGACGCGCAACTGGTCTATAACGACTACATGAGCTGGGAGCCGCAGCATCAGCGCCACTGTAATGATGTGCTGCGCCTGCTCGAAGGTTTCAGGAAGCGCGGCACGCCGGTCGATGCGCTTGGCATCCAGTCGCATATCGAAATCTTTGCGATTGATCCGGCCACCGGCGTCGGCCCCTATGCGGAACGCGAATGGCGCAGCTTCCTCGATGAGGTGACCGGCATGGGATACCGCCTGCTGATCACCGAGTTCGACGTGAAGGACAAGGCGCTCCCCGCCAATAACGCCCAGCGCGACGAGAAGGTCGCGGACTTCGCGCGGCGCTATTTCGATCTGATGCTGGATTACGATGCCAAGCTTGATGACGTGCTCGCCTGGGGCATGGTCGATAAGTTCAATTGGCTGCAAGGCTTCGAGCCGGCCAAGCGCGCCGATGGGCAGGAAGTGCGCGGCACGCCTTACGATTCCCAATATCGCGCCAAGCCACTGCGCACCGCTCTGGCCAACGTGATGAGCGCTGCCGGCTGATCTCCTCGCAGCAGCGCATTCCTGTGGCCCGGGCACTGTCCCGGGCCTTTTTTTTTGCGCCCGCTGCGCGCGGCGACACCAAGAGAAAAGGGCCCTCCAGCAGATGCCGGAGAGCCCTTTCCCTGGGGAAGGTGTCGCGAGGGGTTAGAAGTTGCCCCGCACGATGAAGGAGAAGCGCCGGTCGTTCATGAAGAACGAACGCGGGGCCAATACGCTGGCGTCGCCGGTATAGGCCTGCGTCGTCCTGGTGACCTCGTCCAGCAGGTTCACCCCCTGCACGCCGACCCGGATATCCTTCGTCACGTTGAAGAAGATCGACGCATCGAGCTGCCCGGTCGACTCGTTGAAGATCGAGTAGAACGGGAAGATCACATCCGCCGGGGTCAACAGGAAGCGGGAGCGCCAGTTATAGGCAGCCCGCAGGCTGAACGGCCCCTTCTCGTAGAACACCGTCGCGTTGATGTTGTGCTTCGAGAGCTGTTCGAGCGGCAGGTTGCCCGGCGGGATAGTGGATTGGTCCACCGGCTCGCCCGTATTGAGGAAGGTGTTCGGCAGACCGCTGCTCTTGATATAGGTGTAGTTGGCAGCAACCCCCAGCCCGTCGAGTGGTTTGGGCAGGAAATCGTAGGTCTGCTGGTAAGCCAGCTCGAAGCCCTTGATCTTCCCATTATCGTCGAAGTTGGCCGGACCACGCACCAGCACGTCGCGGGTGATCCCATTGCTGGTGACCTGCCGGCTGGTAACCTCCTGATAGAAGAAGTCCTTGATGTCCTTGTAGAAGGCATTGAACGTCAGCGAGCCGACCGTGTCGAAATACCATTCGGCGGTAAGATCGAACTGCCACGCGGTTGCCGGACGGATGAAAGGATTGCCGGATTGGGCCGTCAGCTCGCCGCTTTGCCCCAAACCGATCTGGAGGAAGTTGCGAACATAGGAGTTATCAGGCCGAGTCAGCACCTTCGATCCGGCAAAGCGGACAATCACATCATCGGTCACGCCCAGCTTGAGGTTGAGGCTGGGCAGCCAGAAGCTGTAATCGACATCGGCCACATCGAACTGCGATCCGCCGCTGCCGGCAAAGGTCTGAAGATCGGCATAGCCCTGCGGCCCGAGATTGCAGACCCCGCCCGGCCGTGACGGCACGGTACCCGGAGGCGCACCCGGCGGCACCACAGCGGCGCAGCGTATATCGAACGGATCGAGGATGTTGAGCGCTTGGCTGCTCGGCACCCCGATCGACCCTTGCGAGCGGATGGCAGTGTTGACGTAGCGCAGGCCGACATTGCCCGACAGGCGCAGGTCACCGAACAAGTTGTCCGTGCCGAATTCGAGCTGCACGTAGGCAGCCGTATCCTGCTGGGCGATCGGCTGAATATCCTCGGGCAGGTACGGCGTTCCGGCAATGGCGTTCTGACGGCCCGACAGCGGCACCCAGCTCGGCGAAGCGCCGAGCGCGCGGGCCTGATCCTGCACCGACTGGAAGTCGCCAATCGCGCCTTCATAATCGCCGATCAGATCGCCGGCGTAGTAGAACGCACCCGGAGGGCCGGGCACCTGGCCGCGGAAGAAGTTCGGGAATTCATAGCGTTCCGATGGGACCTGAGTGCTATCGGCGAAGTTGACCGGACGGCTGCCCGACCAGGTCTCGCTCAGCATCCCCCAGTTATAGGTGGTGTAACGCACCGTCTGATCGCGGTCCTGATAGCGCGCCCCCCACTTGGCCTTGCGCAGGAAGGAGTCGTCATCAAACTCGTAAGCCATGTCGGCCTGGAAGGCGTATTGCTTGCCGGTGCTGTCCTCGATGTGGTCCATCGCGGCCCGCCAGAACTGGAAGCGGGGATCGGTGAAGTACTGCTCTTCCGTCGCACCCGCGAGATCGGCGCCCGGTGTCGACCAGACATAGCCAAGGTACTGCGGTTTGCGCGGGATGATCACCGGCAGATCGCCCGAGATATCGAGCTCCTGGTCGGCGAAGGATGAACCGAAGACGCTGAAGTCGAGGTTCTGCTTGCGCGAGGTGGCGTATTGCGCGTCGATCTCGACCGTGAAACGATCGGTCAATTCGGTGCGCAGGTTGATCGAGTAGTCTTCGTTGGTGATCCGGTCGTCGACCTGACGGCGCGCCAGCGACTGCTGAAGCCCACCAATCGGCACGAAGGGCGATGCACCCGGATCGCCGCGCCAACCGTTCGATGCGTTGACGATATAACCCGACTGGAACAGCCCGGTGTCGTCATAGAGGAAGTCGGTGAACCCGCCGACTGGGCACTGCGCGCGCGGAGTGGGATCACCCGCCGACCCATCGGGGTTGACCCGGGTCGGCCCATCGGCATTCTGAAGGCAGCCGATCGGATAGGTCTGATACTCGGACAGATCGGGCGCGGCCTCAAAGGTGTACTCGCCCCACTTATTGGTTGAGGCCGAGCGGATGAACTCCGCCGTGATCAGGGTCTTTTCGTCGATCGATTCAAACTGCGCCGAAACCGCGATTCCGTTGCGCTTGCGATCGAATTCTTGCGTGCGGAACTGGCCGCCCACCGGCGCCACGCGCGACGTGGCGTAATCGGCAAAGCCGTCCGCTCCGGCCACGCCATTGGCACCGCACAGTGCGCCAGCGCCCGGCAAGGTGAAACTGTCCGCCGAACTCGGCAGCGGATTGCGGCAGACTCGCACGCCGCCCGCATTGGCAGCGTTCACCAACTGCCCATCACGGGTCTGGTAGTTGGCGACCTGCAAGCCATCGGCGCGGCTCTTGATCTCAGAATAGGAGCCGCTGAACAGCAGGCCAAAGCGGCCCTTGTCGGTATCCCAGGTGTTGCTGATCAGACCTGAGAGCGTCGGGGTCCATTCCTTGCGGAAATCGCCATAGTTCGCCTCGGCGCTGAAGGCGACCTTGAAGCCGTTGTTGTCGAACGGCTTGCGGGTATTGAGGTTGACCGTACCAGCGAGGCCGCCTTCGATGGATTCGGCAGTGGCGTTCTTGCTGATGATCACCGAGCCGAGCAGTTCGGCCGGCACGTCGGCAAAGTTGAGCGCCTGCCCACCGACGCCCGCACCAAAGGCGCTGCGGCCGTTAAACTCCGAACGTACGAAGTTCAGGCCGCGCACCACGACGCCCGAGCCTTCGACCGAGAAGTGGTCGGGATCGTTCGATCCGGCAAAGCGGTTGATGGCGACGCCCGGCACGCGCTGGAGCGCTTCGGTCACCGAACGATCGGGCAGCGCGCCAATATCCTGCGCGGTGATCGCATCGACGACGGTATCGGCGTTCTTCTTGACGTTCTGGGCATTGGCGAGCGAGGCGCGCAAGCCGCTGACGATAATCTCGTTGGCGGGCTCTTCGACGGCGGCTGTATCTTCGACCTCGGGTTCAGGCTGGGCCTGCTCCTGCGCCCAGACGCCGCTGCCGCTGATCGCGCTGCTGACAACCAGCGCTGATGCACCGGCGCGCAATGCGCTTTTGAACCATGAGTCCCTGACGCCTGCCCCAACGCCATGGCTCTGCACTGCTGTGCGCATAAGATCCCTCCCCATGTTAGCGCTATCATTTATTGCTAGATAGCTTGCCCTCTTGTGGGACGATGGCTTATCGCTGTGCGGGGCGCTTGACAATAGGTCTTCGAAGATTTGCAGGGGAACTGTGGCAATTTGCCAACAATCTCTCGGCACTGTAGGATTGGGACAGGATGTCTGGGATGAATGGTATCGGTAACGCGAACCGCCTTGCAAGGGTCGTAATCGTCGGTGGCGGCACCGCCGGATGGATGGCGGCTGCAGCGCTTGTGCGGTTCTTCAATGATGGGCAGCGCACCGTCACCCTGATCGAATCCGACGCGATCGGCACGGTCGGCGTAGGCGAAGCCACCATCCCGCCGATTCGCAGCTTCAACGCGATGCTCGACATTCCCGAAGCGGAATTTCTGCGTGAGACTCGCGGCACCTGCAAGCTTGGGATCGAGTTCGTCAATTGGGGTCAGGTCGGCGATCGTTACTTCCACCCCTTCGGCACTTACGGCCAGGACCTCCACGGCATCGCCTTCCACCAATTGTTCCTGCGCGAGCGCGCTCGCAGCATGGGCGCAGGCGATATCGGCGACTATTCGATGAGCACTGCGGCCGCGCGCATGGGCCGCTTTGCCCGCCCGGCCGCGGGCGCACAGTCGCTGGTGAACCAGATCGCCTATGCCTACCACTTCGATGCTGGCCTCTATGCGGCCTTTCTGCGCCGTCTCGCGACCCGTCAGGGCGTCACCCGGATCGAGGGCCAGATCACCAACGTCTCCCGCAATGGCGAAAGCGGCGATGTGGAAAGCGTCACGCTGGAAAGCGGCGCAACCGTTGCGGGCGATCTGTTCATCGATTGCTCGGGCTTCAGGGGCCTGCTGATCGAGGACGCGCTTGAAACCGGTTACGAGGATTGGAGCCACTGGCTACCGATGGACCGCGCGCTGGCCGTGCCCAGCCGCAGCCCCGGGCCGCCCGATCCCTTCACCCGTTCCACTGCACACGCCGCCGGGTGGCAATGGCGCATCCCGCTCCAGCACCGCACCGGCAATGGCCATGTCTTTTCCAGCGCCTTCATGGACGAAGAGCGCGCGCGCGACATCCTCCTCGCCAACCTTGAAACCGAGCCGCTGGGCGAACCGCGAGCCTTGCGCTTCCTCACCGGGATGCGGCGCAAGGCGTGGAACCACAATGTCGTCGC
>DLGU01000191.1:8810-9459 GCA_002482865.1 Porphyrobacter sp. UBA7686
ACCAGCATCCACCTCATCCAGAACGGCATTGCCCGCCTGTTCGCCCTGTTCCCCGACAATCCAATCCGCCCGATTGAGCGCGACGAATATAATCGCGGGATGCGCGAATTGTTCGAGGATGTGCGTGACTTCATCATCCTCCACTACAAGGCGACCCAGCGCGAGGATTCAGATTTCTGGCGCTATGTCCGCCACATGAGCGTGCCCGATAGCCTCGCCCGCAAAATGGAGCTGTGGCAGCATCGCGGCCGGGTGTTCCGCGAAAACGCCGAATTGTTCACCGCGCCAAGCTGGATCGCGGTGATGCTGGGGCAGAACGTCTGGCCCGACATGCATGATCCGATCGCCGACACGCTGGACGAGGCCAAAGTCGCCGCCGCGATGGCGCAGATGCGCGAGGCCTATCACGACATCGCCGGCAAGCTGCCGGTGCATGAGGCCTTCCTGCGCCAATCAGGCAGCTGGAACGAAGCCGCATCGCCGATTGCGCCCGCGCAGGCAGTGAACGCATGAGTGTGCCGCAGCCTGTTACGAAAATGGTGGTGGTCGGCGGCGGCACCGCCGGATGGATGACGGCCGCGGCACTCGTCCGGGTGCTTGGGCAAATGCCAGGCCTGTCGGTGACGCTGGTCGAAAGCGAGGCGATCGG
>DLGU01000191.1:9487-9993 GCA_002482865.1 Porphyrobacter sp. UBA7686
CAGATCATCGGCTTCAACCGCCTGCTCGGGCTCGATGAAATGCAGTTCATGCGCGAGACCCGCGCGACCTACAAACTCGGGATCGAGTTCGTCGATTGGCTCAGGCCGGGGCATTCCTACGTCCACCCCTTCGGCAGCTTCGGGATCGACATGCTGGGGATCGAATTCCAGCATTTCTGGCTACGCGGGCAGCAGGTTGGCGATACTTCGCGGATCGACGATTATTCGGTGGCCGCAGTGGCGGGCAAATCGGGCCGGTTCGGTTGGCCCCGCCCCGACAATCCCAAATCGCCGATGTCGAAGCTGTCTTACGCTTTCCAGTTCGACGCTGGCCGCTATGCCCGCTTTCTGCGCGGCCATGCCGAGAATGCAGGCGCGGTGCGGGTCGAAGGGCGGATCACCGGTGTGCAGCAAGATGGCGAGACGGGTTTTGTCACCGCCGTCACGCTCGAAGATGGACGCGAGGTTGCAGGCGAATTGTTCATCGACTGCTCGGGCTTCCGTTC
>DLGU01000082.1:0-120 GCA_002482865.1 Porphyrobacter sp. UBA7686
GCGCGACAAGAAGCATCGCAAGCGTGCGGGGCAGTTTCTGGTCGAGGGGCTGCGGCTGATCGAGGACGCGCGTGCTTCGGGCCGCGTGCCGCAAACGCTGGTCATGGCCGAGGGGCGCGA
>DLGU01000082.1:151-1866 GCA_002482865.1 Porphyrobacter sp. UBA7686
GGCGGCGAGGTGATCGAAACCACGCCCGACATTCTCTCCAAGATCACCGGCAAGGACAATGCCCAGAGCGTGGCAGGCGTCTTCGACGAATGGGACACGTCGCTCGGGATGCTGGATCGCAGCGCCGCGCCGATCTGGCTGGCGGCGCAGGCTTTGCGCGATCCGGGCAATCTGGGCACGATGCTGCGCACCTGTGACGCGGTGGGCGCAGGCGGGCTGATCCTGATCGACGATTGCGCCGATCCCTTCAGCGCCGAAGCCGTACGCGCCAGCATGGGCGCTGTGTTCACTGTGGGGCTGGCGCAGGCGCGGTGGGAGGAGTTTCTGCCATGGCTGCGCGGCGGAGCGGGCCAGCTTGTCGCTGCCTCGCTGAGGGATGCCGTGCCCTATCGCGGTGCACCCTATGCTGCGCCGTGCTTCATTCTGGTGGGCAACGAATCGCAAGGCCTGCCCGAGGAATACGAGGCGGAGTGCGACCTGCGGGTGACGATGCCGATGAAGGGCCGCGCGGATTCCCTCAATGCAGCGGTTGCGGGCGCAGTGCTGGCCTATGAAGTGCTGGCGGGGTTGGAACTAGTAGGCGGACAAAGGTGACACCCTGTCAACTTTGAGTGACGCCACTTTTGTTTTATTTTCAGCATTTTACAATAATCGACCTGAACCGGACGGACAGGGGAGCGGGGCCTATAATTGGCAAAAGCCTGAGCGCAGGGGTCCGGACGATGGGAAAGAGCCGGGTGGGATGATGGCTGCGGGCACCAGAGTAGGAAAGCCCGCGTCCGCGCTTGGCGGGCTTACTCCGCCGCGTCCTTGCGGGCTTCCAGCGCCGGATATTCCGCCTCGACCGCATCGCCATCGGCAGCATTGTAACGCGGTGCGCTTTCCACCAGCGAGACGGCTTCGATCTCGCGCTTGCCGATTTCGACGCCCTTTTCCGCGAGCCGCCGCCCCGACGACAGCACATTGCGTTCAAAGCTGCCGACAAACTTGTTGTAATTGTTGACCGCGCTTTCGAGGCCCCCGCCGACACGCTTCAGGTGTTCGGCTGCGGTGGCGAGGCGGTCATACAATTCTGCGCCCATCCGCCCGATCTCCGCGGCTTTGCTGGCCATCTTGTCCTGACGCCACACCTGCGCGACCGTGCGGGCGATGGCGACGAGGTTGGTCGGGGTCGCCAGCAGCACCTTGTTGCGGAAGGCGAAGTCCCACAGTTCGGGATCATGTTCGAGCGCGGCGGCGACGAAGTGTTCGCCCGGCACGAACATCACGACATAATCGGGCGCGTCCTCGAACTGGCTCTGGTAGCTTTTGGAACCCAGCGTCTGCACGTGGCCACGCATCGATTTGGCGTGAAGATCGAGATGCCGCTTGCGCTCGCCCTCGTCATCCGCCTCGAAGGCGGCCTGATAGGCATTGAGCGACACCTTGGCGTCGATCACCAGCTTCTTCTGGCCCGGCACATTGACGATCGCATCGGGCCGCAACCGGCCTTCGGCGGTGTCCATCGATTGTTCGAGGTGGAAATCGGTGTGCTCGGCCAGCCCGCATTGTTCGAGGACGTTTTGCAAGGCCCGCTCCCCCCAGCGCCCGCGCGCCTTGGGGGCGTTGGTGAGCGAATTGCCGAGCCGCTGCGCCTCGCGCCGCACCTGCTCCTGCCCGTCGCGCATCGATTGGATAAGGCCGGAGAGCTGCCCGAAGGCATCGGTGCGCTTGGC
>DLGU01000082.1:1914-4886 GCA_002482865.1 Porphyrobacter sp. UBA7686
AGCAGCGCCTTGAGCTTGGCCTCGCCTGCTTCTTCGGACTGGCGGAAGCGCGCGTCGGCCCGTTCCAGAAATGCTTTTTGCGCCTGCTCGAGCACCCGGCTTCCAGCGTTTTCGAACTCCTTGCGCAACGACTCCTGCGCGGCGAGCAAGCCTGCCTTCTGTTCGGCAAAAGCCTTCTCGCGCTCGGCCGCAGCGCTTTCCAGCGCGGCCAGCCGTTCCGCTAGCGCCGCGCGGTCAGCCTGCACGGCATCGAGCCGCGTCAGCAAGCCATCCGCCTGCCCCGCCCGTTCTTTCAGCCCGGCGACTTCAATCCGCGCTTCACCCAGCTCGGCAATGGCGCGGGCGAACTTGGCCTCCCCCTCCGCCCCGCTCGCCTCCGCCGCGGCGAGCCGCGCACGCAGATCAGCCAGCGGGCGCGAGGCGAGGAACCAGCCGACAGCCGCGCCCAGCGCAGCGCCGAGAATCAGGGCGAAAAGCGGGAGAATTGAAGCGTCCATCCGGCGATCCTACATAGAACGTATGGAGAACGCTAGGGTTTCCTGTGCGATGTCCGCAAGAAAGCGGGGCCCCGGGTCAAGCCCGGGGAGGCGGGAAGTGGCACTGACAACCGGCGCGTGGCGCCGCAAGGGCGACCGCCCGCCCGCAGCGGGCGCAGCTTTGCAGCGCGCATAGCGAGGACGAGCGCGCGGAGGCGCGCTCGAAAAACAAGCTACGCCGCTCGGCGGATCTTCTCGAGCTTCTTCAACACCATCGCCTTCTTCAACCGCGAAAGGTGGTCGATGAACAGGATGCCTTCGAGGTGGTCCATCTCGTGCTGCAGGCAGGTCGCCATCAAGCCCGTGAGATGTTCCTCGTGGGTGTTGCCGTCCAAGTCCTGATAACGCACCGTGCAGGTCGCCGGGCGGTCGACGTCGGCGTAGATTTCGGGGACCGAGAGGCAGCCTTCCTGATAGGTCGACAGCTCATTGGCCGGATCGACGATCACCGGATTGATGAACACGCGCGGATCGTTCTTGGTCGCGGGGTGCGTGTGCGAATGGCCGTCATGCGCGCATTCGACCGGCTCGGCGTCCGGGTCTTCGGGCTGGAGATCGATCACCAGCACCCGCTTGGGCACGCCGACCTGAATCGCGGCCAGCCCGATGCCGGGCGCGTCGTACATGGTCTCGAACATGTCTTCGACCAGCGTGCGCAGCTCGGCATTGAACTCTTGCGGTTCAACCGGAGTCGAGATGATCTTCAGCCGGGGGTCCGGCACTTCAAGGATTTCGCGGATAGCCATGGCGTGCACATAATGCGGAAGGGCTTTGGCTTCAACCGAAGGATTGGTTCACGCGAAGACGCGAAGATGTCGTCCCTGCGGCAAGGCCGCGCACGTTATCAAGGCATAGCGCGTGCCCTGGCAGAACCCAGCCTGCTTCGCGGTGCAACTTCTTCGCGTCTTCGCGTGAAAAAACCTACCCGACCGGCCGCCGCGCTCTGAGCGCCTGCGCCAAGGTGCCTTCGTCGAGGTAATCGAGCTCGCCGCCTACCGGCAAGCCGTGGGCGAGCTGGGTGACGCGCAGCGGGAAGGCTTCGAGCCGCTCGGCGATGTAATGTGCGGTGGTCTGGCCTTCCAAGGTCGCGTTCATGGCGAGCACCACTTCGTCGATCCCGCCGCTTTCGACGCGGGCGAGCAGGCTGGCGATGTTGAGGTTTTCGGGGGCAATACCGTCCAGGGCCGAGAGCCTGCCGCCCAGCACATGGTAGCGCCCGGGAAACAGCCGCGCGCGGTCCAGCGCCCAGACGTCCGAAACTTCCTCCACCACGCACAGCGCGCGCCCGTCGCGGCGCGGGTCGGTGCAGATGGCGCAGGGGTCGGACGTGTCGACATTGCCGCAAGTCTGGCATTCAACCAGCGTTTCGGCGACGCCCGCCAGCGCTTCGAGCAAGGCGGGGAGCGCAGATTCGCGGTGCTTCACCAGCCACAGCACGGCCCGCCGCGCGGAACGCGGCCCGAGACCCGGAAGCCGGGCGAGCGCGGAACTCAGCGCCTCGATCTCTTGCGATGCCATGCTCCGACCATACTCCGTTCGGCCTGAGCTTGTCGAAGGCCTGTCTTTCTTTTGTCCGCGATAGAAGTAAGGACGGCCCTTCGACAAGCTCAGGGCGAACGGGACTGGTGACGTGCGTGTAGTTTTTATGGGAACGCCCGATTTCGCGGTGCCTGCCTTGCGCGCGTTGCAAGAGGCGGGGCACGAGATTGCGTGCGTTTACACCCAGCCGCCGCGGCCAGCGGGGCGAGGCAAGCAGCTCAGCCCCTCGCCCGTGCAAGTAGCGGCGGAGGCTTTGGGGGTGCTGGTCAGGTCGCCGGTATCGCTGCGGAACCCGGAAGCGCAGGCTGAGTTTGCCGCGCTTGGGGCGGATGTGGCCGTGGTCGCGGCCTACGGGTTGATCCTGCCGCAGGCGGTGCTCGATGCCCCTGTGCATGGCTGCCTCAACATCCACGCCTCGCTCCTGCCGCGCTGGCGCGGGGCGGCACCGATCCACCGGGCGGTGATGGCGGGCGATGCCGAAACGGGCGTGACGATCATGCAGATGGAAGCGGGCCTCGACACCGGGCCGATGCTGCACAAGGTCGCCGTGCCGGTCGCGCGCAAGACGACGGGCGAATTGTTCGGGGAATTGGGCGCGCTGGGCGCAGCGGCGATGGTGGAGGTGCTGGCCGATCTCGCCGCCTTCCCGCCTGAGGTGCAGGACGACACGACAGCGATCTACGCGCCCAAGATCGACAAGGCCGAAGCGAAGATCGACTGGAGCGCGCCGGCTGAGGCGATCGAACGCACTGTGCGCGGCCTCGCCCCCTTCCCCGGTGCTTGGTTCGAGCTGGAGGGCGAGCGGGTGAAGCTGCTGCTGGCTGAAACCTTGGCGAATCCCCGCGCAGGCGGGGACCTCGTGCCCGACGAGGAAGGCTCCCGCCTGCGCGGGAGCGC
>DLGU01000007.1:0-2778 GCA_002482865.1 Porphyrobacter sp. UBA7686
GAACTGCACGTCAACGCCACCTTCGTGCGGGCCGAACCGCAAGTGGTGCCCAAGCGCTCGCTCACAAACTCGGCGGCGGAACGGGTCGATGTGCGGGTGCTCCAGCTGATCTATGCGCTGCCGCCGTCGGATGCCTTCCGGGTCGGCCAGCAGATCGACGCCTTCATCCCCGCCAAGCCCGGCCAACCTGCCAAGCAGGGGAACTGAGGCGATGCGCCGCCTGCCCTCCGCCCTCACCGCAGCTCTGCTGCCGCTGACACTCGGGGCCTGCATCGCCAACCCCGCGCCGGAAATCGCCACCCCGGCGCCCGATCTGCCGCCTGCGTTCTTCTACCAGCCCGACAGCGCGGCCGGAGCAGAGCTTGCTGCGCTGATGCCCCAAGGCGATCCGGCGTGGCGCACGCTGTCCGAGGCGGCAATCGCCGATGGGCCGAGCCTTGCCGAAGCGCTGGCCCGGATCGATAGCGCCCGCGCGGGCGCGCGCCAGGCGGGGGCCAACCGGCTACCGAACATCACCACCGATGGCGATGTGACCCGCAACCGCATCAACCCGGCACAGTTCGGGCAGGCGGGCCAGCAGGGCTTCATCCCGCGCGAACAATCCTCCTATGGCGCCAATATCGTCGCCAGCTGGGACCCCGACCTGTTCGGCCAATTGAAAGCGCAGGAACGCGCCGCCATTGCCCGGATCGACGCGGCCAGCGCGCAGGCGCAAGGCGTACGGCTGGCGCTGCTGGCCGAGATCGCCGCCAGCGTCACCGATTGGCGGGTGCTCGATGCCCGCGCCGCCGCAATCGAGGCTGACGGCACGGCCGCACGCCAGCTCGCCAGCCTTGCCAAAGTGCGCGAGGATGCCGGGATCGCCCCCGGGTTCGACCGGGTCCGAGCCGAGGCGACCGCGAGTTCCTCCGCCGTGCGGCTCGCCGCGCTCGATAGCGAACGCGCGCGCCTGATCGGGCGGCTGGTGACGTTGACCGGGCAGGACGGCGCAAGTGTCCGCGCCGCGTTGGCCGCCCCGGCACCTGTGCTGGCCCCTGCTCCTGCGCCTGCCGGGCTTCCGTCAGATCTCCTCGCCAACCGGCCCGATGTCGCCGCCGCCGCCGCCAACCTTGCCGCCAGCGATGCCGATCTGGCCGCCGCCGCCCGCGCGCGCTTCCCGCGCATTACGCTCTCCGGCGTGATCGGGCTGCTCGCCTTCGATCCCGAGGATTTCTTCGACAGCGATTCGATCATCGGCACGCTGACGGCCGGGATCGCCGGACCGCTGCTCGATTTCGGGCGCGTCGGCGCAGGGATCGACGCCGCCGCTGCGGACAAGCGCGCCGCTTTCGCCGCCTATCGCGGGGCGGTGTTCACCGCGCTCGGCGATGCCGAGGCGGCTTACGGCGTGGTCAACGCTGCGGATAACGAAGCGCAGCTTTCCGTGGCGGAACGCGATCAGCTGACCCGTGCGGCGAGCCTTGCCGAGACCCGCTACCGCGCGGGCCTCGCGAGCTTCCTCGAAGTATTGGAAGCGCGCCGCGCCGCCGATGCCAGCGGCGAACGCGCGGCCGCTGCGCTGGGCCGTGCGCAGCGCGCGCGGATTGTGCTGTGGCAGGCGTTGGGCGGCGAACCGGGCAGCGCCAGCTAGACCGCGAACCAGTACACCCCGTATCCGAATGCTGCCAAGGCGACCGCGCCGCCGATCAGCAACACGAGTCCGTCGCGCACCATCATCGCCAGGGAAAGGATCGCAATGGCGATGAAGGGCGCGGCGGCGGCAAAGGGCACCAGCTCCAGCACTGGCAGCGCAAGGCACAGCACCACGATCAGCCCTGCCACCACGCGGCGTGCTGGGCCGCTGGCAAGTGGCTTTAACCGCCCTTTGGCAATCCGGTCGAGCACCTGGGCAATTTTGTCGAGCGTGTCCGCACCCTTGGTGAGCCGGTCGGAACTGACCCCACGGCGGGTGATGAATCCCGGCAACCAGACATGCTTTCGTCCCCACGCCATCTGCGCCGCAATCAGGGCGATGCAAAGCGCGATGATGGTAGGCACACTCGGGATTGCGCCCACCGGAGATACGCCGATGAGCGCCAGGATCAGCATCAGCGGTGCAAACGAGCGGTCGCCGAATTCGTCGAGCAGATCGTCGATTGAAACCTCGTCCTCAGCTTCGGCAATGCGTTCAATCCCGTTGACCACATCGCCGACACTGTCGGCCTGCTTGCTTTTGCCCATGCGTTACTCCTTCGCGGGGTAACGCACCCGCACCTGTGATTGTTCAGCCCTTGCGTTTAATGAGTGCCGACCTGTCGCAACGACACACCACTTCATCGCGCTGATTCCACATTTCGTGCGTCCAGGTGACGATCCCGGCATCGGGGCGGGATTTGCTTTCCCGCAGGTCCTTCACCTCACTCACCGCGCGCAGGGTATCGCCGATGAAAACGGGCTTGGGGGTGACAACCTTGTCGAAGCCGAGATTGGCAACCAGCGTGCCGAGTGTCGTATCGCCCACCGACAGCCCGACCAGCAGGCTGAAGGTGAAGGTCGAATTCACCAAAATCTGCCCATAGCCGCTCGCCTTGGCCGCCTCGATGTCCAGATGCAGCGGCTGCGGGTTGTGGGTCATGGTCGAGAATAGCAGATTGTCCGTCTCGGTCACGGTGCGGCGGATTTCGTGCTCGATCCGCTCCCCCACCACCCATTCGTCGAAGAACTTGCCGGCCATCAGCCCTGCTCCGCCCAGCGCGCGACGACATCGGCCCCGTCATCCGCGCTCGACCGGACGGCGCC
>DLGU01000007.1:2837-3664 GCA_002482865.1 Porphyrobacter sp. UBA7686
CGCGCCTTCATATGCGGATGCTCACGCGCCTCATCAATGCCGAGCACCGGGGCAAAGCAGGCGTCGGTGCCTTCAAGCAAGGCGCACCATTCGGCTTGCGTCTTGGTGAGGAACAGCGCCGCCAGCTTTCCGGCGTAATCGTCCCAATTGGTCGGGATCATCTGGCCCTGCGCCAATTCTGCGGGCGCGCCGGTGCGCTGGAGCATCTCGGCATAGAACTGCGGCTCGATCGACCCCAGCGAGATTTCCTTCCCGTCTGCGCAGCGGAAGCAGCGGTAGAAATGCGCCGCGCCGCCGAGCATCCCCTTGCCCCGCTCAGTGCTGAGGTGCGGCACATGCCGCACGCCGAAGAAGAAGCTCATCAGGCTGGTCGCTCCGTCGACGATCGCGGCGTCGACCACCTGGCCCTTGCCGGACTTTTCCCGCTCGTACAGCGCAGCCATGATCCCGAAGGCGCAATACATCGACCCGCCGCCGAAATCGCCGACCAGATTCTGCGGCGGAGTGGCAGGCTCGCCCGCCTTGCCGACCGCCGACAATGCGCCGGTGATGGCGATATAGTTGATGTCATGCCCCGCGGCCTGCGCGAGCGGGCCTTCCTGTCCCCAGCCGGTCATCCGCGCATAGACAAGGCGCGGGTTGGCTTCGAGCAGCAAGTCCGGCCCCAGCCCCAACCTCTCCATCACGCCGGGGCGGAAGCCTTCGATCAGCACGTCGGCGCTGGCCGCAGCGGCGCGCACGGCCGATTTGCCCTCATCGCTTTTCAGATCCACCGTCAGCCGATGCCGCGCGCGTTCCACCACCGGGTTGCTGACGCCGGCACCCGG
>DLGU01000007.1:3724-4247 GCA_002482865.1 Porphyrobacter sp. UBA7686
CCGATCCCGCTGAATTCAAGAACGCGAAGGCCCGAAAGCGGCCCAGACGGATGGCTCATATGTCTCTCCCTTTCGGCCAGCCTTAAGCGCGCCGCAAAGCCAAGGGCAAGTCTCCACATTGCCAGCCGCATCCCAAGGCGCTCCATCCGCACGCAAAGGCAAAATTGCTTGTGGCAGGCCGCGCAGTCTTTACCTGCACTTCCATGCGCAGTCTGACCCATCTCGAACGGCTTGAGGCCGAGAGCATCCATATCTTCCGCGAAGTCGTGGCCGAGGCGGAGAACCCGGTCATGCTCTATTCGGTGGGCAAGGATTCCGCGGTGATGCTGCATCTGGCACGCAAGGCGTTCTACCCCGCCCCGCCGCCGTTCAAGCTTCTCCACGTCGACACCACATGGAAGTTCAAGGCCATGTATGAACTGCGCGAGAAGGCCGCGCGGGATGCCGGCATGGAGCTGCTTGTCCACCAGAATCCGGAGGCCAAGGCGCTGGGGATCAACCCGTTCGATCATGGCCCGCTGCA
>DLGU01000007.1:4321-4765 GCA_002482865.1 Porphyrobacter sp. UBA7686
GATGTCGCGTTTGGCGGCGCACGGCGCGATGAGGAGAAAAGCCGGGCGAAGGAACGCATGTTCAGCTTCCGCACTGCGAGCCACAGCTGGGACCCCAAGAACCAGCGCCCGGAGCTCTGGAACCTCTACAACGCCCGCAAGAAAAAGGGCGAGAGCATCCGTGTCTTCCCGATCTCGAACTGGACCGAGCTCGATATCTGGCAATACATCATGAACGAGGGCATCGAAATCGTGCCGCTGTATTTTGCGGCCGAGCGCCCGACCTTCGAATACGAGGGCGGGCTGTTCATGGCAGACGACCTGCCCCGGCTGGAAGCGGTGATGGGCTATCGGCCCGACATCACGATCCGTTCGATCCGGTTCCGCACGCTGGGCTGTTTCCCGCTGACCGGCGCGGTGGAAAGCACGGCGGCGAGCTTGTCCGAAGTGGTGCAGGAAATGCTG
>DLGU01000007.1:4822-5298 GCA_002482865.1 Porphyrobacter sp. UBA7686
ATGGAGAAGAAGAAGCAGGAGGGGTACTTCTGATGAACACGCCTTCCACCTTCCAGACCGACGCCCTCATTGCCGAGGATATCGACGCCTATCTCGAACAGCACCAGCACAAGAGCCTGCTGCGGTTCATCACCTGCGGCAGCGTGGATGATGGCAAGTCGACCCTGATCGGGCGGCTATTGTACGATTCCAAGATGATCTTCGAAGATCAGCTCGCCGCGCTCGAAAGCGACAGCGCGCGGCACGGGACGCAGGGGACCGAGATCGATTTCGCGCTGCTGGTCGATGGCCTGGCCGCTGAGCGCGAGCAGGGGATCACGATTGACGTCGCCTACCGGTTCTTCACCACAGAAAAGCGCAAGTTCATCGTCGCCGACACGCCGGGGCATGAACAATACACCCGCAACATGGTCACGGGCGCGTCAACCGCAGACCTCGCGGTGATCCTGATTGATGCGAGGAAGGGCGTGCTGCAA
>DLGU01000169.1 GCA_002482865.1 Porphyrobacter sp. UBA7686
AACATGCAGCCTGCGGGCCAATATCTGGGGGAGCGCTTCCACCGCGCGGGCGGGGTTCCGGCGGCCTTGTGGGAGCTGATGCAGGCGGGCAAGCTGCACGGCGACTGCCTCACTTGCACCGGCCGGACCATGGCCGAAAACCTTGCGGGCGCTGAAAGCCATGATCGCGAGATGATCCGGCCCTTCGCCGATCCGCTGATCGACCGGGCGGGCTTCATGGTGCTGTCGGGCAATCTGTTCGATTTCGCGATCATGAAGACCTCGGTGATTTCCGAGGCATTCCGCACGCGCTACCTGTCGCGCCCGGGCAGGGAAGGCGTGTTCGAAGCCCGCGCGATCGTGTTCGACGGTTCGGATGATTACCACCACCGCATCAACGACCCGGCGCTCAATATCGACGAGGACTGCATTCTGGTGATCCGCGGCTCGGGCGTGGTCGGCTGGCCGGGGAGCGCCGAGGTGGTCAACATGCAGCCGCCCGATGCGATGATCCGCGCGGGCAAGCAATGGCTTCCGACGCTGGGCGACGGGCGGCAATCGGGGACGAGCGACAGCCCCTCGATCCTCAACGTCAGCCCCGAAAGCGCGGTTGGCGGGGGGCTGGCATGGCTGCGGACGGGCGACATGATCCGCGTCGATCTCAACACGCGGCGCTGCGATGCGCTGGTTGAGGAGGCAGAGATTGCGCGGCGTCTGGCCGAGGAGAGCTGTACGCCCGTCCCCGAAAGCCAGACCCCGTGGGAGGAACTCTACCGCGAGAAGACCGGCCAGCTGGCGGAAGGCGGCGTGATGGAGTTTGCGCTGAAGTATCGCGGCACGGCGAAGAAGCTGCCGCGGCATAACCATTGATGGGGGAGGGCACTGATGCGCCGTCTCGCCCTGACACTGCTGCTGGCCGCGACGCCCCTCGCGGCGGAGAAACCCGCTCCGGGGAGCAACCCGATCATCCGCGACCGCTTCACCGCCGACCCCGCGCCGGTGGTGATCGGCGACCGGCTGTGGCTCTACACTGGCCACGACGAGGCGGGCGAGGGCGAGATGTTCAACATGCGCGAATGGCTCGCCTACTCCACCACCGACATGCGGGAGTGGACCTATCACGGCCCGATCATGAAAGTGGCGGACTTCACGTGGGCCTCGAAGGACGCATGGGCGGCGCAGGTGATCGCGAAAGGCGGGCGCTACTGGCTCTACGCGGCGGTCGAGCATGACGCGACGAAGACTGGCAAGGCGATAGCGGTGGCGGTTGCAGACCGCCCCGAAGGGCCCTTCACCGACGCCAAAGGCGCAGCGCTCATCAGCAACGACATGACCCCCAAGGGCACGCATAGCTGGGAGGACATCGACCCCACCGTCTTCACCGACGCGGACGGCACCACCTGGATCGCGTGGGGCAACCGCCAGTGCTACATTGCCAAGCTAGGCGCGGACATGGTCAGCATCGACGGCCCGATCCGCGAAATCACGCCGCCGCATTTCGAGGAAGGCCCGTGGCTGCACCAGCGCGGCGGGCTCTACTACCTCACCTACGCCTCACTGGACCGCGCCACGCACACCGACGAGCGGGTATCCTATGCCACCGCGACCTCGCTGGATGGGCCGTGGACCTACCGGGGGGAGCTGACCGGATCGGGGGAAGGGAGCTTCACCATCCACCCCGGCATCGCCGAATTCAAAGGCCAGTGGTATCTCTTTCTCCACAACGCTGCGCTGACCATTGGTGACCGGAAAGGCGCGCTCGGGCGGCGGGCGGTGACGGTGGAGCACCTCAGCTATGACGATGAAGGCCTGATGCGCCCCGTCACGCAGACCGCCGCCGGAGTGACCGCGCCCGCGCCCTAGGCGACGCCGATCCGCAAGCTCAGGCTCACCGTCTCACCCGGCGCGCAGAGCGGCATCGCTCCGGCATTGGCGGCATCGGGCAGGTGGCTGACCGGCTCAAGACAGAGGATCGCGGGATCTTCTGGCGCATAGAGATGCAGCAGCCCCGCGCCCTCCGCCGCCAGTGTGATTGTGCCGCAATCATCGGTGACGCTCGCCGTGCCGTCCCAGCCGGTGAAGCAATGGTCGATCAGCCCCGCCGGCAGAGCCGCGCCCGCGGCAAAGTCAGCGAAATGGGCGGGCGGCAGGGCCTCCCCCGTCGGGATCAGGTCCGCGCCGACCACGACCACACCCGCCGCAGCAAACCGCACCCGGCTTTCCGGACGGCGGCGCAGGTAGGGATGGAGCCCGAGGCCCGCAGGCATCAGCCGCTCTGACAGATTGGTCAGTGACAGCGTGATCGTGCAGCCCGCATCGTTCAGCACGATCTGCTGGCGCGCCAGATAGGCCCACGGCCAGCCCGGCGTTGTGCCATCATGGCGATGCACCAGCGTGCAGTTACCGGGGTCATGGCTCTCCACCGCCCAAGCCGATTGCCAGCCATGACCGTGGATCGCGTGACGTTCGGGCAGGAAATTGCGCGAAAGCGCCACCTCCGCGCCGTCCCAAGCGAACCGCCCCTCTGCGATCCGGTTGCACCACGGCACCAGCGGGAAACACGCGGCATCAAGCGGCGAGCGTGAGCCCGGCGGCATCGCCCGCAGCACTGGCACGTCGCCACACGCCAGCGCCGCGATCAGCCCGCCCGCATCCGGCAGCACCCGCGCGTGCCAAGCGCCGCTCTGGAGAATAAGCTCGGCCATCGCCGGGAAACCCTTGTAAGATCAGTCTGCGAGCGCGCGACCGGCGTGGGCGCGGATCCGATCCTGCATCCCGGCGTCGCTATCGAATACGCCGTACCAGCCCTGCGGCTCGTGCGGCGGGTCGCCCATATAGGCGGCGTCGCCCGTGGCAAAGCGGAAATCGGAATGGGCCGCGCGCGCCTCACCATTCCACGCCCAGAAATTGCTCCCCGCGATCACCCCGCCACTGCGCCAGCTAGCCTCGACCGCGTCGTAGATGACGCCGTAATAGGCCTCGCGGAAGGTGGTTGCGGCTTCCGGCGCATAGGCCTCGCCATCGCGCGGGAAGCCGAATTCCTCGATCACCAGTGGCTTGCCGAGGCTCTCGGCAATCGCGACATGGGTGGTGATGTAATCGGCGACCTTGCGGCGGCCTTCGGGCCAGGTGCCAGCCAGATCGCTCCCCGCCACCCAGCCCCAGTTGAGCGGCCAGATATGGGCGGTGACATAGTCGACCTGCGCGTGCGCATCGGCGACCAGCCCCGCATCGCCATTGGTCGCCTGCGTCCCTTCCTGCCCCAGGCTCACCAGATGCCGCGGCGCGCCAGCGCGGATCAGCGCGGCGGTCTCGGCAATCCACGCGAGATAGGCCTCGCGGTTCGCGGCAATCGCGGCCTTGCTGCCGCCCGGACGCGGTTCATTGGCGAGCTGCCAGCTCATGATCGCCGGGTCTTGCGCATAGGCCACGCCGTTCACGCTGTTGCGGCGGGCAAGCAGGCTGCGGATATGCTTGCGGTACAGCGCCACGGCATCCCGGTTGGCATAGACGGCTGCGGTGGCATCGGCGAAGGCGGGCCACGGATGCGCTGGATCGCCCATGTCGATATATCTGCCGGTGGCGCGGTAGAGCAGGGTCTGCAATCCGCCCGACCACTCCCAGAAGTTCGACAGCACCAGCACCGCCGTCATCCCGCGCTTCGCGATCTGTGCCAGCGCGAAGTCGAGACCTGCGAACAGCGCCGCATTGGCGCTGCCATCGGGGCGGGTGAAGCCGGGCGTGATCGCATTCTTCAGCGGGCCTTCCTCAGCCGCCGCCATAATCCTGAGGTTGTTGATCCCGAGCGCTTGCAGCCGGTCGAGCTCGCGGATGAGCCGCGCGCGGTTTCCATAGGCTGCGTCCGCGCCCAGCCATGCCGCATACCACAGGTTCGCGCCGGTGATCCGGTAAGGCGCGTTGGCTCGCAGCAGCCGGGTGCCTTCGCGGGTGACGAAGCCGGGAACAATGGTCTCGCCTCGCGCCGGGACGCTGCCCAGTGCCAGCGTTCCCGCCGCTCCGGCGACGGCCTCACGGCGCGTCAGCCTCACGGCGTGATATCGAGGCCGAAGCCGGGGACGGGCATCCCGCCGCCATCGACCAGATTGACCACCGGCGCATCGGCCCAGGCATAGCGCACGCGGGTGGGCGTCATGCCCGGCGGCACGGCGATCACCATGCGGCTGCCATCAAGGCTGGCGAGCGCAAAGCGGCAAGTGCCGGGTGCGGCCTCGCACAGTTCGACGCCGAGCGGGTAGGGCCCGCCCTGCGCCTGCAACGCGCCTTCGATCCCAGTGAAGCTGACCGCGACGTTCGCGCCTTCACGCACCGCGCGTTCGGGCATCGGCAGCTTGCGGCCATTGAAGGCCTCGGCCAGCCGCTTGCCCAGATCGTTCTTGTTAGCGGGGTGAATGTCGGTCGGCTCGCCAATGTCGATCGCGGTGACGAGTGCGGCATTGGCATCGGCGACGACGGCGCGGCGTTGTTCGTCGCGCAGCTGGCCCCAGCCGGATTCGGCCGGGGCAGAGCGGCGCTCGCCCCAATCGGCCAATTGCACTACCAGCATCCGGGTCTGCGGCCCGAACTGGCGGCGCCATCCGGCAAACAGGCTGGCAAGCTTGGCATCATAGGCAGGTTGGCCTGCGTCGGACTCGCCCTGATACCACGCCACGCCTGCGAGCGTCATGTGGCCTAGCGGCGCGATCATCGCATTGTGCATCACCCCGATCCCCGCATTGGCATCCCACGGCGCGCGCGGGGGAACGTCGGTGACGCTGGTGGTCGCATAGTCCCAATCCGCGCCCAGCGGCACGCGTTCACCATTGGCGGCGGTGAAATGCAGCCGCTCCGGCCCGGCGAAGAAGCCGCCGGTGTCCCACATATTGTTGGCTGCGATCAGGATGGTGTTTTCGCCCGGCTTCAGGTGCTTGGCTGGCACGCGGTAGGTGCGCTCCGTCCCCCAGCCGAAGGTGTAGCCGACCGGGTGGCCGTTGACGAAGGTGAGGTCGAGATCGTCAATCGCGCCGATGGCCAGCTGCCCGTCACCCTTGGCCTGTGCGGCGGTCAGCGTGATGGTCTGGCGCAGCCAGACATTGGCGCGCGGATTGGTGTCGAGCCCGGTGCCCTTCCATTCGTTCCAGAAGGAGAATTGCGGGATCGGCTTCCAGTCGAGCAGCGCGGGATTTTTCCACGGCTCACGCCCGTTGTCCTGTGACCGCCACCAGTCGAACCACTGCGGCACAAAGGCCTGCGCCGCGGCATAGGGATCGCGGGCGTAGAGGGCGAGTTGATCGAGCGCGGCTTGCCCGTGGCGTTCGCGCGCGCCGTGCGGATCATACCACGCGCGCGCAGCACTGCCGCCCCAATTGGAATGGATGAGGCCGATGGGCGTGGCGGGGTCTTTCCGCCGCAACGCCTTGGCCATGTAGAAGCAGGCGGCGGAAAACGGCGCGACAGTTTCGCTGGTCGCCGGCGCCCAGGTGACCGGGCTGGCGAATTGGGCTTGCGGCACCGGCGCGGTGGCCTTGGGAACCATCAGCAGCCGGATGCCATCATCGGCGGCGAGGCGCAGCTGGTTGTAGACGTCAAGCGCCCGATCAACCGAAAGCTCCATGTTGGATTGGCCGCCACACAGAAAAACATTACCGATCAGGATGTTGCGATAGGTTGTTGAGCCTGTGGAATCGCTGATCGTGAGGGTGTGCGGTGCGCCGGAGTTGGATTGCGCGGGCAAGGTGGCCAAAAAGGCGCCATTGGCGTCGGATTCCGTGGTTGTTGCGCGGTTATCCAGCTGTAGTGTCACGGTTGTTGCCGGTTTTGCCCGTCCTGAGAGCGTCAGCGGCGCGCCGGATTGCAGCACCATGTTGTCGCCAAATCCGGCATCGAGCACCGGGTTGGAAAGTGCTGTGGCGGGCCAAGTTATCGCAAGAGTGAGCGACAAGGCTTTGAAAAAATTGTGCATTAGCTCAGCCTCGCGCGGGCCTGCGCAAACCCGGCGACGGGCGCAGCGAAGGCAAACAGGCTCCCGGCGAGCGGCCTCTCGGCCATGTCCTGTTGGGACATATTTTTGGTCGCGGAAGTGACGAAACCCGTTTTGAGGTCTGTCCCGCCGAACGCCATTTTGGTGATGTCGCGTGCGGGCATCGGGATGGTCGCGACCAGCGCGCCATCGGGCGAAAAGCGGGCGACGCAGCTGCCATGATAGAGCCCGGTCCAGACGTGATCCTCGGCATCGACCACCGGGCCATCGGGGTAGGCAGTAGGGAAGTGCGCCCCGGTATCAGCGAAGAGCCGCGCCTCGCCTACGCCGCTAAGTGAAAGGTCGGCGACCATGATCTTTTGGGCGATGGTATCGGTGAAGTAGATCCGGTCGCCCTGCGCATTGACGGCCGGGCCATTGGTGATGGCGATCCCGCTCGGCCCGGCAGGACGGATCTCGCCGCGGTCAAAAACATAGAACCGGCCCGACTTGGCCCCCTCGGCATCATCCATCGACCCGAACCAGACCCGCCCCCAAGGGTCGGTGCAGGCATCGTTGAGCCGATTGGTGGCAGGCTCTCCGGGAACCGCACAAAGCCTTGTGAAAGCTTGAGATTCCGGCGCGAAAATGTAGAGCCCGTCCTTCAATCCGCACAGCAATCCACCCCCGTCTGCGGGGATCGCCCAGCCGATCTGTTCGGGTGCTTCGGTAAAGCCGTTGCTGCCGGTGGCCGGGTCAAAGTGCCACAGCCGCTTGCGCTTGATATCGACGAACCACACAATCGCCCGCTCTGCATCCCACAGCACGCCTTCACCCAGCAAGGTGTCGGCGGCGAGTACGGCGGTGACCGGCAGGCTCATCTCCATCCGGCATCGACCCAGTAATTGTGCGCGGTGCAATAGCGCGCATCGTCCGAGGCGAGGAACATCGCCATCGCGGCAATGTCGACCGGCTGGATGCGGCCATCAAGGCATTGCGCGGCAACGATTTCCGCTTCACCCTCGGGCGAATACCACTGCATCTGGCGCGGGGTCTGGACGTTGCCGGGGATGATCGTGTTGACCCGGATGTTGTCCCGCCCCAGCTCCCGTGCAAGGCTGCGGGTCAGGCCTTCGATCGCGGCCTTGGCGGTCTGGTAGATCACCAGATCCTTCAGCCCCAGATGCCAGCTGATTGAACCCATGTTGACGATCGACCCGCCGCCCGCCGCCCGCATCGCGGGCACCACGGCTTTGGCGGCGAAAAACTGGTGCTTGAGGTTCACCGCCATCCGCTCGTCCCAATAGGCCGGGGTGACATCATCCAGCGCATGGCGATCATCGCTCGCCGCGTTGTTGATCAGCACGTCGCAGCCGCCGAGCTTGGCGATCAGCTGTTCGATCTTGAGCCCGTAATCAGCGCAATCGGTGATGTCGCAGCGCAGGAAGTGCGGCGGGATTTCGGCATCCGCCAGCCGCCGGATGAGCTGTTCGCTGGGGCTTTCCTGAATGTCGACAAAGGCGACGGCCGCGCCTTGCCGGGCGAAGGCTTCCACCACCGCTTCACCAATGCCGGAGCCGCCACCGCTGACGATCACCTTGCGCCCGATAAGGCTCGGGTAGATCGCGCTGTGCACGCCAGCGCTGCTCGAATGCGCGTCCAAAACTTGTCCCCATCCCTCAGTGACGCGGCGGATGATCCCTAACCGGCGCGCCTTGTCAAATTGTGTCGTGCCGTCAGATCCGGTCGATGAGACCGCGTGCGGCAAGGTTGCTAACGAAACCGCCGATCCCCATCGTCCATGCCGGAGCATCGCGCGAAGTTGTGACGGTGTTGGTCAAAGTGCCCAGCCGGTGTGAGCGGATCGTCACCACATCGCCCACCTTGTGCGTGAAGCCCGTTCCCGGCGTATCGCGGTCCTGCGTCGGCGCAAACAGCGTCCCGCAGAATAAGACGAATCCATCGGGGTAGTGGTGCTCCGACAAACACTGCGCCACCAGATCGAGCGGATCGCGGCTGATCTGGCTCATGTCATTGCGGCCTTCGAGGCGGTAGCCTTCGGGGCCTTCGATGGTGAGTTCGACATCTGCGCTGCGCACATCATCGATAGTGAAGCTGTCGTCGAACAGGCGGATGAAGGGGCCGATCGCGCAGCTCGCGGTGTTGTCCTTTGCCTTGGACAGCAGCAGCGCGGAGCGGCCTTCGAAATCGCGCAGGTTCACGTCATTGCCGAGCGTAGCGCCGATCACCGCGCCATGCGCATCGCAGACCAGCACGACTTCAGGCTCGGGATTGTTCCAGTGCGAATCCGATCGCACCCCGACCATCGCGCCCGTTCCCACCGCCGAAAGCACCGGCGCCTTGGAGAAAATCTCCGCATCCGGGCCGATCGCGACTTCGAGATATTGCGACCACATGCCTTCGTCGATCAACGCTGCCTTCAATTGCGCAGCGGCCTCGCTTCCGGGAACGACGGCGCGGATCCCGGCGCCGACTTTGTCTTCAAGCTGGGCGCGGATCGCGGCGGCTTCATTGGCATCGCCGCGGGCGCGTTCCTCGATCACACGCTCGATGGCCGAAACCGCGAAGGTGACGCCGCTGGCCTTGATGCATTGCAGATCGATGGGGGTGAGCACGTGCCAGCCTTGGGGCAATCCGTCCTCAATCGGGCCGATCAGTGCGCCGCCGTTGAAGCTGCGCCGCGCAATGGCACCGGAGACGGTGCTCACAACGTTGGTCAGATCATGGATCATGCCGCCTTCGATAGCGATGACACACGGCCCATCGGGCGATTGCGCCCGGCCGATGAAATGGCCCTGACGGTAATCCGCCGGCAGACTTTCCAGTATCCTTTCGGCCATTGCTGGCTCTTGCCCTCCGCAGTGATAGCGCTACCATAGAGCCGCAATCACGGGCCGACAAGCCCCCAAAGCAAGCGATAATCGGGAGGGAATGGGATGACACGCAAGATGACCGGACTGGTGAGCGCGCTCGCCCTGATGGTGACGGCTGAGGTCGCTACGGCGCGTGATGTGATCGCCGCGTTTGATTATCTCGCTTACGAATCGACCGAGGCCGAAACGCCTGTTCCCGAAGGCGCGTATCGCAATCCGGTGCTGCCCGGCTTCCACCCCGATCCGTCGATCGTGCGGGTTGGCGACGATTTCTATGCCGTCACTTCGACCTTCAGCTGGTTTCCCGGTCTGCCGATCCTGCACAGTACGGATCTGGTCAATTGGCGGCTGATCGGCAATGCCATCGACCGCCCAACGCAGCTCGATTTCAGCGGGCTCGGCACCAATCGCGGGCTGTTTGCGCCGGCGATCACGCATCACGATGGGCGCTTCTGGATCGTCAACACCTGCATCGAATGCGGCGGCAATTTCGTCATCACCGCGACCGATCCGGCTGGGCCGTGGAGCGATCCGGTATGGCTCGATTTCGGCGGGATCGACCCATCGCTGTTCTTCGACGCGGATGGCAAGGCGTGGATTGTCTATAACGACGCGCCTCCGAGCGAGCCGCAATACGAGGGCCACCGCGCATTGTGGCTGCAACAGTTCGATCCGAACGCGATGACAGTGCTGCCGGGGCGCACCTTGCTGGTGGATGGCGGGGTTGATCCCAGCACCAAGCCCATCTGGGCGGAGGGGCCGCACATCTACAAGATTGGCGCCTGGTACTATCTGCTGACGGCCGAGGGCGGCACGGCGGACCAGCATTCGCAGACGATCTACCGCGCGTACAAGGTGACGGGGCCCTATACCCCCGGACCGTTCAACCCGATCCTGACCCAGCGCGATCTCCCCGCTGACCGGCCTGACCGCGTCGAGGCCACCGGCCATGCTGACATTGTGCAATTGGATGACGGATCGTGGTGGGGGGTGTTCCTCGCCACCCGTCCCTTCGCCGGGCAATCCACGCTGATGGGGCGCGAGACGTTCCTGTTGCCGCTCAGGTGGGAGGACGGCTGGCCACGCTTCCTTGACCGTCAGGAGGCGGTGCCGATGGTGCTGGCCAAGCCGAACCTGCCCGAATCGCCAGCATCCGCATGGGCAAGCTGGCGCGATGAATTCGACGTCGCTCTGTCTGATGAATGGATTGGCCTGCGCACACCGGGCCAGATGCCGCAATTCGCGATCGAGGCGGGGGCATTGCGGATGATCGCAGGGCCAGCGGCGGCGGGCAGCCTTGGCAAGCCGGCGTTCGTCGGTCGACGCCTGCGGCATCACCGTGCAGAATTCACCACCCAGCTGGCCTTTACGCCGGAACGCAGCGGCGATTTTGCCGGCTTGCTGGCCTTTATGGACGAGACCCATTTCCTTAGCGCGGGCAAGGAGCGCGGGCGATTGGTTGTGCGGCTGCGCACCGCGGCCGAGCAGGGCAGCAGCGGGGTGATCGTCGCCGAACAACCGCTCACCACCGACGCGCCGATCGAACTCAAGCTCGCGCTCGATCGCGGTAGCGCGCGGGTGTTCTGGCGTATGGCGGGCGAGAGTGCATGGCAGGCCATCGGCGGCCCGATCAATGTCGAGCCGCTCGCTTCGGTCCATGCCGGGCTATTCACCGGGCTGGTGGTCGGCCCCTATGCCTTCTCGCCTGGTTAGCGGGCAGGGTCAGTTGGTCTTGAAGACATAGACCGGCCCGATCTCGACCGATTGCGCGGCGCCCGCAAAATGGAGCGTGATGGTCGCATCCCCCGCACCGAAGCCGCGTGTAGCGGTGAAGGGCAGGTTTACCATCTGCCAGCGGTCGCCAATCTTGAAGACCTTGTCGCCAAAGCCTTCGTAAGGTGGGGTGCTGCTCTGCATCCGGGCGTAGATCAGGCCCTTGCCGTCATCGGTCTGCGCGCTGATCGTCCGCGCAACCACGGCGACCATGAACTGATCGCCCTCCTTGACCTCAGGAATGATCGGGAGCGCGGTGGTGAGATCCCAGCGGTTCTCGCCCACCTGCGTGGTGGTGAAGCGGGTGGCTTTCTGCAGCCAGATTTCGGGGATATCGAGCCCCTGCCAGCTCCCGCCTGCACCGCCATGCGCCCAAGCACGGTTGATCGGATCATTGATCAGCTGCCCGGTGCTGCGCAGGGAATCGGGCATTTCGATGCTGGCCGGGTCTTTCAGGCTCGGCTGCGGCTTGGCGGCGGCGACCTGCTTGGCGACGATGGTGGGTGAACCCTTGACCACAATCGCCTGGCCAATCTCGATCTGCTGCCGCGCGCCTGCCAGTTGCAGCGCGACGATGGCATCGGCCTTGCGGATCCGCTTGTCCGCGCGCGCGCTCACCTCATACCATTCCCACTCCGCGCCGACGAGCACGTTGGTATCGCCGAACCCGCCATAGGGCGCGGCGTTCTCCTGAAAGCGCACGCCGATGATCCCCTTGCCGTCTGACCTTTCGGTGCTGACGGTGCGGGCGTAGAAGCCGACCGTGACCTGATCGCCCGCGCTGATCTCGGAGAGAAGCGGCACGTTGGTGGCGACCGTATAGGGGAACGCGCCCTTGGCCTTGATATCGAACACCCGCGCCGCGCCGCCGCCGGGAATATCGGCCGCTTGCCGCCCGCTGGTCTCGAAGCTGTCGCCATAGCTCGCCCAATCGATCCGGGTCGGATCATTGATGAGATCGCCCGGCACCTGTTCGTCGAACGCGGCAAGTTCGGGCGAGAGCTGGGCCAGCGCAGGCAAGGCAAAAGCCAGCAGGGCCGAGCCAGCAGCAAGGGTGATCGACGTACGGTTCATGGCCTTAAGGCTCCTCATCCTTTAGTTCTGTTCCTTCAGGCCCACCGCGCCCAGCATTCCCGGCAACCACTTGCGCTGGTTCTGATCATAGAACGGGAAGGTGTTGGTGTAGGCCCACATGCATACGCCGATCCCGGTCGGGGCAAAGGCATCGGTGATCATGCGGTGATACTTCACCCGGTCGGCCAACGGAATGTGCGCATCGTAAGCGCCGACTTCGCCCATGAACGGGGTCTTGCCAGTGCGGGCAATATAGGTCTGGATCGCGGCCACATCGCGCGCGAGCTGGGCGGCATCCTGCGTCGTCGGGAACACGCGGCCCACGGGCGGCATATCGGGTTTGGTCCACTCCGCGCCCTGGTGGGTATAGGTGAACGGATCATAGTAGTGGAACGTCGGATGGATGTTCGGGTCTTCGGGCAGCGGCAGCGTTTCGAGGGACTTGATCCCGCTCCAGTTCTCCCCGCCGATAATCACCGCGCGGGTCGGATGCAGCGCGCGCACTTCCTTCAGCGCCGGCGCGAGGGTGGCGAGCAGATTGGTGTGGTTGAAGTTCTTGTGCGGCTCATTCTCGAGTTCGAACCACAGCGTATCTTCGGGATAGCCCGCAAAGCGCGCGGCGATCTGCTTCCAGACCCCGCCATGCCATGCGGCCACGACGAGCGGATCGTCATGGATCGGGTCGAAATGGTGGCTGTTGAGGATGACGTTGAGCTTCGCCTCCAGCGCCCAGTCGACGATCTGCTGCACCCGCGCCATCCACTTGGGGTCAACGGTGTAGGGCGGCTTATCGTTCGATTTGTTGTGCCAGCGCACCGGGATGCGCACGGTGTCGAAACCGGCGGCGGCGATCCGTTCGAAATCGGCCTTGCGGGCCGGAGCACCGCCCCATGCGCCTTCGGTCATTGGTTCAAGCGTGTTGCCCATATTGATGCAGGTGCCGACCGGCAGCGGCCTGGTGACAGGAGCAGGTGATTGCGGGGCCTGCGCCAGCGTGGCGGATGCCAGCCCAAGCGCCGCAACGCTCAATGCCGATGCCATAGCAAAGCGTTTCATTGGTCTCTCCCTTGATGCAGCCTTGTTGGCTTGCTTGCTTGTTCCCCAGTCCAATACCGTCAGCGCGTCAGCGGCACGGCAGTACCTGCTGCGCATCACTCCCCAACCGCACTTCGGCGATAGCGAAATCAGCCTTGCCCTCGGTCTCGAGCACGAAGGGCCGGGTCAGCTTCGCAACGTCCGCGCCCTTGTCGCGCAGGCATTTGAGCGGGATGCCATAGCGGATGTAGTCATCACTGACCGGCAGAGCGATCTCGGCAAACCCGCGGCTGCCGGGGCCGGTCGCACCGATCCTTGCCTTGGCAGGTGCGTGCCAGCTGCGCAGCGTTACCAGCAGCAAGACATCGCCATTGGCCTCGCGCGCGACATCGACCCCATCGAGATTGCCGAGCTGCACGCTCGCATTCCCGCCCGTGATCGCAAACCGCTTGGCGCCTTCCTGCACCTTGTAGTTCTCAGCCGTCACCCGCATCCGTCCGCCCAGCGCTTCGGCGGGGAGGGTGGTGACGCGCGTCTCGACTTCGCCGTTGGTGCCGGTCAGCATCAGCGACCAACGCGCTGCCGGGGTGCCCGCGTTGAACCACACCCGGCTATCGCCCGTCAGGCTTTGGGTGTCGAGTTCGGGCAGCATCGCCCAGTCACCCGCCTGCGCGCTGTAATTGAGACCGAAGCCGAGCGGGAACAGCGCCCCTTCGCTCAGCAGCGTGGTGCGCGGCCAGGCAGCGGGCAGGGTGCCGGTGAAATCGAACCGCGGCTTGCCCGCGCGATCGGCCACCAGCACATCGGCCACCCCGCCACCCTCGCTACCCGGAAGCCATGCGACAACGAAGGCATCAGCGGTGTTGAGTGCGGGGTTCACATAAAGCGGCCGCCCCGTGATCATAACGGCGATCACTGGAATGCCCTCGGCCTGCAATTTGCGCATCGTCGCGTAGGGCGCGGTCAGTTGGGGATCGAGCACCAAGGCCGCCCGGTCGCCCTGAAACTCGGCATAGGGGGTTTCGCCGAACACCACCACGGCGGCATCGGGCTTTTGAATGTAGCTGCCATCGGGCGAGAGCACGGCGCTGCCGCCGCCTGCCTCCACCGCTTGCTTCAATCCGCCCCAGACCGAGGTCGCGCCGGGGAAGTGGCTGTTGTCGATTCCGGTGCCTTGCCAGGTGAGCGTCCAGCCGCCTGACTGGCGCGCGATGTCGTCTGCCCCGTCGCCCGCGACCAGCAGCCGCTTGCCCGGAGCGAGCGGAAGCACGCCCTCGTTCTTGAGCAGCACCAGCGACTTGCGCACCGCCTCGCGCGCAACCGCACGGTGTTCGGGCGCACCGAGCAATTCATATTGGCCGGAATAGGGGCGGTCGGACGGCTTGCCCGCCTCGAACAGACCGAGCCGCGCCTTGACCCGCAAAATCCGCGCCACTGCATCATCGATCCGCGCCATCGGAATCGCGCCGGACTTCGCCCGCGCCAGCAGATCATCGTAGATCGGCTTCCACGTATCGGGCGCCATATACATGTCGAGGCCCGCCATCAGCGCCTGCGGGCAGGCGTCATTGGTGCAGCCTGCAACCTGGCCGTGGGCGTTCCAGTCAGAAACGACGAAACCGCCGAAATCCATCTGCTCCTTGAGAACGCCGGTGATCAGCGAGCGGTTGCCGGTCATCTTGACGCCCTGCCAGCTTGAAAAGCTGACCATCACGGTGGAAACGCCTTCGGCAATCGCGGGGCCATAGGGCTTGCCGTGAATGTCGCGCAAAGCCTCCTCGCTGACCGAACTGTCGCCCTGATCGACGCCGTTATCGGTGCCGCCGTCGGCAAGGAAATGCTTGGTCGAGGCGATCACGTACGGCCCCGCCAGCAGATTGTCGCCCGTGGGCGGCCCCTGCAATCCGCGCACCATCGCGCCGACATAGGAGGCGACGATCTCGGGGTCGGAGGAATAGCCTTCGTAGGCGCGGCCCCAGCGGAAATCCTGCGGTACCGCAACGGTGGGCGCAAAGGTCCATTCCTGCCCGGTGACCCGGATTTCCTTGGCCGTGATCGCGCCGATCCGCTCAATCAGCGCCGGATCGCGCATCGCGCCAAGCCCGATATTGTGCGGGAAGATCGTCGCGCCAATGATGTTAGAATGACCGTGAACCGCGTCGATGCCCCAAATCATCGGTATGCCCACGCCCCCGTCCGACTTGTCGACCGAGGCGAGGTAGAAATCGTCCGCTGCCTTCAGCCAGTCGGGCGCGGGGGACAGGTCGTTGCCATTGGGGCCGCTATTGCCGCCGACGAGCAGCGAGCCGAGCTTGTATGTCCTGAAGTCATCAGGCGTGACGCAGCACAGATCGGCCTGCACCAACTGCCCGACCTTTTCCTCGATCGTCATGCGGGCCATCAGCGCGGCTATCCGTGCCTCGTGCTCGGGGCGGGTGGGGACGGGGTATTCGTAGGCGGGCCAGATCGACGGATTGGCTGTGCCCGGTGCCACAGATGCGATCGTCTCAGCAGCGGCTGGCGCGGGTGTCTGCGGCGCTTCCGCCCAAGCGGCCGACGCGACCATGGCCGAGGCCAAAAGCCCCGCGACAAGGCAAGCCCGTGTGCGACTCATTTCCCTCTCCCATGACGGTCCTGCCCGCCAGACCCCTGCGTCTTTGCTAACGCTAACATTGATGTTGGAAAATCTGTAGCGGGAAGTCAATCCGGGTGGTAGCCGATTGGCGCAGGATCGGAGAGAGCCTCACTTAGTCATATGAAAGGCATATTGAAATTGCCGAGTAAATACGAATGCACAGACGCTTCACTATAATGATAGCGATACCATAGAGGCCGCGAGGGCGAGGCAGGCGCGCGATTCGAGCTGGCCCCACCCCAGCGGTCAGCCGCGCGCGACGTTCTCCAGCAATTCGCCGGTGACAGGATACCCTGCGTCGCTGAGGATCGTCAGCCACGGCTTGCCGTCCTGCTCCACCGCCTGCGGCATGATCGTGCGCACCGGAATCGCCTCGGCTTGCGCGCGGGCCTCTTCGTAGCTGGCAAACAGCGCGAGGCGTTCGAGGTTGCGGCGGGTGGGGAAGATCAACTGAATCTCCCCGCGCTCCGCCGCATCGAGCGCGCCTTGCGCGCTGGTCCAGAACAGGTGGGTGTTTTCCGCATGATCAATCGACACATCGACCGCGCCGGTGCCGAGATTGGCGAGGTAGAAGCGCGTGTCATAGACGCGGGCAATCGCTTCGTTCTTGGGGAACCAGCGCGCGAACGGCGTGATCTGCGCCAGATCGAGCGTCCAGCCGAACGCCTCGAGCACCGGGGCCAGCGCGCCCGTTTCTGCCAGCATCGCGCGCGCCTCGGCCGCGCGGGCGGCGTTGATGTCACCGGCAAGACCGAGTGCGAGGCCGGTTTCCTCCAGCGTTTCACGCACGGCGGCGATCTGGTGCGCGGCTTCATCGGGCGCGAGTCCGCTTGCCGCCGCCACCTCTTCGCCGAGCGCATAGTCCGCCGGATCAACTCTGCCCCCAGGAAACACCGCCATCCCGCCTGCAAACGTCATGTTGCGCGAGCGCACAGTCATCAGCACCTCCGGCGGCGCCCCGTTGGGGGCATTGCGGAAGATGATAATGGTGGCGGCAGGAATGCCCTGAGGGCTGGAATCACTGGTCATCGCGGCAAAGGATGGCCTTGCGACAGGCGCTTGCCAAGAGCGAAGGCGCACTCCTGCCGGGTTTTGGTGGGCCTGCCGCTTCGCTGATTGAGGCAGGGCGAACAGGGTGTCGGGATGCTTTACAACCGTGGCCCAAACCCAACTTGGCCAGATAAGAAAAACGTCGGATTTCAAAGGCGTCTTATGTTTGGCACGCACTGTGCATAATACGTGGCGGTCCTAATGGTCTTCGAAGCGAGGTGCGACCCTTCCTGGTCTCCGGGTTACGCCTCCCCAAAAAGAAAAGCGCTCCGCACTGGTCCTGCGGAGCGCTTTTTCTTTGTGAGTGATGCGCGCTGAGTAAGTACGCGGCACTGAAGGCGGTGTTTAGCTCGCTTTCGCGACGCCGCTTTGATCCATCAGCTGCTGCAATTCGCCCGCCTCGAACATCTCCATCATGATGTCGCTGCCGCCGATGAATTCGCCCTTCACGTAGAGTTGCGGGATGGTCGGCCAGTCAGAGAAGGCCTTGATGCCCTGACGGATTTCCATGTCCTGCAACACATCGACGCTTTCAAACGCCACACCGAGGTGGTCGAGAATGGCGATGGCCTTGCTGGAAAAGCCGCATTGCGGGAACAGCGGCGTACCCTTCATGAACAATACGACGTCATTGCTGGTGACGAGATCGGAGATACGGGAATTGGCGTCGGACATGGTGCGTTGCGCCCCTGATGCTTTGGGTGGGTGTTGGGTGATTACGTGGGGACCACGGTGGTGACTTGCAAGGCGTGCAGTTCCCCGCCCATGCGCCCGCCGAACGCGGCATAGACCAGCTTGTGCTGGGCCACGCGGCTCAGACCGGCGAATTGCGGCGCAGTGACAGTGGCCGCCCAGTGGTCATCATCCCCGGCAAGGTCGGTCAGCTCGACCGTCGCGCCGGGCAGCGCGGCAAGGATGGCCTCTTCGATCGCCGCAGCGGACATCGGCATGACTTACACCTCGCCGAACAGCTGGCGCCGGGCTTCGACAGTCATTTCTTCCAGCTTGGCGCGAATATCGGCTTCGCTGACATCGGACTGTGCCGCCGTGAGATCGCCGAGCAGCTTGCGCACCACATCCTCATCCCCCGATTCCTCGAAATCGGCTTGCACCACCGCCTTGCGATAGGCGTCGGTTTCTTCCGGGGTGAGCTTCATCAAGCCGGCCGCCCATTCGCCCAGCAGGCGGTTGCGGCGCGCGGCGATGCGGAAGGCGGTGTCATTGTCGAGCGCGAACTTGGCTTCCTCGGCGCGTTCGCGATCCTTGAAATCGGTCATATGCTTGCGGTCCCTTCCGATACGATCCGCGCCAAGCGATAGAGGCGGGCGGGCGCAGCTTCAAGCGGGAAGCCGCGCCCACAACCCACTAATCCATCGTCACGACAAGCTTGCCCACGGCCTCGCGCGCTTCAAGCTTGGCGATGGCGTCGCCTGCGCGGGCGAGGGGGAAGGTTTCGCTGACCAGCGGATCAATCTTGCCGGCCTTCATCAGATCGAACAGCTCGTTGACCTGCGCATGGAAGGCTTCAGGCTCACGCGCGGTGAAGGCACCCCAGAACACGCCGCAGATGTCGCAGGACTTCAGCAGGGTGAGGTTGAGCGGCATCTTGGCGATCCCGGCGGGGAAGCCGACCACCAGGAAGCGGCCTTCCCATGCGATAGCGCGCAGGGCAGGCTCAGAATATTGCCCGCCGACAATGTCATAGACAATGTTTGCGCCGTCCGGGCCGCAGGCGGTCTTGAAGGCATTGGCGAGTTCCTTGGACGCATCCTTGTCCATCGCTTCGCGCGGGTAGATCACCACCGCATCGGCACCGGCCTGCTTGGCCACTTCGCCCTTGGCTTCGGACGAGACAGCGGCAACCACGCGCGCGCCGAACGCTTTGGCAAGCTCCACCGCGGCAAGGCCCACGCCGCCCGCAGCACCAAGGATCAAGACGGTGTCGCCCGCCTTGATATGCCCGCGATCCTTCAGCCCGTGGATGGTGGTGCCATAGGTCATCAACAGCGAGGCCGCTTTCTCGAACGGCACGCCGTCCGGTACCGCGAACATCCGGCCAGCGGGCACCACGATCTTCTCGGCGAGACCGCCATTGCCGATCCCGGCCAGCACCCGGTCACCGACCTTGAAGCCTTCGACGCCTTCGCCGAGTGCTTCGATCACGCCCGAAATCTCGCCGCCGGGCGAAAAGGGGCGCTGCGGCTTGAACTGGTACATGTCGCGGATGATCAGCCCGTCGGGATAGTTGATCGCGCAGGCCTTGACCGCGACCAGCACTTCGCCCTTGCCGGGGGTGGGGGTCTCGACCTCGTCGAGGGTCAGCGTTTCAGGCCCACCGATGGCGTGGGTGCGAATGGCTTTCATGGTGTCTCTCCCTTGGAATCTGTTTCAGGCGGCGGTGCCGCGCATCAGCCATGGCTGAGCGGCGGTACGCGTCGCTTCGAAGCCGCCGATGGCCTCGCCCCGCGCCATGGTCAGGCCGACCTCGTCGAGGCCGTGGAGCAGGCAGTGCTTGCGGAACGGGTCGATGTCGAAGGTGAAGCGATCCTGATAGGGGGTGGTGACGGTCTGCGCTTCGAGATCGATGGCGATTTCGAGCCCCTCGCGCGCCACTTCCAGCAGCCGGTCCACCGCGTCCTGCGGCAGCACCACCGGCAAGATGCCGTTCTTGACCGCGTTGCCCGAATGGATGTCGGAAAAGCTTGGTGCGATCACCACGCGGATGCCCAGGTCGAGCATCGCCCACGCTGCGTGCTCGCGGCTCGACCCGCAGCCATAATTGTCGCCCGCGATCAGGATTGGCGCGCCTTTATAAGCGGGATCGTCGAAGACATTGCCGGGTTCCGCGCGAAGCGATTCAAACGCGCCTGCGCCTAGGCCTTCGCGGCTGATGGTCTTGAGCCATTTGGCCGGGATGATGATGTCGGTATCGACGTTCTTGAGGCCGAGCGGGATGGCGCGGCCTTCGACGCGGGTCAGCGGTTGCATCGGGCGGTTGTCCTCAATCTGTTTGCGGCGGCTCGCCCGAAGGAATCGGGCCGGGCTGCGTCGGCTCGTTCGGCTTCTTCTTGCGCTTGTTCGTATAGAGCAGCGCGGCAGCAATGGCTGCCGATCCGATGGCACCGGCAGCAGCAATCGCGGCGTTGCGGGTGGTGTTCGATTTGGGCTTGTCGGTCATGATGTTACCTTGCGCCTCACGCGGCGGGGTTTCAAGGGGCTGGCGTCACACCAGTTCGCGCACGTCGGTGAGCCGCCCGGTGACAGCGGCAGCGGCGGCCATGGCAGGGGAGACCAAGTGCGTGCGCGCGCCCGGGCCTTGCCGGCCGACGAAATTGCGGTTGCTGGTCGACGCGCAGCGTTCGCCCGGCGGCACCTTGTCAGGGTTCATGCCGAGGCACGCCGAGCAGCCCGGCTCGCGCCATTCGAAGCCCGCGTCGGTAAAGATGCGGTCGAGGCCCTCGTCCTCGGCCTGTGCCTTGACCAGACCGGAGCCCGGCACGACGATCGCCCAGCGGACGTTGCCCGCCTTGTGGCGGCCCCTGAGGATCGAGGCTGCAGCGCGGAGGTCTTCGATCCGGCTGTTGGTGCAGCTGCCGATGAACACGTTTTCGATCGGCACCTCGGTCATCGGGGTGCCGGGGACAAGGCCCATGTAATCGAGGCTCTTTTGCACAGCGACCCGCTTGGACTCGTCGGCAAAATCTTCAGGCGAGGGCACGCGCCCGCCGATTGGCACCACGTCTTCCGGGCTGGTACCCCAGGTGACGCTCGGCTCCACATCGGCAGCGTTGATCGTGACCGACTTGGCGAACATTGCGCCGTCATCAGAATGGAGGGTGCGCCAATACGCAACCGCCGCGTCCCATTCCGCGCCTTGCGGGGCCATGGGGCGGCCCTTGATGTAGGCGAAGGTGGTGTCATCCGGCGCGATCAGACCAGCGCGCGCGCCAGCCTCGATGCTCATGTTGCAGACCGTGAGGCGTTCCTCGACCGTCATCCGCTGGAACACGGCCCCGAGATATTCGATCACGTAGCCAGAACCGCCCGCTGCGCCGATCCGCCCGATAATGTGGAGGATCAGGTCCTTCGCACTGATGCCGGGGCCAAGATCGCCTTCGACGCGCACTTCCATCGGCTTCGATTGCTGAAGCAGCAGCGTCTGCGTCGCCAGAACATGTTCGACTTCGCTCGTCCCGATCCCGAACGCCAGCGCGCCGAGCCCGCCATGACAGGCGGTGTGCGAATCGCCGCAGACGATGGTCGTGCCGGGCAGCGAAAAGCCCTGTTCCGGCCCGACCACATGGACGATGCCTTGTTCTTTGGCGGTCGCGGGAATGTAGCGGATGCCGAACGCGGGTGCGTTGACTTCGAGCGCGGCAAGCTGCGCTGCGCTTTCGGGATCGGCGATGGGCACCGGCGCGCCCTTGGCATCAATCCGCGCGGTTGTCGGCAGGTTGTGGTCGGGCACTGCCAGGGTCAATTCGGGCCGCCGCACCGGACGGCCAGCCACTTTCAGCGCCTCGAAAGCCTGCGGGCTCGTCACTTCGTGCACCAGATGGCGGTCGATATAGATCAGCGCCGTCCCGTCATCGCGCGTCTCCACGACATGCGCGTCCCAGATCTTTTCGTAGAGGGTGCGAGGGCGGCTTGCCATGATCGGGTCCATTATTCGGGGGTGAAAGTGCGGCCCAATAGTCACGATTGCCGAGCCGTGGCAAGATTGCGGCAATTCATCGACACGCCTTGGTAGAAATTGTCATAATCTTGCGCTAGCTTACAGCCATGTCAGCAAACGAATCCCCCGCCGTGGCCTTTCTTCACCCGATCATCGTCCAACCGGGTGACATCGACTTCATGGGCCACGTCAACAACGCCCGTTACCTCAACTGGGTGCAGGACGCGGTGCTGGCGCATTGGCGCGGGATTGCTCCGGCTGAGGATGTGGCTAGCAAGGCGTGGGTCGCGCTCAAGCACGAGATCACCTATCGCAAACCCGCCTTCCTTGAAGATGACGTGATCGCGCAGACGGTGCTCGAACGCTTCAACGGCGCACGGGCATTCTACTCCACGCTGATCAAGCGCGGCGAAGAGGTGCTGGCCGAAGTGCAATCGAGCTGGTGCTGCATCGATGCCGAAACCCTCCGCCCCGCGCGCATCGGCGAACATCTGCGCGAATTCTTCTTCCCCAAGGGGGAGTGAGGGCGCGGAAGGCGTGCCCGTTGGCCGCGCTGATTACGTTCGGTTCCTAACAAGTGATGTTGCAATTCGGGCAGCAATGTCCGTGGGTGATTGCGTATTACCAGTTAGGAAAACGAGATGACCGAAGAACGCATCACTGAAACGCGCACGCCTGAAGGCAACACTCACACAACCACGACAATCGTCTCCGACCGGCCAAGTTCTGGCGGCGGCACCAAGTGGGTCGGGTTGGTCGTGTTGGTTCTGATCGCCGTAGCGGCGCTGTATGTATTCTCGCAGATGAGCAACTCCGAAGCGTCCAAGGACGCTGCCGTTGGCGAAGCCGCTCAACAGGTCGGCGATGCTGCCGAGCAAGTCGGCGCAGCTGCCGAGGAGGCCGTCGATAAGGTCACGAATTGAGCGCAGTGCTCAATCTCTGAGCGGCTCATTTGTCGGCAGGATGGATGTCACTGGCGGCCCCGGCGCGCCAGACTTGGCCAATAGGATCGACCAAGCGACGCTGACATTCCGCCGTCATGATACAGATTGGAAAAACTGAAATGAACTTGATAATCCTTTTGATCGTCGGCGGTTTGATCGGCTGGGTCGCCAGCATGTTGGTCGGCGGCGGCGGCGGTATTCTGATGAATGTTGTCGTGGGAATTGTGGGCGCGCTGCTCGCCGGATTTCTTCTCAATCCCTTGATCGGCGGCGGTAACATCCTCAGCGGCGATCTCAGCCTGAGCGCGATAGCCGTTTCGCTGCTGGGATCGATTATCTTGCTGGCGATCCTCAATCTGGTCCGGCGACGGTAGGACTGAGCAGCAAAGCTTTGCAACCAAAACGCCGGCGTCCCAAAGGGCGCCGGCGTTTTGTTGTGCGCGATGAACCTTCGCGCAAACGCAATTGCCTTAGGGGCCGCGCGGTCTATACGCATCTGCATGGCTTGCCCGTGCGTATCCTTCGTTCGATGAACCCGCAATTTGCCCCCGGCTTCACGCTGCCCAAGCGAACCTTGCAGAGCGCCATCGGCCTCGCGCTGGCGCTAGCGATAGCCGGGAGCTGGCTGGGCATCCACGCTTACGGTATGTTCGTTTTCGAATTGACCTGGAGCAACTGGCCTTTCGCGCTGGGGCTCGCAGCAGTGCAGTGCTGGCTTTCGGTCGGCGTGTTCATTGTCTGTCACGATGCGATGCACGGGACACTCGTGCCCGGTCAGCCGCGCATCAACGGAGCAATCGGCGCGGTGCTGCTGGCGCTGTATGCGGGGTTCGCATGGAAGCAGCTGCGCGATGCGCATTTCGATCATCACAAGCTGGCCGGCCGTCCGGGCGATCCTGATTTCGATGAGCACAATCCGGGCAATTTCCTGCGCTGGTACGGCACCTTCTTCCGGCGCTATTTCGGCTGGCGCTCGATCCTGTTTGTGCACACCGTGGTCGGCATCTACTGGCTGGTGCTGGATATTCCGATGGTCCAGATCGTGCTGCTTTATGGACTGCCTGCGCTGGGATCATCACTCCAGCTGTTCTACTTCGGCACCTTCCGCCCGCACCGCCATGCGCCTGTCGAGGATGCAACGGACTTTGCTGACCGCCACAACACCCGTAGCGAGGATTTCGGTACGATGGCGAGCCTCGCCTCGTGCTTCCATTTCGGCTATCATCTCGAACACCACCGTCGCCCCGATGTGCCGTGGTGGGCGCTGCCACGTGCGCGCCGGGCCGGGGTGGGCTGCGTTGAATTGATTGAGAAGGTGCCTGCATGAGCTGGCTCGCAATTTTCCTGACCGTGATATCCTCGCTGATCGGCATGGAGCTGTTCGCGTGGTATGCGCACAAGTACATCATGCACGGCTGGGGCTGGGGCTGGCACCGCGACCATCACGAGCCGCATGACAATGTGCTGGAAAAGAACGACCTGTTCGCGGTGGTGTTCGGCACGATCAACGCCGCGATGTATATCTACGGCTCACTCTACTGGGATTGGCTGTGGTGGTTTGCGGTCGGGATCACGCTTTACGGGGTGATCTACACGCTGGTTCACGATGGCTTGGTGCACCAACGCTATTGGAAGTGGGTGCCGCGCAAGGGCTACGCCAAGCGGCTGGTGCAGGCGCACAAGCTCCACCATGCGACCATTGGCAAAGAGGGCGGTGTCAGCTTCGGCTTCGTCTTTGCGCGTGATCCGGCCAAGCTGAAGGCCGAGCTCAAGGCGCAGAAGGAAGCAGGGCTGGCGGTGGTGCGTGACAGCGTCGGCGCGGGCGGTGACGGCTTCGAGACTGTGGGCCGCAACCTCTAAGGCTTGCTATCCTCTCCAGAGTTTAGCGATGAAGCCCGTCGCAGCCGCTATCCATGCCACCAGCATGGCGATGACGAAGGCGACTCCGGCAGCGACTTCCCAGCCGAGAAGGCTCAGCGGATAGCTGGCGAAAAGGGCCGCCCCCATGACGACCATGCACCAAAGGACGACCTTTTGGCTCACTCGTGTTCCGCCTGTACCGTCATTTTAGGCATGCATCAGCCCCTAAGCTCCGTCAGGCTGAGGTTATTACCTTCGGGATCGTGAAACCATGCGATTTTGGTGCCTGATCCGGGGTGAGTCCAGACCCCGTCCCTGTCCTGTCCGAAGCCTTCGTAGATGGCAAACGCCACGCCTTTTTCCGCAAGTGCTGCGATTTCAGCGCCGATGTCGTCGACCTGCCAGCCGAGCACGGTGTGGGGGTTGGGCTCGTGGCCCTCGACCTTGGTGAGCCGGAGCAGGGTGCCAGCCAGATCATAATTGATCGCAAAGGGATCCTCACCCGTTTCGGTGAGGCCAAGAATTTCGGTGTAGAAGGCCCGCGCTTTGGGCAGATCGGCGGCAAGCACAAAGCAAACGGGTTTCGCATCGGTCAACATGCTGGTTTCCCCCCAAGGGCGACTCGCGCGATGCAGCCGCACCCCCTCGCAACTTACGTCGGCAGCCGGGTGCCGCCAACCGTTCAGGCAGCCGCCAGCCGCGCGGCATGTTCCTTCACCAGCGCGATCATGTTCGGCACGCCTTGGGTGCGGTTGCTCGATAGCTGGCTCTTGAGATCGAACGGGGCGAGCGCGCCCATCACGTCCATCTGCGCGACCTCGGCGGCGGGCCTGTCCTGCACGGCGGCGATTACCAGTGCGACGATCCCCTTGGTGATCGCGGCATTGCTGTCGGCGAGGAAATGCAGCTTCTGCTCCTCCTGCGAGGCGGGATAGACCCACACCGCCGCCGAACACCCGCGCACCAGTGTCGCATCAGTCTTGAGCGCATCAGGCATGGGTTCGAGCGTGCGGCCAAGCTCGATTAGCAGGCCGTAACGCTCGTCGCCTTCGAGGAATTCATACTCCTCGAGAATATCGGAAAGGGTGCGCAATTACTAACTCCGTTCGCCCTGAGCCTGTCGAAGGGCTGCTCTACTTTTGCGCAATTGCCCTAGAAGAAAGGGCGATGCTTCGACAAGCTCAGCATGAACGGGGTTGGGAGGAGGCAGTTCCGAGCAATTACCCGCTCAGCCCCCCGGGCCGGGTGAGCGCATAGTAGATCACATAGAACCAGCTGAAGAAGCCGTGGACGATTGCCCAGATGATCGACTGGTTCACGCTCCAGCTGATCGCCACTGCAATCGCTGTGCCGAGACCGATACCCGCCTGCGTCGCAGTGTTGCGGGCTGTGCTCACAATTCGACCCCGCTGGCGATGGCTTCCAGCTTGCGGATGCGCTCCTTGAGGTCGGCCAGTTCGATCCGGGCGGTGCCGATGCTGGAACCGTCGGCAGCCGCAGGGTGGTGGGCGTTGCGGTCCAGCTCCTGCCGCTTGAGGTCAAGCCAGCCCTGCCAGCCACGCAGCAGCGCGGCGGCGATGACAATGATCGCGATCAGGCCGGACGTGGCGGTGATCACGGAAGGGTCGAGAAGCGGAGTGATCATTTGCGCTGTTCCTCCTTCGCCTGCGGAAGGGCCCGCAGCGCTTCGATTTCGGCAGCGATCTGCGCCGTCACGCGCGCATCGCCGGTGTTGCTGTCGGTGACGATGCGTTCGAGCACCTTCACCCGTTCCTTGAGCTCGCTCACCTCGCGCCGTGCGGCTTCGATTTCGGCCAGGCTGCGGCCATCTTCGCGGGCCACGACCTTCTGGTTGCCGTCCTCGTCGGTGATGATGCCAGCCCGGGCCCGGATCGATTCGACGATCCCCCAGATTACAATTGCGACCAGCGCGACGATTGCCCAACTGCTCATGATGCGACATTCTCAGTCTGGCGCTGTGCGGGGGCCAGCGAGAGGGTATCGCGGCGCAGCGCCTCGATCTCGTCCGCCAGCAGGCTGCCCCGGTCAGTGGCGATCCGTTCCAGCACCCGCAGACGGTCTTCGATCATCTGCTGGCGTTCAGCGATCTCGCGGATGCCGGTGGTGTGGGGGTCGGCAGGCGGCCGAGCGTCATGGCGCAGGTGCTTGCCCTGCATCACCTTGTCGACGATGCCGTTCAGCGTCAGCCCCGTGATCAGGACGATCGCGACGATGGTCATCGCTATCAGAACCATTTCGGCCATCACGCTTCCCCCTTGTCCTTGAGACCGGACAGGGCGCGATCCCGCAGCGCATCGATTTCCGCACCGAGGTGGTAGCCCCCGTCGGTCACGATCCGTTCGACATTGACCAGCCGGTCCTTCATCGCACCGAGTTCAGCGCGCAGTTCGGCGTTTTCCTGGGTCAGCAGGGTGACGCGGTGTGCGGTCTCCTTGTCCGAGCCGGGTTTCAGTGACTGGCCCCACATGCCTTCAAGCGGATAACCGTTCTTGATTTTCATGCGGGTGGTCTGGAACGAGGCCAAAATCCCGAGCGCGCCGAGCGTAAAGCCGCCGCCGATGATCCAGCCGAGATACGGGAGAAAAGCGTCGAAATTCTCCATTACACGCGCTCCTTCTTCGCAATACCGAGCGGGACGCCCGTGCCGTGGTCCTCAGTCCGCACTTCGCGCAGCGCTTCGATTTCCTGGGCGAGCGTGTAGCCACGGTCGGTGACAATCTTTTCCAGCACGACCAGCCGGTCCTGCATCGCTTCGACCTTGCCGTGCAGTTCGCGGTTTTCGGCCTTCAGCCGTTCCGTCTCGGCCCGCGATTCTGCGGTTTCTTTGCGTTCGGTCTTGCCGCCCCATTCGTCTTCGAGGGCATAGCCGTGCTTGGCGCGGATCCAGTTGTTGATCAGCCAGCCGCCGGTGCAGATCATCACGATGGCGACGATGAAGCTCGGATCATGCGGCATCACACGCGCTCCTTCTTCTCGAGGCCGAGCGGCACGCCCGCGCCGCCCTCATCCACCCGGCGCTGGTCGCGCAGGGCTTCGATCTGGGTGGCGATATCGTAGCCACGATCGGTGACGATGCGTTCGAGCACCTGCACCCGGTCTTCCAGCCGCTGGATATGGGTCGCATATTGCGCAGCCTTCTCGGCGGTCTGTTCAGCGGTGGAGCCAATCTGCATCTCCGCCAGCTTCTGTTGATGCTTGGTCCAGATGGCGACGATCGGGATCATCATCGCGATGATCGGGATCATCAAGGCAAGATAACCTTCCATATCCTTTTGTCCCCCTTGCGTGTGTTCGGGCTTAGCGCAGCCGCTCGATCTCGGCCGTCAGGCGCGGGTTGCTGCTGACATAGTGGGTTTCCACTGCGGCCAACCGCCGGTCGACGTCACGGAACGCAGCGCGGATTTCGCGGGCGGTGCGCTTCGGGCTCTGCCGGACGGACTGCCAGTACTTCTGCTCGCTTTCGTCGCGGTAGAGATGCGGCGGCTTCTTG
>DLGU01000186.1:0-489 GCA_002482865.1 Porphyrobacter sp. UBA7686
CTTGACGACCTGCACCAGCAGCACTTGGCGGCGCTGGATCACGTCCTGAATCTTGTAGCGGCGACGCAGTGCCATGCGCTTGGCGCGCACTTCGTCGACCTGCTTGGCGCGGCTGCGGCCCCCCTTGCTATTGGCGCCGTTGTCGCCGCCTTTGCTGCCCTGACGGCGACGGCCCCGGCGACCACGGCCGCGGTCCTGATCTGAGCCATCGGCGTTCTCTTCGCCGTTCTGGTCATCATCGCCATTGTCGGCGTCGTCGTCCGAACCGTCTTCGTCGCCCGAATTGTCGTCAGATGCGCCGCCCTCGAAAGTGGCGACATCGTCCTTGTCGGAGGTGTCGACTTCTTCGACGCCGTTTTCGGCAAAATCTTCGGCGAGGGATTCGCCGCTTTCTTCTTCGGCGTCATATTCGTCGCCGGGGGAGATGCCTTCATCTTCCTCTTCAGCGCGCAGACGTTCTTCTTCTTCAGCCGCCTCAGCCTCTTCAGC